>JBCBPW010000006.1:0-162559 GCA_039820545.1 Bacteroidota bacterium | reverse complement strand
TTCATCCATATTTTCCTTGAGGTTGGTCGCTAGGATGGCTACACCTCGATAGTCTTCGATTCTTTGAAGCAAGTAAGCTACTTGTTGGTTGGCAGAGCGATCGTTGGAATTTTGTGTCTCTGTTCGCTTGCTAAACAAGGCATCTGCTTCATCGAAAAAGAGTATCCAATTCTTATTCTCAGCTGTATCAAATACCCTGGCTAGATTCTTCTCAGTCTCTCCAATATATTTAGAAATCACCTTGGCTAGATCGATTCGGTAGACTTCTTTGCCTAAGGTTTGTCCCAAGAGGGTGGCTGTAAGTGTTTTGCCTGTTCCTGGTGGTCCATAAAATAAGCACCTGTAGCCAGGTCTGACTAGTCGTTCGAGCTGCCAGTCCTTCAGGAGTGTCTCGCCATGTTGCATCCAGCCGATGACTTCGTCCAACTGAACTTGGAGGTCCCCTCGGATTACGAGATCATCCCATGTGAGCAATGTCCTAATAGGTTTTGCGGGGAAGCGGGCACTGAAAGGGGGGATATAACTCTGGGCACGGGTGAACCATTCGATATATTCTGGATTCATCACCAATTTCCCGCTGAGCAAAGGCTCATCCTCCGCGCTGGATTCAACCCATAGGACTTGCTTCTGGGTAAACATATGATCCTTGCTCAAGATTTCTAGCGCACGGATTCGGAGGTTCAAGCGATTTCCGCCTACAAGAAAGGCGGCTGTCTCTCCCGTCGGTAAAAAGCCCCCATGATTCTGCCCTAGTACGCCACCATACTCTGTGAACCCCCTTCCTGAGGCAGGATTACTGATAAAGAAGGGATCCAAAAGCTCAGGCTGGACGTGTGGAGCCAGTGCCAGCATCAAAATGAGGCGTTCAGCAGCATCGAGATTATGTGTGTATACGAACTCTGCATAAGCTGTCGGGTCATGATGTAGCTTTGGGGGCGTCAGCGATGGTGCTTCCTGATCAGTTGCATTTCCCAGATGTTGTTGAAGTCGATGGTGTAAAAACGTTTGGAACCATGAAAACTCCTGCTCAATACTCTGGATATGATGAGATGATGTAAGGGAGGTATAAGAACTTTTTAATGCCATAACTGTAGGATTTACCATTCTACGTAAAGGATTTCTTCTCTCCAAGGTAAATTGATCATAGAGATGCCCCAGGGAAGGCTTTCTAGCAAAATATCGAGTGCTCCTTTTCGCTGCACCTTGATAATTGTTTTTTCCTCTTCAAAGAGGATCAGCCCTTCTCGTTGGAGAAAGGTTTCTCTCAAAGCTATGATAGATGAATTCCTGAGGGGAGCCCATGATTGATTGATTGAGCCAAGGAGTCCTTCGATCAACGCTTCCTCCTCTGGCTTGATGTCTACTTCTTCGGGTAGGGGAGTAGAGAAGGGGAGGTTACAGATCAGTTTGTTGAGTGCCAGTAGGTATTCGGGTCCACGAGCTTCTCCTGTAGCAGCAAACTGCAACATGAAGACTCCTCGAATAGCGGCTTCAGTATCGATAAAGCGTCCACTTTTGACAAGATCTAGCCTTTCCATCAAGAGTTTGACATAAGGCGTCAAAAGAACTAGACCCGCATTTTCAATAAGTAGACTATCCTTTTTTTCTTCCTCCATCGTCTCTTCAATTAGTACCGTTTTGCTTTGAGGAATCGTTTTTTCTTCCTCATGGAGTTGAACTTTTACAACCTGAGGTTGACGCTTCGCCCATGACTGGAACAACTCATGGATCAACCCTCTTAGAGCTTGCTGGGGCATACGCTGACTAGCCTTAAACAGGTTCGTCCATAGTTCTTCTAGGGGAATCCCAAATCGTTGGCTCCATCTCGATAGATGTTCCACTATAAATTGTCTCATGCTGAAAGCGAACCCTCGTCTAGCCAGTGCGAAGAAGAAAGTATCTTCTTTGATTACTTGAATGAAATATCTGCGTTGGGAGGAAGGCAATAATTCCAGAATAGGATCCCTTTGCATTAGGGCTAAGAAGCGTGTCACTGCACCTCCTTGTTGATGGGTAAAGGGTTGAAGGAAGGCTTTTTGAAGGGGAGACGGAAGGTAGGAAGTCAATATTTGAATCCACGAAGGTGGGACAGCATTAGCTCGAAAAAGTTTAAGTAGTGCCTCTGAATCCTTTTCAAGAACTAGTTGGAGCTTCGAAATCAGCTCTTGAATTTGTGGGGGAGAAAGCATCGGATTGCGAGAAAGTCCAGCCAACATTTGCATCAAGTCCTGAAGCTCAGGAGGAGTAGCTGCTTCTACGGGGCGATTAGGAGTTTGTTCATTTATTTTTTGAATAAATGCCTCAATATCTGGAGATAAATCTTGATGGGTACGTGTAAAGGCTATTTCGGCTCGCTCAGTTGAAATCCCCGTACTTGCTCCGAGATGGACCAGCATAGACTTCAAGAACAATAGCGTATTTGTACCTGAGTGCCATTCTTTCCAATGAAGGAGGAAAACTTCAAATAGATGAAATTCAAATTGACCTTGGGGCAAGTTTAGCCAGGGCGTTTGGGTGTACTGGGCACGGAGGAGATGGAAAAGTGTTACTACCTCTTGTAGGTTATGATTGGAGACCTTCTGCAACAGCTTAAGGCCAGCTTGTATGCCCAGAGTTTGTATGAAGTTTTTCCTAGAACTCCTCTGCTGAAAATATTCCTCAAAGACGGTACGGATATCTGGTATATCAGAGGCTTTTATATGTAAAATGAATTTCTCTACTGCTATCTGGTTAAAAGAGAGGGCATATGTGCCATGCCTCATGATGTGCTGGACCACTTGGGAAGCAGAAGGGGAGGGGCTGGGAATGTGAACTTCCTGAATGACCTCCTGTAGGAACTCCATCCATACCCATGTTTGACTTTGAGTAGTGGGTAATTGCGCAGTCAGCTCCTTGAGATAAAGGACAAAGGTCGTGTAATCTAAATTGCTTGCACTTGCCAACTGCTTCAGGGAGTGACCTAAAAAGCTTTTTTGATTAAATCGGCTTCCACGGTCTTCAATCAGGCTTTGCAGGATTATTTCCCATTTCAAGCCAAAGAATGCGGAACTACTTAAAGGAAGAATATTTTGTGTGTCATGTATGGATTGAAGCTCAGCAGAAAGAGATTCAATGAAAGGGGCCTCCTTGGGCTGTAGCAAGCGCACGATCCATCCAAGCTCTGACTCATCTAACGCCTCAATGACAAAGCTCCTACTGCGCAAGTTGGCTGCCTCCGCGTACAGTATCTTGCGCGTCTTCTTCTTAGCCCTTCGAGACAGACGTTTGATCAAGGGGAATAATTGGAATCGGTACATGCGGAGGGCCACAGGACCCAGGACAAGAAACCGACGAAATCTTACCAAATCATATGCGGAATTTTTCTTCGTCGGCAATATAAATGGGAGATCTTTTTCCCCAGATATAGAGGCGACTATATCTAAATCGTTTTCTGCCTTTGTCCATACTTTGTATACTGCTGCAAGGGGAAGCCCATGCGTCTCTGTGAGCCCCATCAACAGATTGGCAGTGAATCGCTGCGTTTGCTGAGGAGGAATACGCTTCGTCCATATTTCTTGGAGATACGTTTCTTTGAGAGAGGGGAGCTTTTGGGGAACCTCTCGTTCATTGAGCTGCTCCCAGATATGCTTGATTGTTTGAAAATGTGCAAATCCAGGCCCGTACCCCCAATGGGCGATTCGATCGAGGAATTGCATCCACTGTGAAGACGAGAGTTGTTCACTGAGAGATCGGATCACAAGATGAGAGGGGATATCTAGGGTGATTTTTTCGAATGTCTGCTGACTTCCGATGAGCCATGTAAACTCCGCGTGAGAGAGTTGAGCGGAACGACTGCTTAGTTTGGTACGCAGCCGATGGACCTGCTGCAGATTTTGATCTTTTTCTCTAAAAAAATGTGCCTGTCCCTCTGTAAGTCCCCATATTTCTTCTCCCAGGTGTAAAAGTATACTGGGAAAGTTGCTTCTAAACCTATGACTAGGTCTCTGGAAATGCAGTTTTTGAAGTAAAAAGCCAAGAAGAGAATCGTAGTCTGTATTGTATCTGCCAGCGAGTTGGAGCAAGGTACTTTTTACAAAGCTGATATTGTTAAAGACATTCCCTCGTTCCAGGAACAGATAGGTGAGAATTAACTCCCAACGAAGCTTTTTGAACGCTGAAAATGAGACAGGGACGATTTTAGACTCTAACTGGATCGTTAGTAAATCCTTGGCATATTGCTCGATGAATGGAGCATCTAAAGGTTCTACCTTCCTGATGGTTAAGCGTGTAGCGATCTCGTCAAACTGGTGGACTAGGCGTTTCCGAGAGGAGGCAGATTGTCGCAATTGACGTATGATTTCTTCGCTAGCAGCATGAGAAGCACTAAAAGTGGCTTGAAAATGTTGGTTCCTTTGATGTTTGAATTGATTGCCGATCCACCAAGGGAAGAGTCCGCTCTGTAGAAAAATAGCCAGTGCCTTTGCTTTTTGCAGCCCTTCATTTGCTGCTTCATAGTGGCTATCAAATATTTGAGGACGAAGGTAGGGGAGAAGGGCTTCGGTGAGTTCTGCTTCGAGGCGTTTGGGTAACTCATGCTCGAAATTGTCATAAGAGAGAAAGCCGAGATCCAGCTCTAGCTTATCAATTTGCACCCTATGGTCTGCTGGAAAATACGTATCCAACACCTGCCTAAGAATACGTTGGATGTCTACCTCAATTAGCTGCTTGAGTTTTCGATAATGCATATGATGATCCAGCCCTTCATCAAGGAGGGTGTCAAACGTTTGCCTTTGAATGACATGATGGGGCATCTAGCTATGAATTAGTTTGTGGACTTTTGGCCTACTGTTCACGAATCTTCTCGTTTAGGAATACTTTAAGCGCTTTCGAAGCGAGATAGTAATCATCTGCATGTGCATTTCTATGAGTAAAACTCAATTGACGCTTGTACAGAAACAACTGACTCATCCAATTTTCATAAAGGTCTTCAAACTTGACCATAGGTTCAGGGTCAAGAAATAGAATGTAGGGTCTCAGATGGGCGGGAAGCTCTCGATGAATTGTAACAGAGAGGATCTCCTTGAATCCTTCAGATTGGAAGCGAGAAGGCCATGAGGGGAAAATATAGTAGACAGCAAAAGCTGTAGGAACCTCTCCTGATCGTTCCTCGGAAGTGCGTGCTTGGTACGCTGACTGGAGTAAAACAGCCTCTACTTCGTAGAACCCTTCAGAATTGATTCGGTGGCGCTTCAGCATATTGGCGAAGGCATCTCTAATTTCTAGTGCCTCGTGATAATGCTCAAACATCGCAATGTCCTCTTGATGGGAAGCGACGGCAGCTACCTCTGTTTGTTGATTGGCATTTCCCCTTCCAAGATCTCCCTTATCTAATGGGTCTACGAATAAGTTTTGATTGTGAAGTTTGACCTGAAAGCCCTCTTTTCCTGCTTCTTGATGAATATGGTATTTCTTTTTTTCGATCCCATACAGCAGGATTTTTTTGATTGCTTCCCATCTTTCTTCTTCTTCTCCTATAAAAGAAAATCCGTAACCTTCAGGGATTTCTCCTTCCCGTTCCCATGTGACGAGCGACTCATCCAGAAAACTCGTCAAGCGCCAATTCTGCCAATAGTTAATGCCGATAAGATGGGCTAGACGAAGCTTGAAGCCTGAGACATTTTCGGGAGGGATCTTCCCTGTAGTCCAAAAGCGAGAGTCTCCTGACTGCTCTTGGGATGGAGGAAGATCTTGGGTAAGATCTGTATACAAATCTTTGAAGTCTATGAGCTTGAACTTAATGTCTGAAAGCTGATCGTCTTGTATCTCCGAATCATCAGAGGACGCATGTAGCTTTATGTTTCGATAATCAAATCCGCTAGCCCTTGCAGCACTAATTTGAGGATAATTGAGGAGGATACGGCGCTTGTGAAAGTTGGTTCGGGTATAGAGTTCTCCTTGATTGTAGAGGGAAAAGGTACGATAAGATTCCATATCAAATTTGAATCCTACCGTAGCAAGGAAGTGATCCATGATATAGGAGAGTCTTTTGTCACGCTGATGTGTCGTTTCCAGTTTTTGCTGCACAAAATGGTGGTAGGCATCTTCTGCCTCCTTGATACGCTTTTTCATAATCCTCCAACTCATGTTCTCTCGGCTTCTCGCCTGTATGAGCGGTGGATAGTGAATCAACTTTTCTAGTTCAGGAATGCTCTTGGGAACTAGTTTAAGGTCGAGATACGTGGGAGCGGAATAGGTCCTTACGGTATCATCCCAGCTATTGAAGAAGGGAATGCCATAAGGGAGTGTTTTTCCCTTAAATGTTGTAGGGCGGAATTTTTGATCGGATTCTATAGAGAAAAAGTACTTGATCGAGTTGAGTAGGTGCAGCTTATTGACGATGAATTGCTCTAGAAAAAGGAGAAAGGCCCTAAGTTGAAGGATTTGATGGCGTCCACTGGTGCTCAAATGGATATCTAGAGGTACAGGGGCTAGTTGGTAGACCCGTGGGAAGTGGTGCTGGATAGAATGATAATGATACAGCTTGCGACTTTTGCCTACAGGGAGTGAAAAATCGAGGTAATTTTCCTTCGATTCTGTTTTCATCTTGATGAAGGTGCTTTTATCACGTTTATTTTGATAGAGCTTTTTTTCGAGTAGTGTACGTACAGTTGCTTCATTGACGATTGCGAGCTTTTGCTTATCCAATAATCGGATGTTGCGCAGGTGTAGAGAAAAAGCTTTTGTGTTTTCACCTTCCCTTTGAAGATATGCTTGTGCACCTGTAGGTTTGAGCCAGAGGTTAAAATTGAAGAAGTATAGTTTTTCTGGATCTAAAGCCCGGAAGGTATGCCTCATTTCTTCAATGGATAGTTTCCTAATCCACTTGATTTCTGCCAGCCGCTGAATACGTTCTTGCAGTAAGTGAGGATTGGGAAATGGTAAAGAGGCGCGTCCTTCCTGATCCTCATTTGCTGGGAGTTGGAAGGTGAAGGGCATGTTCACTTCTAAATCAGCATTGGCCAAATATCCATATTTCAATTCGGGCCCCTCGAAGATTTCTTCTACTCTATGCCCTTCCTGCATCAAAGCACGTAAAGACCGAAACCGAAATTCAGGATTGAAGAACATGATCAATTCGTATAGAATAAGGGCCATTGCCTCATTTGGATCAATATTTTCCTCTAGAGAGATCTCAGCAGATACCTGAATATCAAAAGGGTAGGCACGTTGGATAGATTCAAAATCATCTCCGAGGTTTCGATATTTACTCAGGCGTTTGCGAATCTTTACTTCAGTAGCAGCAGCATTGTAGCCTTCTTCTGTAATAAAAAAGGTACGGTAGGTTTCCTGATGGGCGTTTCTTTCTAGCCAAGCATTCCGCACACCCTCAATATCTAGCAGGATCGCTCGATAATCAGATAAAGTGAGGGGGTAGGTTGTCAGCATCTCTCTCCCCTTGAAAAAATGGGTATGATCTGCTTGAGCGTCTACTTCGGGATCTGGGGCAATGATATCTTGATAGGGAGCGTGGAGGCGATAGCCTACGTCTGTCAAGGCATAGGCTAAAAGTTCTAAAATGGTTACTCCTGGATCATGTGCATTGTAGTCGGTCCAATGATCACCTGCATACTTTTGTGCAAATTCAACGGCACGTTCTTTCAGCCATGCGAAATCCATGCTGGGGGGCAGCGCGTCAAATCTTGTTATTTCTTTAGACTTCTTCAATAGATCGTATTCAGATTGCACTCACATTCAAGACTAGCTTGTGAGTCGTAGTATATTGGTGGCTCCATCATCCCATAGAGATTCTACCTTGTACACAAGATGTAGCCCTGTGAGTTCCTGATTGCTTTTAAATAAGAGGTACAAAGCATCCTCTTTTTCTTCCCATTTTATCCGTATAAAATCCCTTCTAGAGAAAATACCGTTCTTTTGCCCTGATTGCACGACCTCGATTCCGTTGTTACGTTCATCCGCACCAAGAAAAGTGACGATCGCATGAAAGATGACATGATTGACACGGGTGGAGGGATTGAAAATTTTTCCTGTGATCCTGTATATGAGGGGAAAATGTGTTGAGTCCAACTTCATCAGTGTTTCCCAGATTTTATCTCCCGTAAATTCGAGGGTAATAATCTCATCCTCAGGGATTTTTTCTTCCTCCTCTTCGTTTTCTTTGATTTTGACCTTGCCACCTTCCACCACAAGACTGACAAATTCTGGATCTTCCTGGCTTAATGTGTTTGTAACTTTAAGCGACAATTCTTCTACTTGAAGTTTGGGTATGAAGACTTTGTCCTTCTCTTCTTCGATGTTAAAGATGAGGTGATCAATGAGGTCAGCAAAATCCCCTTCTTGTGGGATTTTTCCCTGCCTAAATTTATCCTTTAGGGCTTTTTTTCTGTACGCTATTTTCTTCCCGTTTTCCATACCCATGACTTCCATTATTTGAAGAAAATTAACCTCCTCTTAGGCTCCTCTGTGGGAGCTGTCATTCCTTTGGCCCTTGTCTTATCATCAGGCACTTCCTCTCTTGGATCGATGAATAGGGATTCTCCTACCTCCATGTGGCCTATTCCAAAATATTGATATATCCTGGATGATACCTTGCTTTCTTCGCTCAATGGTGTATTCCCCCTGTCATTGGAGCCATAAACCGTCTCGCCGACATACTGAGTCGTAATCATATGCGAATGAGAAGATACGAGTACGGAAGCACAATTGCTAGGTTTGACAATCGTACCTGTACCATCGGGATGGGGGACTTCGTCGATTACATCCCATACCTTCTTTTCGCCTTCATCTTCATAGAAATGTAGTACGACTATCTCACGGATTTCTTCTACCAGATGCTGATCTTGGATAAAGCCGATGATCGCATTGAGTGGGATGTCTGTAACAAATGCAGTACTCGTAGCGTCGTAGGGCCAAGGCGAGAGGAAATTTTGTAGAGCCGTATCTAGCTCTCGGGAGATCAGAGAACCATTGGAACCTGGTGGAATCCCCAATCCCAAAACGACTTTAACCTCTTCATATCGCGGGTTGATGACCTCGATTTCTGCCATAGGACTCGCGTACTTTTTGAGGTATTTTTGTATTTCCAATAGCTCAAAACTACTTAGTCTGGGCTTTGTCGAATATTCCTCCGTCGGTTTGGGTACGACGACCACTTGTACAGTGCCTCCTTTACCCCACTGGTAGGGATGGTCGACGGATTGATGGATGGTAGCCGTTTGTTGGTTTCGGATACATTTGACTTCCTGCAGATGTGGAAACACTTCCAGCACCATTCTCTCTATATCCCATGGACTGATGGCCCGGTTTTTATGTCTGAGCCTCTCAGCGACACGAATCATATAGTGTGCCTCTTCTTCTGATATCTTCCCACCTACAGTAGGGGCAGGTTGTAGAATCTTGAGGATGTTAGGAAAGTCCCCCGTTATCTTCTGAATGCTATATGAAGGAATAGGGTCAATTTTTCTCCCTGGTTGGAGGGTCCTTGTTACACGAATCCCATTGGGATAGATTCCTTTGACCTTTGAAAATGCTGCGATGCTTTCATTTCCCGTTTTTGCTGCACCTTCTAATGGAAATGTCGAGGCTTTGATCCAAAGGGAACCTGTAGGCATGATATGATGGTCTAAGGACATGTCGGAGGGCAGATCAAATCCGATAACTGAATCGATGATAAATGCTACTTCTCGATCCATCGTGACACTATTGGGATGAAAATCGACCCATTCATCATCCACCAAATACTGCCATCTAATAGGGGGGACGCTGCCATCGGCTTCGAAGCTATCAGGCTCTACCTGTATCAAAAGATCCACATGAGCGGGGGTTTGGATATCCTGAAGGCCTATGAATAGATTGCCTTGATGGGTAAAATGTGGGAACAGGAATAACTGAGAGAGGTGAATATTGGAATTGAGAACTGTTTTATAACCAAAAGGCGATAGATGGAAAAACTCAACATCTGTATGTTCTTGCCTCTTTCCCAAGTCGTATTGGATGGTCGACTTATAGGATAGGTGGAGAGATTTGATGGTAGGCGTGTAAGGTTCCAGTGGAAGGGGGGCTGGATGTTTTTCGTTACTTTTAATGGAGTTGAACCTGATAGCCTCTGCGAGGGCGAGCGGGTAGACTTTATGTCCAAAAGCCTCAGGAGGAGTGATCAGTTGGAGACGAATAAATCCCCAGGATGGATTTTCTTCCAGTCTTAAGGGGGTAATCCCATCTTGTTTCCAGACTTGGGGGGCTATTTGCAGAGGCAGATCCTGGAAAGACAGGATCCTTTGTGCGTGAATCTTTTTAGATATGGGTGTTTGATCAAATAGAGGATTGCGACCGCTCATGTCCTTCCATCCGTATTGGCTCAAGAAAGCCATCTCCAACTGATAGTCTTCATCTCGATATTTGCCTGTGGAAGGGAGGTCAAGCTCTGTACTTCCCACCTTGGGAGAGGTGCCTCCCCGATGTTGCTTTTTGTAGGTTTCAAAATCAATGTTGTACGAGCGGTAATAACCCTCTAGCCCTTCAGCATTTTGTGGGGGATCCATCCATTCGATGTGGATGTCAAGGGAATCCAAGGGTTTGCTAAAAGCCTCGGCGTTGCCAATATAGAAATTGGCACCTTGTGCGGGAAGCACACCAAAGGGTTGGAATGGCTGTGTAGGATCTAGGGGCCCATAGTCATTGTAGAGTGAGGTAAGGTATAGTTGAAAAGCCTCCATTTCTACTTCTACACGTCGAATGGTCGCCTTTCGAAGCATCAAATATTGGAAGGAAGGAGTCACTTCGACTTTGAGAAGCGGAAATTCACTATCAATCCCTTCTGGACTCAAGTTTTCAGGCATGGGAATGACTGGCGGGAAGCTTCTGGAAATATGTAGCTCTAACTCCAGTATCCTATCTGTCCCTGAGGGGAAACGTTTACCTTCAGAAGGCCTGTCTATTAATTTGATATTTTTGTCCAGCACTTCTAGCCATCCTTCGGCGGTACTCAAATAGAGCATCAGCATCTCAGAAGAGAGGGGCTCTTGAAGACCTTGGACTCGTAGATTGACATCTTCAGTATCTTGCAAGTAGAAGCTAAGGGTAAGCTTTGCCTGACCACCCAAAGAGAGCAGTTGCGGGCTTCCCAGCACAAAACCCAATCGGGCAGGCTCCATGAAGCGTTCGCTTTCAATGATACTTTCTTGATTCTTCCCAAATGGGTACCAGCTTGCTTGAGCAGGATCAGGGAAGGGCAATCCTTTCCCATCTAGCGAATCGGCCTGCAAGGCAGCGAAAATGGACTGCGTATTATCTATTTCTTCTTCTATTTCTGCTTTTATGAACAATGTTTTGATATCTGCTACTTTAGCAGTGGTGAGATACTGAGCATGAGGGGTGGTGAATGCATGGATTTCACCATCAGGTCCAGGGGTTGTGGTCAAAACTGATTGAGCAGGGATCTTGGAGCCAAGGCTTCCTGGTATCAGTTCATAAGCTATATACGCATGATCAGGCTCAGCCTCCTTGGGTTGCAATCGAAGTACCTCTTCGAAATAAAACTTTCCATGTCTGTAAGGGAGGAGATTGTAGGCAGGCTGATGATATTTTTCCCATAGTTCCCAAAAGGCATATATCAAGCCCATCTGAGGTGCGTGATCTGGCGTGACAAACTCAGGTGCCAGGCGCTCCTGAGCAAAACTCCGAAAGACTTCTATAACATCGACAAAGTCATCGGCTGTTTTTAGGAGTAAAATGCGACAGTTTGCTTCAAGCGTAGGGCTTTCACCTGATAGACCGTTGGAAGTTACATCCTTTATGCCTAGCAACTCAAAATAACTGTCGAGCTTCTCAGCCAGCCCACTAGATTCTGCTGAGGAAGTTTCTTCCTCTGATTTTTTCCCAAGCCAGATGTGATGATGTTGGATTTGGTTTTCATACAGATGTCGAAACTCATGGATGAGACAGAGATTTTCAAGTCTCAAATTGAACAACTTCTGGTCGCTAGGAGAAGCAAAGGCTGGCCTCTGGCTCTCAGTAAGGGAAGTATCCTGGAGAGAAGATTTGATGATGTTGATAAGGTCTTGGCCTATGTACGTCATCAGCTCATCCTTGATCAGAGTCTTGTCGTATTTAGGTAGATCTTGGATGTAGGCAATTGAAGTTTCGAGTTCCAATGGAAAAACTTCTGTGTGAACAAAATCTCTGATGAATCTTCTCGCCCATTGAAGCGTCTCATCCTGGTTCAGGCTTTCAAAGAGAATTTCCCCAATAACAGCTTGCAGAAGCTTCCTAAAAGGATCAAATTTGAATAGCTCTTTTTCTACACTTTTTAGCCTTATCTCTATCAGAGCCATGAGATTTTCCTTATAAATCTGATCCAAAGACTTACGAAAGATCTTCAGAGGCTTCTGAATGGCAGTTTCTATATACTGGTGGAGAAGTTGCTGCAACTTGGGATATTGGATGTGGGTATACCAAGTAAATAGTTCCGTAATGAGGTTGAGGTTAATGCCAATTACTTGTCTCAGGGCATCGTGATCTGAATTTAGGTCTAGTTTACTCAGCGTTTGCAGATGTCTGATGATATCTTCAAAAGTACCTTCCTGTAGGCCATCTTGTCGGTCTTTTTGCCAGATCCGAGAAAACTTTACCTTGATCATCATGGCAAGTCCTACTCTAACATTATGCTCAAAAAAGATATGCCATCCCCCTTCTTCCTTGATTTGGTCTTGCTCGTCGTAAAAATTGAGCTTGAAGCTCAGCTCATATAAGAATTCGATATAGGATTCAAAGGATTGGTCGTCCAACTCAAAGTACCCAGGAAAAAGGGCCTTATGGTAGGCTATCCTTCCTTCTTGAGAGGTGCCGCGTGCACGTGAATTGATGAGTTGTAGGTCCATTTCTTTGATCAAGTGTAGATGAAAATGGTAACAAAAGCTTAGGTGATACTTGCCTGTGTGCCTTCATTTAGATAAAAAGGGTATACAAGGTTGCGGCGAGAGTTGGTATTCCTGATGACATATTGTACAATGACATGGACCAAGCCTACCAATGTATCTGGATCTTCAATGATCACACTTTCTATTTTGACCCGAGGTTCATACAAAGTCAGTGCACTTCTCAGTCTATCTGCCACATAGGTTTTGAGTGTGGTGGTTATTTGCTCAAAAACCAACTGATCTAGATCTGTCCCATAGTTTGGTAGCATGAATCGCTCTCCCATGGTAGTAGAGAGTAAAATTTTCATACTCTCTTCGATATCCTGATGACCTGAGACCATTCTGACGCTGGCTTCATTAAGATCGAAGCGAGGGGGAAATCCCCAGCCTATACCGATGAAATCACTCATAGCTTATCCTCCTATCAAGACATTTAATGATCCTAGCACAATCGTTCCACCGTGAGCGGTCAGGTCTCCCATGCGTGCAGCAGGTAGCCCCCCGATGAGCACCGTCATAGAGCCCTTGGCAATTGTATCTGGTGGGCCCGTACACGCACACATATCTGTCGCACGTGCGGCGGGTAGGGAGTTGATCAAGACTGTGGGACAGCCTGGTGGGAGGATGGGTCCTCCTACATGTGGGACAATACCCGTCACCATGGGACATGTATGCATATCGGTTACTCTAGCAGCTGGTGGCATTTTTTGATAGATAAATAGGTGAATATTGTATGTATAGTTTCCCTAATTAATTTTGACAAGTGTTCCCTGGATGGTCGCAATAGCGGAGGTCTTAAGCTCTGCCCCAGCATTTCCTGAAGCTGAAAACATCGCATTGGCTTTATGGGAGACATTTACCCCCGAAGTATCCACATTTCCTGTTGCTTTAATGGCGATATTGGCCCCCGCTTGTATATTGATATTGGCCGCAGCTTTGATGTTGATGTCCTTCTTGCTATCGAGTAGGATGCCGTCGGTACCGAGTTCTACCTTATTGTTGCTCTGATCTAGCAGGGTGATGGACTTGCCATCGTCACTGATCGTCACTGTATTTTTGGCAGGGGTAGTGATCTCCACGATTTTCTTTTCATCATCAAACAACAGACTCAGCTTACTCTTGGTGACCAGTTTTTTCTGAGGATTGGCATCTGCGGGTGTAAGAGGAGCGGCAAGTTTGCTACTGTTAAACATGCCGAGGATCACAGGAAATCGAGGGTCGTCGTTGAGGAATCCAACTACGACTTCGTCTCCGATCTCAGGCATGAAAAAAGCACCGATATCTGCGCTTGCATAGAAGCGGGCAATCCTTGCCCAGACGCCTTCGCTTTTGCTGTCGAGCAAGGGAAGCTTTACCTGTACACGAAATGCATTATCAGGATCTCCTTCTAGCTTCAGTACAGTACCGATTTGCAGGCCTGGGACGGCAGGAAATAAAGCGGCAGCGCTTGGCTCATGGATGTCGGGCATACTGGAGAACCATTTTTCATTGACCCCCATTTTATAATTGGTTTTCCAGTTACCTTCCGCAATCTCATGGGTCAGTCCCGACACAAAAGCCTTGCCATTGAACCTACTTCCTAGTCCTTCTATCTTGATGATGTCACCTATCTTGGCGATGGCATTTCCTTGCACCTTGATCGTACCTTGAATCTTGGAAAGACGACTTTTGAAGAGCTGAGCGTCTGCCCAAGCCTTAAGTTCAGCAGTTTCCAATATGCCTGTATGCATCAGTTCTAGCTTGGAGAGTCCAAGTACCTCCGAGAGCTTTTTGCCTGTGAGGTCTCCCTGCTGATTGACGGAGGGTTCGGTGCCTGTTTGTGTGACAGTAGCAAGAGTCGCAGGGTCCCATGCCGTAGCTTCTGTTGCAGCCAGTTGGCTGCGAGAGTTGAGGATTGTATCTAGCTCATAAATATTATCTCCATACGTCAGCGTCAACTTTTCTCCTCCTGATAGCTCTGGTTTTTTGATGCTGAGCTTACCATCGTCTACATAAGCCAACATACTATTGAGTTCGGCGCGCATGAGGATAAAATCCCAATCGGTGGCGTGGTACTGGATGACTTCCTTTTGGGTCACAGTAGAACTATCCACCTCGTTGCTGACTGAATAATCCCCTAATATGGTGGTGATGATGTCGCTATCCTTTGAGTCCAGGAAATAGCGATTTTTTCTCCCAACTGTTAGTTTGATGGCTTCATCCTTACACTCAATGATCATTTTACTAGCCATTCCTGAGAGCACTTGGAGGGATTGGCTCGTCACGATTCCCTTGTATATCGTCTCTTCTTTGCTGTGATAGCCCGCTTTGATTTCCACCTTTTTTCCTGGTTCGAAGTCAGATTTTTCGCTGGCCTCAAAAGTAGCCGTGGAGACGTTTCCATCAAGGATTTCTATATAGGCCGTACCTATGCGGTTCACTTCTTTTTGGATGCGAATAGAGACCACATTATAGGAGGTGGTTACATCTTTTCCATCTGCTAGGATAGAGAAAGTGGGTAGGGCAGTTTGGGAGGGGAGTTTGCTCATGAGGGCGTTTTTGCAAGCGGAGGAAAGTAAAGGATGGTTCCTGGTACGAGGTCGCGAAAATGATCGAGACCATTTGCCTCAGCTACGTCCAGGTAGTACTTGACATCTCCATAGATTTTGTATGTCATCAAGGGAAGTGTGTCTCCCTCCTTGACCATACGTTCGTGCGTAAGATCGGGTGAGTTTTTTCCTTCCTCTGCATTTCGTGCCTCATCTGAAATAGACTTTTGTACCTTGATGGCCACTTCCACTCTTAGGGGTTTTCCATCCTCCGCAAAGAGCGTGTACTTTGTATCCATCAAAATCGCCCTCCCCTTGAAAACCAAGGTGCCCCAGGATACGCCTACATAGTTGGGTTCGTGGATATCGCCATCATATTCAACCAAAATTGCGCGGAGTTTATCCAGCTCATTCTCAATTCCCTTAGAGATACTTTTGTCTGATTTAAATACAGCTCCTGTATCATCCATGAGGACGGTAAAAGAGAGAATTTCTGGATTGTGGTAGCGGTATTTAAGGCTAGTACCAGATGCGCCAAGGGGAGAATCCGTAGAATAATTAATCCCCTGATGGAGGGAGATATCCTGCGGGTTCAAGGGGACTGTATACTTTCCTTTCTCACTACTGAATTTTTCGTCTGTGTACGCAGTGAGGATCAGCTTCTGGGCCATTTCGATATCTGTTCTTTAGGGTTGATACAACTTGATTGCCTCCGTGAGAAGTGGGCCGTTACTTACATGCACATCATCTTTCTGATTGATGCTTCATCCATGCTTTCAGCTGATTCAAGCAGGTTTGTATGATTTCTTCTTTTAAGCGAGGAATTTGTTCAGGTAAAACCGTCTGATGCGAAGATTTAGCATGGTCCTCTGAATTACCGATGGTGGTTTTGATGACGAGTTCTCGAATTTCTACAGGCATAGGGATTTCTATTGACGTATGAGGGTTTCAAAAGCAAGTTCCAAGGTCTCGATGGCAATCTCATTCTTGTTGGAGTTAAAGTTGGACATATTCCACTTCACGGGATATGCGTTGATGGCAGTCCAGGTAGCAATGGGGATGCCTTTTTCATCTAGTAGCTTGATGGTCACATCTTTTAGGTCGATCTTATAGCTCTGAAAGGTATCTTTACACCATTGGATAAGCTCTGAATCTTTGTAGAACCCTCGCTTAAGGACAAGATGCTTGAATTTCGTCTTCACAGGAAGAAAGTAGGTATGCTGGCTACCGCCTTCCTTGAAGGGTTTTGTTTCTAGTGTCATCTCCAGGCCCGATACCTCCATGAACTTTGTGTCACCTTCATTGGATATACCAGAGAAGGTGACATCAAAGTAAAAATTTACAGCAGGATACCATTCGGTCGCCATAGTTCAATCAATTGTTAACTATTTTCGATTTTGAGTCCTTCATGCGCAATTTCCAGCGTCTCTATGGCCGCTTCGTTGGAATCGGACTTCATATCTGTTGCTGTGATTTTCGTCGGCCACGCATTGGCCAATGTCCACACCATTGTCGGACTGCCAGTCTCATCCAATAGGCTGATCGTCACAGTCTTGCGTTTGATAATGTTCATCTGGATCTCATTGTACCAGTCCCAGAACTTATTGTCTTTGACAAAGACCCCTTTCTTCATGGTCACATTGGAGAATTTCTTGATGCCAGGCATCTTAATTGTCGAAAACTCCTTACTGTTTCCATGTCTATATTCAATGATCTGTGCTTCTGTATCTAGCCCTGAAACCTCCTGAAAGGCCATTTCGTCACTGTCCCATTTTACTTGGAAGTAAAACTTGGGTAAGGGCCAGTTGGAGCCTTGTGCTGATCCATCATCTGCCATAGTGCTATGTAGTTAAAGGTTATATATTGATTTAGTTGAAAAAGGATGTGTGTAAAAATGGTGGGCAAAGAAGGGCTTTCTACGCCGCTTCTTTCCCGACATCTGTTATGCCTCTTGCATTTTTTGCTCAAAGGTGATGACGATGAACTCTGCAGGACGAGAGGGCGCAACTTTGACCGTGACGCGCAGATAACCATCTAAAATATCTTGGAAAGTCATCGTCACACCCAAGCCTACCAGAACCTGAAATGCTGATTCAGGTGTAGGTCCGACCAGTCCTCCTGCCTTCCATACGCTTGTCAGGAAGTTGGAGATCATGGAGGAAAGAGTGTTCCAGGTATTGGCATCGTTGGGTTCAAAGACAAAGGGGAATGTCGCAGACTTGATCGATTGCTCTAGGAAGAGGAACAATCGACGGACGTTGATATAGCGCCAGTCGTTGGAGTTGCCATCGAGTGTGCGCGCACCCCATACCCAAGCGGAGCCTCTTCCTTGGAAGCTACGGATGATGTTGATCGCTTTTCCGTTGATGGGTACATTGAGATTTTCCTGGAGTTTATCGTCTATCTTGACGTGCGGCTTGATGACAGAGTTTAATCCCAGGTTGGCAGGGGCTTTCCAGACACCTCTTTGATCATCTACTTTGGTGTAGACGCCTGCCATAGCAGCGCAAGGAGGGAGTAGGTTTACCTTTTTTCTGATTTCAGATAATACCTGCTTGTAGTCACGACTCAATACTTGCAGCTTTTTCTCATCTGCACTGTATTTCTTGAGATCTGGAGATTCTGCATCTCTGTTGCTGACCAAATCATTGAGGGTATTCTCTATAACTTCTTTAGTCGAAGACGAAGTAACTATGATAGTCTTGAGATCGGTGGCAGCATCGATAGAGGAGAACGAGACTTCACTTTCGGGAGCGACTACCGTTTCAAGCCAAGGGTAGTAAGAAATGCCGTAGCTGGTCGTCTCTGGATTCTTACCTATACCTTCCTGAAACTTTTCAATCTCATTTTCCCATGGAGTAATGGGACTGGGCTGTATGGTTGCGTCTGGAAAATCTATTAGTGTGACACGACTCTTGAGTTCCAGACACTGCTCCATCGCGTTATTGACGACATCAAAATAGGGAGCATACGTAAATGTACCGTCCTCCCCAGGGTCTCCTTTCAAGTTTAGGGCATCAGGAGTCAATATCATGGTGATTTCGTCTTCCTTCTTCAGTAGTTCGACACCTGCGATCAAAGCATCTTTGTCGATGTCGTCATTGTAAGAGCCTACAGATACTACGTAGGCATCCGCCCCTCCATTTGCATAAAACAAACGGATACAGTTGAAGAGATAAAACATCTTATTCCCTTCTGCGGGTTTGACTTCATACTTTTGGCCCTTGAGCAGTAGGTCAAATTCATCCTTTGTTTGGTCCTCTAATGCGGAAATACTGAATTTGCCGCTATAATTATTTCCAAAGAGTGTGACAAAATCTACCAGTGAGGTTATCTTCACTAGCTTGTTTTTTAGGGACTTACCATCTGATTCAGCTTTTGCTGTGTAGCCCACAAATGCAGGTATGGCGGTAGCAACAGGTACTACGGAGTTACCGAAGACACTTCGTTCTTCGATATATACGCCGGGTGTTTTTTTGAATTCTGACATAATGGTGATCTGCTAGTGAAGAAGATTAGACAAATACAAATATTTCTGATATGAGTTTATTGGGTAATGCTACGTCCTTCCTGATCGATCGATAATCTGGATAGGGAAGCATGAGTTGATATTCTTGGCCTGTATGAGAGTTGAGTGTGAGTTCAAAGGCGTGAACGGGTCGCGATGACAAGGGAAGCAAAGCTTCTTGTGAAGGATCATGAGCTTGCTGCGAAGCTGTCTCATGGCCATTTTCCTTTGAAGCATGAACGACGGCAAAAACTTGCGGCTGCTGTGTATTTTTTATGATAAACGTGCCTTCCTTTTCTTCCATGAAGCTGTTTGTTTCGTCATGACTGATTGGTTGAAAGCGATAAGGCGCATTGGCTGTAGAATGAAACGAAAGAGAATGGAACGTTTTCTCGCTTTTGCTTAGATCTAGATGGTAGTGAATCCGCACCTTGGCAGCTTCAAATGATACCTTTACCTTAGGATGTGCTTCTGTAGCCCACTTGGGCCAATCTGTCAGGTGTATCAATCCTAAAGGGTACTGATGCGCAGGGATCTTATCCAATATGAAGGATTTAGTGATTGGCGCATCAAAGCCTGTATAATGGTAAGGCTTCTCCTCTCCTCGAATGGCGAGCGCTACTGAAAAGCCGCCTTGAGTAGATACTTTTTGTGTAGACGACGGGGAAGAAATGCTACGCACATCACGTTCATGCTTGATGGGTATCTTCCATTCTGGATGTGCTGTATCCGCTGGAATCAACTTCATATAATGCCCCTCTTCTCCTGTTTGCTCTGCTCGATGGGGAGATAGAATCTTATGAATTTGGTTGTACAAATCTTTGGCGAGCGTCTCAGGTTTGAGATAAACCTGATCGATGCTGTCAGATGTGTAGCGAAAGGTTGAATTTGAGGGGCTGGGTTGCATCAGCCAAAGGGTTTCGTCACCCAATCCTAAGGGTAAGTCGGTATATGTAGGGAAATAAGGATCTTGAGGGAAAATACCCATGTAGATTTCGGGTAGTTCAGCCCATGCACGTGAGGGAACATCTTCCTCTCCTGAACCCCAATAATAGAGCGTTTGTCCATTCAAGATGAGATTCCAAGGTCGAAGGTCTCGTACTATGGCACCATTTATAATGGGAACCAATTCCGCACTAGTCCAAGGTTTTGATCCATCCCTGAAATAGGCATGTTCAAGCTCGATGGTTAATATGGGGATCGGTTTTAGGGGCACTTCTAGCTTATATTGGGTTCTTCTAGTGTTTCCACTGTACGTACAGTACCTACGACAGCACCTTCTTTGACAGTCAACAATCGCACGCGATAGAGAATGGAGGGTAGATATTTTGCACCCAGCATACTCCACATATGGCTTTTATCCTGAAAACTCTGGTTTTGTATTTCGACTACTAATTTGTCGATATCGGTCGCTCCCAGTTCTGGGGTATTTTGCCGATCAAACACAGGTTTAGCTTGAAAAAAGCCGATGGCAGCAGATATATATTTCAGACCTAGATTGGTCAATTCTTCAGAAAAATAAGCTGACACCAACAGATAAAGGGACAAATACACAGGGGGGGTACTTACTTTTAGTTGATTTTTACCCCTTTCGCGTTGTATCGTAGGCTGGTAGGCCTTGAACCTTGTCTCTTCTATGTCAATCAGTGTAACTACAATCCGGTTTTTCCCACCCTTCACCATGACCTTACCATCTAAATCAACCAAATTAGATACAATGACCTTTGGATCTGTAATGCCATCGTCAAATTTTCGACTGATGAATCCTTCTAATTGTTTTGATATACATTCTATTGCTTTATCAATCATATATTTTAATTTAAAATAATTGCAAAGAATAGAATTAAATATTACATGATTTTACCAGCCTGTATTATTTGCTAGCATAATCTAAAAAAGAATATTTTTTATTTAAATGCAAATTTTCAATTCGAGATCAATTGAGTTTAGAGAACTAAATATTTTAATATTTGAGATAGCGATTTATGTAGTGGTGTTTGATATTTATAAAGATGCAGATGAGGGAAAAAAGTTACAGAATTTTTTTAAAATGTTGATTTACAAATATTTAAAATAACAAATGAATTTTTGTTTTGACATATGTTTTTTATCAAATATATTGTATTGCCACTGTTTGCGTACAAGTAAATGAACTTGATATGAGGATAGATGCAGAAAAAAATGGATCGTTACAAATGAAAAAAAGCGTATAAATAAGGTATGAAAAAAAATTAATTTGTTTAAAATTCGTAGTGTGATAAAGCATATACTTTGAATGAAGTATACTCACTCATTGTAGTGATTGTATAGTTCAAATATAGTATTAATTAAAAAATAGTCAAATGTGAATATTTGAAATTTAAATAATAACTTAATTTATAAATTTTGAATATTTCGATTGCAGGTTTGGTCTTTTATCCTTAGTATTGGTACAATCACCTCCCAATAATTTCTTTCATCATGAGCGAAAACCCTTCCAACCCTACGTCTACTGGCCAATCTCCACAAGCATCTGTGGATCTAGAATCAGTATACCTTCCAGAAAATGGATACGAGTTGCCAGAAAATCTTCCAGAATCCTCTCAGGTGTATGCGACCTTCAACAAGTTCCTGGTACAGCAGGATGGTGAATTGGGAAAGCTACTGAGTAAGATAGACGAGCAAGAGCAAGACAAAGCATCGGCAGATAATGCCTTGACAGACAATGCGACTCATTTTTTGACCACTTCACTTCTTTACCAGGATTACAGCGAGATCGAACTTACGTGCTCGGCTGTATTAAAGAAGATATCGGAAGAAAACCAGAAAATCGTCACCGACCTTTTGGCAGATAAGGAAACTTTTCAAACGAGTTTTGGAGAAGCTGTCGGCGCGATCAAGGCTGCAAGGACGGATCTTGTAGATGCTGCGAATCAAGCCTGTGTGGTATCCACTCAGTCTACCTCTGGGAAGGTTGAAACCAATCTCCCCAAAGATTATATAAACTCTGCAAAGGCACTTGAAGACGATACGAGCCAATTGGTACTAGCCTCGCGTCATATCTTCAACAAGTTTGTCAAGACAGCAGGCCTCAACGGTTCTTTAGGATTGGAAGGATTGAAATCTTCTATTGATGAGGTGGTAGAAGGATTAGGGAAGTTGGACGAAGACGTAACAGGTAATGTGACAAGTTTTGGAAATTCGCTGACAGAAGACAGAGCCGCCCTTTTGGAAGCTGAACGTGCTGAGTTGGAAGCTATCAGTCAGGAAAAAGGAAGCAAGCAAACTCAAGAGGTCATTTACAAAACACTAGAAGAGATCATAGGTGCTCAGGGACTTACGACCTACAAGGAATGGCAAGATATGGCAGGGCCAGAATCACCTGGGAAAGATGTCACTACACTGGATAAAGTGGGAGCATTATTCCAAGATCTAGCAAACCCCTCTACTGAAAGTAGTGGAATAGAATCATTGATAGACCAGCTTTTCAGAGATGGCGCACCTCCTGCAGGAGGAAATGGGGAATCTGAGACTGCCACGCAAGACATGGAAATAGGTAGCCAAAATTTTAGCATAAATCCCCTAGAATCAGATGCAGGATCAGAGGAAAAGAAGAGGAAGCCCCGAAAGCCCCGAGGAAAAAAGCCTGATGAACCAGCAAGTACCTGATGTGTAAATCTTGGTATCACAAGTCTCCTCGTAGTGCAACAGACCCTACATCGGAAAGAGGTAAAATTCTCTTATTTGCTGTTTGCGTCAATTTGAATGTTCTGTCTAATAATTCATCTCAATTTTTTAATGCCTGCTGAATCATGAATGGTCTAGAAGAAAATAATGGTATGTCCAATACAGCTTATTTGGATAAACTCCAAAAAGCAGTAAAAGAAGCTGAAAGCGAAAAAGACAAAGCAAAAAATAAAGCATCTTCCGATCGGAAAGCATATGAAAAAGCCTTGACTGGTCAATCAAAATTGGAAGCTTATCAAGAGCTTGGAAAGGGTACAAAAGCCAAATCAGAGGCGGTTCAGCTCTCGCTTAGCGGAGCTTTGAGGATAGGCGATACCACGCACAACAACATCATGCGCGTGCGTGACGCAATGAAGCTTCTGGTGAGAGATCTCATTTGGCTCGCTTCCCATACAGAGCGCATGCTGATCAACGGAGACAAGCTAAAAGGCCTATTGGACCCAGGAAATGCAGATGTAGCCTCGCAAATCGAAGCACTCGAGGCATTCAACGAAAAGATCAAGAAGAGTCTGGACTCCATATTAGGTGTGGTAGGCAAGACACTGGAAACGTATCAGAAGGTATCCGATATGCTAGAGGCATTTGAAAAGACTGACATAACGAGTGCGACAAATATAATTTCCCTGTATCGCGAGTTGGAAAATGGTAGGGGAGCTTTATTGAACGATCTTCAGTTTATGAACCATAATATACAGACTGTAATAAGCCAAAAAATTGGAGAGCTTGTAGCGCAAGCAGGAGAGGGTGTTTCTACAGGAGAAGATGGACCGTCTGCGAATCAAGAGACCATATTAGGAAGGGTAAGTGCCTCCTTGAATACCATTGCGACTACGCTGGAAGACCGTAAGCAGAAAATGGAACTGGCAATTATGGATGAGGAAGAGAAAGAGGCTGGATACAGCAGGATCAAGGCTGCCTATGATGCCGCATTAGCCGCACAAAATATGGATGAAGCGCCTATTGCTTAAGGTAAAGGATATAATAGGATGGATGTACTCGGGTAGGGTGCATCCATTTTTTTGGGGTGGGGGGTGATAAGTTATGGGTCTTACGACTGCCATTTTAAAATAGTAAAACTGCTTGAAACTATCTCCAACCAGAACGATACGCCCGTCATTATCAACTGTCATATCAAAAAATATGATCATCACTTGTCGGGAAGAATAGCTACTATGATGGTGGCTGCTTTCAACCCTTCAACCTAAAATTTAGGGAGCAGCATATAGCTACCCCCTCTTGATCAAGTATATAATGGCATAAACTTGTTGCAGATGGGAAATTACTGTCTCTTTAAGAAGCTAGAAAGTGATGCGATCCCCTCTCTTTGTAAATGTTACTACATCGACCTTACTTCCAAAGGATGTCTCACCAGTGAACGAACGACTCGTGTTAGGACCACTCACAGTAACGTAGAAGGTAGTAGAAGGAACACCATCGTAATCGTCAACTTCTACGGTGTATGTGCCGTCTGGTGCATTTTCAGACCAGAAGATATTTTCTGGACCAAAGCCGTTTGTGTCATCTCTATCTAGCTGACCTCCTGAGGCCGATGTGCGTCTGGTGTAGGAAATAGTTTCTCCTTCAGGGTCTGTTACGTACAAATCTTGATCGGAAGAATTATCCCAGGAAAGGCTTATTTGTATAGCTCCTGTTCCTAAGCGAAGAACAGAGACGCATGAAGAAACGACATTACTGACCCTTCCTTGGTTGTCGTAAACACAAAAGTTGATGCAGAAGTCTCCTGCGTCCACATTCGTTGGAAGACCAATGGGTAGCTCTAATTCTCCGTTACTGGAAGAGCTTGCGTTGTAAGGTACTGTGATATATTCTCCAGCTCCGTCTATTTGCACATAACATCCTCCCAAGTCTCCATTGACATTTGCATAAGCAAAATTGAGGGGTGCAGTCGAACCATTGGAACTTTGGATGAAAGCGTTATTGTTTTGAACTGTAGGGGCTTGTGTAGATGTGCTGGGGGAAGGAGGATTCCCATTAGATCGATCGGATCCTCTAGGAAATGTCAATATATCACTTAACGCATCAGCGTCAGCAGGATCTACAAGTTCTCGAACATTTTCTTGATTGCAGCTGGTAAATAAGGCAGCAACAACAAGAATTGGCAGAAGGTATCTTAGGTTTTTCATTCGTTAAAGATTGTGTAAGTAATAGTGGAGACGGGAAAGACGATTCTATATATTTTTTGCTAAAGCATAATACTCTGGCCATAGAGACGTTTGTATGCCTCACTTTTTGAGTTGAGCGTCAGAAACAGAGAATTCTTAATTTCCCCCAAAGGTCAGCCCAACTGTAAGCTGATTAAGCCCTATGACTGAGAGACCATACTCTCCCATGACAGCGATCCTTGAGGAAAAGTAGTAACGACTACCTAATACAATGCCCGATCTGAAAGAGCCAAAATCTCCAATGAAGTCATCTGTCAAGCTGCTGGTAAAGAAAGAATAGCCTGACGCAATGCCCACATATGGCTGAAGTCCATTGAGTTCAATGTCCTCATCTAAAAATTTGCTAACTATAGGGATGACAAAACCCGTGACGCGTGCACCTAAAGTAATCCGATGGTCTACTGAAAATAAATTGTCATACTGGTCATAACCTGCATATATACCGAATGCAGCTAAGTCCGAAATGCCCTTGTCAAGGATGATCCCTAATCCAGGAAGACCTCCCGAAATGTTGTTGCCGACACCTAAAACAAGACTTGTCATTCCCCCTATTTTCTCGCTATTTTGTCCTTCTAATGTCTGTGCTTGTATAGGAGGTCCTGCCAGCCCTAGGATAAATAAAAGCACAACACCTATTTTGATAATTCGTGAAGAAAAGTTCGTATATTGCATATCATCCAAGATTTTGAATTTGTCAATTAGCCTGTGAGATTTATTGACTTTAGAACCAAGTATTATTTTGGGAAAAGCGGAAGAACGAAGTATTGATGAAGGCAAAGTTAAAGGAGTGGAATTATCCAAATGATAAAAATAACTAGGTGCTGTCAGATGATTTTTCATATTTCGCTCCTACCGATAATGTAGTTTATCGGATTTTGCGAAGGTAAGTAAGAGGCAAAAAGAATAATCATTACGTACATGAATGATTTTTGGGAGCTGGTCCAACCATTTACTGCAAAAGAAAAAAGAGCCTATAAAAAGTATCTGCGGAAAGTAATCGAAGGAGAAGAGAGTAAAGAACGAAAGCTGATTAAATTAATCTTACAAGGAGAGGGAAAAGATGCTATTCACGAAAAACTTTTTCTTGGGAAACTACCTAAAGACTCAGGTTTTCGTGAGCTCAATAGCCAGTTACTTAAATGACTCAAGCCATTCTAAATCCAAGCGTTTCTTGGCAGAAATAACATTGAAAGAGTAAAACTCTGGATATTTGAGAAACTCCGACTTGCTATTTTCCATGAACAGATGGTCCAAAAATTGGGTACGGAGACTAAACTTCATCCTTCCTTTTTTAATGAATTGTTGCGGAAATTAAATCAAAGAAGCCAAATGTTATTATCGGAAAAACGGTAGAACGAAGTATTGATGAAGGTAAAGTTAAAGGAGTGGAATTGTCCAAAGGATAAAAATAACCAAGTGATGTCAGATGGTTTTCATATTTCGCTCATACATGAATAATGTTATTTATCGGATTTTAAGGAGATAAGTAGGAAGTAAAAAGAATAATCATTGTGTACATGAATGATCTTTGGGAACTGGTCCAAACATTTACTGCTAAGGAAAAAAGAGCCTGTAAAAAGTATCTGCGGAAAGTAATTGAAGGAGGAGAAAGTAAAGAACGAAAGCTTTTTGACTTGATCTTACAAGGAGAAGGAAAAGATGCTATTCACGAAAAACTTTTTCCTGGGAAACTACCTAAAGACTCAGGTTTTCGTGAGCTCAATAGCCAGTTACTTAAACGACTCAAGCCATTCTTAATTCAAGAATTTCTTAGCAGAAATAATATTGAAAGAGAACGGTTATTCTTAAAGATTTTGGAAGAGAGAGGGCAATCTTTTCGCTTTAATAGAGAGCGAAACAAGCTGATAAAATCCCTTGAAAAGGGAAGCGCAGGGCCTGAATTTCATTTTTATGCTTATGAACTAGCGCAGGAAGCTTATAACCATCATAGGTTAGAGGCGAAGAAACTGAACTCCTCCGTTTTTCAAGCAATGGATGAAAACTTGGATAGGTTATGGATATTTGAGAAACTACAACTCGCCATTACTCACGCACAGTTAGTCCGAAAACTGGGTGCAGAGGCTACACTTCGTCCTGCCTTTTTGGATGAATTGTTATGGGAATTAAAACAAAGTGACTCATCTTTGCTAAAGCAACCAGGCGTGAAACTCATGCGGGACGTGTATCTTATCCAGATAAATGAGAAGGTGCCAGAACCTACTTCCTTGAAGAAAGCATTTTTAGCCGATCAGAAAAGTCTCTCTTTGGAGTTGCGTCAGTTCCTATTCGATAATGTATCCAATATCCTTGTTCGGCAAGCGACTGATACCTATCAAAAGGAGGAAATTTATAAAGCTTATGATTGGTATAAATTAGGGATGGAGAGTGGCATTATTTATCGAAATGAAATTCTCAACCACTTTCATTATCAAAATATCATTCATTATGCAATCCTACTTGAGAGAAAAGAGGAGGCACAATCGCTGATTGATCGAGAGACATCTAAGTTGATGGAGATGTATCAACAACCCTACTCTCAACTAGCGAAAGCCATACTTGCCTATTCCCAAGGAAATTTTTCGACTGTCCACCGTTTGTCTCAATACGCTTATCCCAGTCCTTATGTGGAGATTAACATTACCTTTTTGATGATCAGAGTCACGTATGATACCGAGCCACATTCGCTTGTCACAAGAGATCATGTGTTGAGCTATTTGCAACGCATCAATATGCGCATCCGAAGTGCCAAAGATATGGGAGAAGTAATGAAGGAAATGTTAAATAAAAGAAGGCTACAATTCAATGCATTAGTTCAGGCAAGAACCAAAGAAGCGCGTATGAGCCTCAGAGAAAAAATCAATAGCCAGCCGCCCACCGTGGATACCGCTTGGTTTCTAAAGCATTTGGATGATTGATAAGCAGGAGCAAGCATCTATCCTCATAGATTCCTGCTCCTTTTATTTTAGACGGTCAAACTTCAAACGGCTCCCTTAAAATCCGTATTTGAATTTTGTCTGAGACAATCTTCCTTCTCTCCAAACTCTCAGAACATAATATCCATGCGCGATCCCATTTGAAATCATATCCACTGTGTAGACAGATTCTGTCGGAAAGGTCTGCAGGATCGTTTGCCCGTGAAGATCCAATATCTCTATTCTTTCGATCGGTGTTGCGACGAGATTGTCGATTACTAGTTGGTCTCCTTTTGGGATGAGTTTGAAATCCCGACTGGCTGCCTGTCTAAAAATCGACTCCTCAATCTCAACTACGATTCCTCCAAGACGGAAGAGTTCTCCAGAGTACAAAGGCAAATCATCCGAATGGATGTGCATGATCACATGGATCTCGTTGAGTAAAGGCTTATGCTCAACGGAATCCGTCCACGAGACTCCCTCCAAAATAGGGCCAGGAATGAAGCTGAATACACTTGCTGTATCTACCGTGAATCCGCTATATTCATAAATGACGGTAAATTCCTCCTGCGCAATCTGCCCTAGAGATTGTATTTGCAATGTCCCTGTTTTCTGGCCAAATGTATCCTGCTCGGTCTGGAGATGGAAATGGAAACCGCTTTGCTGTGCTTGCACATGAAGCTGAGGGAAGAAAAGGGCCAAATAGATGGCTGAAAAAAGAACATAACTTTTCCAGGCCATGATTGAAGATGGCTTATGAGTCATCATAATTTTGTATGTTTATTTATGAATGGAAAAAGCTGCTGTTCCCGGGAATATTCAGCAGAAAAGAACGTTTGTTAATAAGCTGTCTGAAGACGGAGAATTTTCTCTCACCTACATCAAGGCTTACAAAGACATGACAAATGGAAATTTAATTTTAGGGGGATCTATTGAAAAAAAGTTGAAAAAATTGCTCCTTATCACTGGCAAAGCCTGGCAATACGATGGCTGAGGATAATTGGGAAGGATTGATTGAAGAAAACTGGAGGACAGTTTTCATTACCTGCTATGGTATTCTTCGTCATAAGGAAGATGCAGAAGACATCACTATAGAAGTGATGACAAAGTTTTACCAGTTAAAGGGGCTTAGTGCCAAGGGAGAACCCATTGAGAATCCCAGGCTCTATCTAAAGCAGATGGCAAGGAGCAAGGCTCGAAACTTAGCTGCTAAAAAAGCAAAAGGTCCCACCTGTAGAGAGGATATAGCCGAGATTGCCAAAGGGACAAGTGGAAA
This sequence comes from Bacteroidota bacterium, assembly GCA_039820545.1. Taxonomy (GTDB): domain Bacteria; phylum Bacteroidota; class Bacteroidia; order J057; family J057; genus JALEFZ01. The sequence continues at coordinate 133,512 of JBCBPW010000006.1, read as the reverse complement.
TGAGGGGGAGTACCGTCTGTTATGGGAGGATTTTGAGAAAGCTACAGATAGTATATTGACGAACAGGGAAAGGCAGGTGTACTGGTTGAGAATTCAGGGGTATGACCTCAAAGAAATTCCTCCCTTACTTGAGATCTCTTATTATAGAGTGAATGAACTAATGGTAAGCGCAAAGAAAAAGATCAAAGATTGGTACAGAGGATCACAAAACGATTAAGGACATCAAAGCGATGAAAGAATTCATGCTATCAAAAGAGCTGCTGAAACTATACGTAGGAGGCTTTCTCGAAGAGGAAGATGAAGCGGTCATTGATGTCTTGGTTGAAGAGAAGGAGGACTGGAAAGCATTGTATCGAGAGGTAGAACAGGAACTACTTCAGGAGGCTATTGGGGATCAGGACCCTCAAACTTATGTAGCGGAGCTACACGATCGCTGGAAAAAAAAAATAGTCTCAATTGAGTCTGATGGATCATCGGATAAGACTGTGGAAGCTCCTAAAACGATTCTTCCCCTTTGGTCGATATATACAATTGTAGGTGTAGCAGCTGCGATTCTTATTTTTCTATTGATTTTTCCTCCTTTCTTTGGTAATCAAGATTTCGATCCTTATTCAGATCCACTTTTGGCCTCATCCAATCTTAGTCAAAGTCCCCTTCAGGTTCGATCTGGAAGTACAGAATCAAAAAATTTGGTCAGGGAGTGGATTAATGAGGAGAATTATGATGCCATTATTGATAGCCTAGAAGGATTGCCACGCAGTATACAGCAGGATACGGTCTACTCACTGTTGGATCTGGCGCTTGCGTATCTAGAAGCGGATACGCCTAAGCAGAACATACCAGAAGGAACCGCCATACTTGAATGGATTGAGAAAGAAGGCTATCAAGCCATTAAGAATGATGACAGTAGAGAACGGCTTCTACTACCTGTTCGTGCCAAACTGGCACAAGTAGCAGGTCAGAAAGGGGAGAAGGAGCTCGAAAAAATGTGGTTGAACCAGATCATAGAAGAAAAGCCCCCTGGTTTTGAACAGAAGGCTTTTCATGATTTTGTCAAAAGATGGTATGCTACCTTATGATATACGTACCCGATTCTTTCTTAGACCTCGCAACCAGAAAAAAAGGAAAGCGAAAATCGCAAGCCCTCCGATGACATACAGATAGCCTCTTCTGTTAGACGCTGTAATAGGACGCATATTTCCCGTTGGGGTTATAGCCGCCCACTCATAAGGGGTAATCTTGCCTGGCTGCTCTTGCAGAAGCTTTAATCTAGCATCTTTCCACGCTTGATCCTTCCGTTTTCCTTCGGCTAATCCTTCCATCAGGAGATAGATCAGTGTCCCTGTATACTCGTCAACGGCATTCCACTTACTCATGAATACCGATTGTGCTCCTGCATAGGTCCATGCGCGTCCCATATTGAGTAGGCCCTCGCCTGGAAGGACTTCTCCTACACCCGTCTCGCATCCATCAAGTAGCGCCAATTCCATCGGCATATTCATTCCGTAGACATCTTCTGCTGTCAATAATTGATCTTCATCTAGCACCAAGGCAGATTCTATGGGATTGGATTTATTGGCAAGCCCATGCATGGGAAAATGATTGATAATACTCTGTGGGGCTTTATCCTGGATAAGGCTGCGGGTAATCCTATTACCTTCCATTCCATCCCAAAAGTTTATACTCCCTTCGCTTGCCATGACTTGTTTCAGTTCCTCGCGTTTGCTTCGCCCTCCATCTATGCGGCCGTATATACTTTGGGAATAATCAGGGGTAAACTGATTATAGGTATATCGGTAAGCAGGGAGTTTCTCCTCTGAGGTTTGTTGCATTTTCCGATTGACAGAATAATCGTAACTGATGACAATTTGTGAATCCTGGAGGAGATAATTGAACTGGTTGAAGAAGTAAGGCTTCGGCGGTACTTGAGTCAGTAATCCCTCAAAACTAAGATGATTGAGTGGACCATCTGGGATGATAGATAAATAGATAGGTTCTGCTGCTTGCTGATTTAATAATTCAATCGGCTGTCGCACCAGCGAGTCGTATATCCAAGTCGCAGGCTGGATGATTTCAGTCTCAATTTCATCATTGGTAAAAGATTTTCTCGGCTTTCTTTGCGATGCATTGAGCTTCTTTAGGTAATCTTCACTCAACTTTGACTGACAAAAGGAAAATATTTTTATCTCATTAGGATCAATAAGCATAGAAAATACCTGATCCTTTCCCCAAAAGTATTCCAAAATAGCCTCATCTTTTGCAGCTAGTTTGAGCTGGACTTGCCCAAGTGTGGAGGATTGAAAGTTATACCTCAGCTGGTAATAATTGGGATATTTTGTGGTAAAAGTCTGGATTAAGGCCTCAAGTGCAAGCTGTAGCGAATCCCGTTCGTATTTTAGATTTCCTGTGGGATCATTTACTTGCTCTCGACCAAAAATCTCCGAGTCGAGCACGTTGAGTTGGCTTTGTAGCAAGCGTTCTTTTTTGCGTAGTTTCTCTGGGATTTCGCTGAAACTCTCAGGGCCATTGGATCGGATGGCATAGAATAGTAAATTTTGTTTGTTAGCCTCAAAGAAATTGAATGCCGCCTGCTGATAATAAAGTTTATTTTCAAGATCCAGTGTCTCTAGAATCTGCGTAAGTTGAAGCCCTCTTTCAAATACCTCATTCGACTCCTTGAGAATATCGAACCGATCATCATTTTTTCCTTGGTAATCCTCCAATCGTAACATATCGTCAACGAGCATTTGTTTAAGCATGTCGCTGTAAAGGATATGAGTATTTAAGATGTCTTGCAATTGCTCCAAAAAGTCGTGGTCATAGCCCGTATCTGCTTCTGATCTGGCATTTAGAGGTGTACTTGAGCAGTTTTGAAGGGATGATAGAGGCGCAATTTGAGCGAGTTGAACTTCTCCTTTGAAATTTAAAACCTGTAAAATTGGTAAACCTACAGATAGATCTTCTAGTGGAGGATTCACAGAGAAGCTTGTATCTTTAGGGAAGTCCCTACTAAGATGGAAGATGGCCTTCTGAATGTTTGTGCGTGTTTGGTCCATGTTTCCCAGCGTTTCCCAGTTTTGAGCCTTTTTAAGATAGATAGATCCAACTGCTGGAATACGTGGTTTTTGAAACGAATGGACATAATAGTTTTCTGATTCTTGAAGACAGGTAATTGCCTCTTGAGCTTTACCCAAAGCTTGGTAACACTCGGCAATATTATAATAGGTTACTCCTGCCTCTATAAGAGGGTATACACTTGGTGCCGATAAAGTTAAGGCTTTCTTGTGTACGGCCAGGGCCTGATCCCACTGACCCCTTTTTTGGAAGATGTTCCCTCTTGCCTCACAGCACATGGCTAGGCATTCATTGGGGAGATTGACTTGATTAGCAACAATGGGATGCCAAGGAGCAGTTTTTATCGCCCTTTCTGCACTATCTAGAAATATCAAGGCGCTATCTAAATTCCCAGCAACTGTATAACCTGCTGCCATGGCGTGGTAATAGTCAAAAGGTGCCATGTTCATAAAAGCACCTGCTTGAACCTGTTCTGGGAAGGATGGTACTGTATCCATGTATCGCTGCATATGAGGAAGCATTTCATGAATACTTGCAGGCATTTGCTGGAATTCATCCAACCCCTTTCTTACTCTGCCTGTTTCCATCCAGCAAGCTCCTCTAGCCTTGTAGAGACTGGTGCGATAATAGTTGCCCGGGCTTGCATATTTTAGTGCAGAATCACCTACGGTAAAAGCATAAGTCTGGAGAAATCTCTCACTTTGGCCTGACTGTTGTAGCATGCTGGCAAAAACGTTGAGGCCTTTTAAGACGTTGTCCCAGTCTTTTGCATCCATTGCCTCCTCCAAACCAAGTCGAAATAAATACTCTGCAGTTCGAAAATCCTTTCGTATTACATATAATTCCGCTGAGTCAATTTTTGCAGTGTAGCCCAGTTGGATAAATCTTTCGTGATCAATTAAATTGTGAATATTAGAAAAGGACTGATCGGTTTTTTCCATAGTGGGCGCTTGACAACTAGACAAGGTGTAGCCGATAAGAGAGATGAGTATCCCCGCGATTAATCGAAGTCTACCGTAAAAAAAACGAGATATGAAAAAGTTCATGTTAGTGATGATTGAGTATGAATTAATCTGATTAAATTCTTATTCAATCAACGTTGACTTGCCTCTTCTTGGTAAAAAGCGAAATTAGGAATTCACCTGACAAAGAATAAGATGATAAATTACCTATTTAATATGGGGAAAGGTGAAGAATGGATAAGATTTCTCTCAAATGTTGTTGCGTAATCCTTGGAAATTATATGAGAATGCTGATTAGCTGCATACGATGCATCTGGTTACTAAACCAATGCAACTTTGTGCGTAATCCTATGAAGGGGTGTGTGTCGGCACGACAAAATCTTCCAAGTAGAGAGAAATTATCGATCGAGTAGACCATGTTGGGAACTTCAAATCTGCCGAAGGTTGTGCTTTCAGAACCTAAGCATGATCCATCTTGATCAGTTAGTCCTAATAAACCTTACAAAATGGCTTTCGCCAGAACCTAGCATCACCGCTCCTTCGCTAGATTTTCATTGTCCCAAACATGGTCTTAGTCTTTATTCTTTTACAGGTATTGATTGAGGATATTTTCAAATAACTCCTGCTTACCACTTTTTTGTTGCGGCTCACCCTGTCCAAGCGCATAAGCTGCCAAGGCAGGCAGATCCATTTTTCCTTCCTTAAAATCTTTTCCCCTTCCTTCATCAAAGGAGCTGTAGCGTTCCTGACGCAGCTTGGAATAAGGGGACTTTTGGATCACGGCATCTGCGACCAGGAGAGCACGTGCAAAGGCATCCATTCCTCCTATATGAGCGATGAAAATATCTTCCAAGTCTGTCGAGTTCCTCCGTGTCTTAGCGTCAAAGTTGATCCCTCCGCCTTGAATGCCTGAACCTTGCAGCAGGACCAGCATCGCTTCTGCAAGCTCATACACATTGTTGGGAAACTGGTCAGTATCCCAGCCATTTTGATAATCTCCTCGGTTGGCGTCCATGCTGCCGAGCATCCCTGCATCGGATGCTACCTGAAGCTCATGTTGGAAGGTATGCTGGGCCAGTGTCGCATGATTCACTTCTATGTTCAATTTGAAATCATCCATAAGATCATATGTACGGAGGAAATTCAAGCAGGTCGCTGCATCAAAATCATATTGATGTTTGCTCGGTTCCATGGGCTTGGGTTCAATGAAAAAAGTTCCTTTAAATCCATTTTGGCGCGCATAGTCTTTGGCCATATGGAGAAAACGCGCCATATGATCCAGCTCTCTCTGCATATCAGTATTGAGCAGGGACATATATCCTTCTCGACCTCCCCAGAATACGTAGTTTTCTCCTCCCAATTTCATGGTCGCATCCAAGGCATTTCTGACTTGAGCGCCTGCATAAGCCACTACGTCAAAATCAGGATTGGTCATGGCGCCATTCATGTAGCGGGGGTGGGAGAAAAGATTGGCTGTTCCCCAGAGGAGTTTGACACCAGAGGTTGCCTGTTTTTCTGTGGCATAATCCGTCATGATGTCTAGTCGCTTTCGACTTTCTGTAAGATTCGCTCCTTCGTCCACCAGATCATAATCATGGAAGCAATAATAGGGCACCCCCAGTTTGGTGATGAACTCAAAACCTGCATCCATTTTGTCTTTGGCTCGCTGAATGGGATCGTGTGCTTGTAGCCAGGGGAAGTTTTTGGTGCCTACCCCAAAGGGATCTCCCCCTGTGCCGCCGAAGGTATGCCACCATGCGACGGCAAATCGGAAGTGTTCCTTCATGCTTTTTCCCGCCACCTGTCTATCTTCTTCATACCATCTAAAAGCAAGCGGATTGTCTGTTTCTCTCCCCTCAAAAGGGATTTTTCCTATGCCAGGAAAATATTCGTGTGTGCCTAGTGTAAGGTTAATGTTTGTATTCATATGCGAAGTCCTTTTTACAAAAATGAATGAATGGTTACCCTTGGTTGTAGGTAGCCATGAGTTTTGCTAAATCCTTTTCCCAAACCTGATAGGCAGCTTGATAGGGCTGATAATTTTTCTCTGGCTCCAAACGCTGCACAATTTCCAGTTTCTGCATGGCTTCTCGTGGGGAGGCGTAAATATGTGTTGCGACGCCTGCGGCTTTGGCTGCTCCGATCGCTCCATTTGTGTCAATGACCTCTATACAGCTCCCTATCAAATTGGCAATGGTCTGGGAGAATACCGAAGATTGGAACAAATTGTCGTTGCCTACCCTCAAAATGTTGATGTCCAGTCCCATTTCCTGAAAGACTTTCAATCCATAGACAAATGAAAAGGCGATTCCCTCCAAGCCAGCTCTAAAAAAATGAGCCTGACTATGTCTGTTAAATTGAAGATTGTTGACTTGTGCCCCTGTCTGATGATTGCCTAGCATGCGCTCCGCCCCATTGCCGAAGGGCAAGATGCGAAGCCCCTCAGATCCTACAGGGATGGATTGGGCTAGTTGCTCCATTTCAGGATAGTTCCAATTTCCCATTTGGTGCTTGAGCCAGCTGTATTGAATACCCGCTCCATTGATGCACAGTAGGATGCCGATTCGATTGTGAGAAGCCGAATGGTTGACATGGGCAAATCCGTTGACTCTGGACTTTTCATCAAAAAGGGGCTGGTCAATTACGCCATAGACTACGCCAGAGGTTCCCCCTGTAGCTGCGATCTCTCCAGGTTCGAGGACATTGAGTGAAAGGGCGTTGTTGGGTTGATCTCCTGCTCGATAGGTAACAGGGATTCCTAGAGTGAGGCCCGTTGCTTCCGCGGCTTCCTTTGTAACTTGGCCTTGTAGTGAGAATGTGGGCAAAATAGGAGGGATTACCTCTGGCTCAAAACCAAAATATTCCATTAACCAGTCTGCCGTCTGGTTGCTTTGGAAATCCCAAAACATTCCTTCAGACAATCCACTGATGGTCGTGTGTATTTCCCCTGTCAACTTACAGGCAATGTAATCTCCTGGCAGCATGATCTTGTCGATCTTGGCGTATAATTTGGGTTCGTGTTCTTTCACCCATTTGAGCTTGGATGCAGTAAAATTACCAGGAGAGTTGAGGAGGTGATGGTAGCATTGTTGGGTCCCCAACTGTGTAAGTGCTTGGTCTCCAATTGCTACAGCTCGACTGTCACACCAAATAATGGAAGGCCGTAATACTTTTCCCATTTGGTCCAAAAGCACCAAGCCATGCATTTGATAAGCAATTCCGATTCCTTTGATTTGGCTGGGAGGTATGTCATAATGATGTAGTAGTCCTTGGGTAGCTAGACAAACGTGTTGCCACCACATATCAGGATCTTGTTCGGCCCATCCTTCTTGAATAGCCAGGATTTCCATCTCCTGTTGAGGAGATTTGGTCATCGCAAGGGTTTTACCTGTGGCAGCCTCTACCAGTGCGACCTTGATGGAGGAGGAGCCTATATCGTAGCCCAGTAAGTACATGTGTATAGTAGTAAAAGTTCCTTTTTCGAGTGTAGGATGTCCATGTACGCAACTTCCATCTTGTCACTTGTTTTCCCTCTGCATTTGGATGGACAATCTGTGATCCCAATTTGGAGAAAATGTATTCTTGAAGCAATCTAGGCGCTACTTCAAATGATCGCCAGGGTGAATTTTGGCTACGTCAAGGGTACTTCACAAGGGACAAAGACAGGAAAAATGCTCAGCCAGATATACATTGTATGTTCTTGTGTGCACATAGAGCAATAATTATTCAATAACTCAGAAAATACACCTGATAAGATTAAGAGAGCCAAAATTTGGTGAAATGCTACGAAAAGCCATATTTTTAATAGATAATTGCTTATGATCCTGCATGCTAGAAGCGCTCAAACGTGAATTTAGACAATACCTCATCGATCGTGAGATCGAAGTGTTGTTTGGTCGTGTGAGAGAAGAACTGGCGGAGGGAAAGGATGTCTACAAACAATTTGAGATCCAACAGACAAGGTGGAATGCCCTTCAACGTGAGAGCATGGAAGGGATATTGGATGAAAAAGATGAGATTCGCCGCTCCAATGAAATTGATAAGGCGCTTTTTGCATTGATCGGTCAGATCCAGTTGGTCGATCTAAATGCCTATGCGCAAGAACAAGCAGCTCAGCATGTGGCCGTTCCGCACAAGCACATCTATGCCTGCAATCGCAGCGAGCAGAACAATGCCTTTACCGAGTTTTACTACGATCCACCGGAGGAATTTCTTGAAGTCAAGAAAGAGAAGATTTACTTTTTTTATCTCGAAGGAGATGTACGACAAGTGCAGGAAGGATTGTTTCTCAGGCTAGGCATGGAGCTGGGGGGATTTCTGGAGAATTGGAAGAAAGGGGACTACGACCCAGGAATCAGGATCAAATTTGTGGACTATAAGCCCCGCGCCAACCGCAACCCCAAAGTCTTTCAAATCAATGTCTACAAAGGCTTATTTGCCCACTTCTTCGAGCCTTTGAATCGTCAACAACCCTTGTTGAAAAAGAATATCAGCGACTTGTTGCAAAGCCCTGATCTCCATGGGTTTGGTCCTGCAGACATGGTATTTATTCTGCTAAAGCTTGACGATTACAATTGGGACCGAAGGATCACTCCGCAAGTGGTGCGCAAACTGTACGAGGACTTTTGCAACTGCGAAATGCATGAGGATGCGCCAGCCTTCTTTTTCTTCTTCGGGATAGAGTACGAGAAAGACAATGCCGAAGTGAAGAAAGAGGTACACGAGGCACTTCAAAATGCCCAGTATGGCAAGGCTTTGCCACTACTACAACAGGTCACGCATGACGATATTGCCGATTGGCTCAACCAATACGATGTACTCATTCCTATGTATACGACACCCATGGAAATGGCAAGGGCACTTTTTCCTGATACAGATAAAATGGACATGGCCGACGTCATCCCCGTATTGACCCAGTTGGTCAACGATCACAACAAGGGACATGTCAGCACCCCAAAATGAAACAAAGCATATGAAACCCATAGATTATATACCACCTGAAGGACTCTTACACGCACTTGATGGGGCACGTAGCCTCGGACAACCTCTGCTGCTGACAGGGGAGCCTGGTACGGGAAAAACAAGCCTGGCAGATTGGGCTGTGGCTTATTTGAATGCGCATACTGAGAAGGATTTTTATCCTGAGACGCTGCGATTTCAGACGAAAACGACTTCGATCGCCCGAGATCTTTTTTATCAGTATGATGCCCTGAGTCATTATCAAGCCGTTAACCTGTCCAAAACAGGAGAAGGTCCCGAATCATTCATCGAGCTACAAGCCTTGGGACGAGCCATCGCCATGACGAATCCTTCGGATGAATATCCTGCACTCTTTCGCACAAAGATCCAACCTGAGGCCCAAAATTCTGTAGTGCTGATTGATGAGATCGACAAAGCGCCCCGAGATTTTACCAATGATATTCTGGATGAGATTGACCAGAAGCGGTTTTTTATTAAGGAAAAGAATCAAACCATTTCAAAGGGAGAGACAGGGGAAATTGTGATCATCATGACTTCCAATTCGGAGAAAAATCTGCCTGATGCCTTCTTGCGTCGCTGTGCCTTCTTCCACATTGAATTCCCAAAGGGAGATCGCCTCCGGCAGATTGTCAAGCGACACCTCGGAGAGGACCATCCCTATACAGGCGACGCCTACGATCGTCTCATCCAGTTGTTTACGGATATACGTGAGGGCGCAGAACGCAAGAAACCTGCAACAGCAGAACTGATCGGTTGGCTACGTATCCTTGCCCTTAAGGAATATCTCGACTTAGATGGGGCAGACAAGAAGACCATGCTCAAACACAATCTCTCATTCCTCATCAAAACAGAGTCAGATCTAAAGGCGGCCCAAGCTTGGTTGGAGGGTAAAAAAATATCTGAAATGCCCTAACGTAGGACCACCACCACGGCGTGGTTAATCCAAACCACCATGGCAAAGTCAAAAAAACCACCATCACGTATTCATCACCCCCACATAAAACAATCACCACCTGAAGCCTCATCCACATATCGAACTCCCACTAGAATGGCTATTTGCACGGCTGGAAGCCGCGGGATTCCCTGTGGATACCCGTCGCAAGCTGCGCGCTTGGGAGCTGGTTCAAAAAAATGGGATTCAATACCTCCATCAATGGGATGATCTGAAGTTTCTCCTAGCTCCCTTCTTCGCTCAAAATGCCAAACAGCAACAGCTTTTCTACGATATCTTTGAGGCTTTTCAGGAGGAATGTAAGCAGTTGGAGCTACCCAGGCAGAAGGCATGGTGGGAGAGCGCTTGGGAGTCTGTTTGGGGTAAGATTGGAGTAGTTTTGGGGATACCCATTATTCTTTTGCTTGCGTTCTTATTGGCACTTCCACTTTTCTACGTTCATGAACCTACATTGACGTATTTTGAAGGGCCACAAAGAGGTCGTCTATCGGTGGGGGAGGAAATAAATCTGTTGAACATTACTCCTACAGAAGGAAGAATCGTTTGGGATCTTTGGGGGATACATTTGATTGAAGCAGAAGAGGTCAAATTTTTCTGGGAAATAGCAGAAATTGAATCTGAACGGACCCTTCCTTCTGATGATGCATGGAAAATCATCCTTCATGATACCGTTTCACAGCTCAAATGGGTGATACCTGATTCCCTATATGGGAGGAACTTATCGTTGGGGTTGAGAGGGGGAGAGGCTTTGTTGAAGTTTCCTTTCGGACGTAAGCGCATAGCAGAATTTTATACCTACAGTGCGCGTTCCCTCCATACCGTGTCTTGTAGTGACCCTCCCCAGATTCAGCAAGACCTCATCTCCCCTGCTTCCAACACCCGTTTATCCCTGGATTCGCTGGTTTCCTTTTCCTTCGATCAAAAACTCGATTCTGGCGAACAAGTCTTATGGTATTTTCCAGATACGACGATTGCAGGCGCACAAGTAAGCTATGTGTTTCGGGGAAATGAAGATCAGATCAGGATTCAACTAGAAGTAAAGCGAGATATTTTCTGTTACACAAGAGAAAAACTCACGTACAACCTCACCGATAGCAAGCCTGTCGTCCCGCTCCTGGCCCTCAAAAAGGATGAGCCTGATACCACCCATACTTACAGTGAGTTATATGGTTTGCTATCGTTGATTCCCTTGCTGCTTGGGATGTTGTTGCTATGGTGGTGGTGGCGAGAGCGGCAGCCAGAGACTAGACAGAAAGTAGTAGATGGAAACGATGAACTAGAAGTACATGATGTCGCTCCCTACACGATTCCCTGGGCGTCGAGGGATCACTGGATCGATGTACCCTTTGCCTTCTATCGGATGGCGGATATCCTGCGGAGACGAGAAGAAGACCTGCGAAAAGAATTTGATGGGGAGAAAAGTATTCGTTCGGCTATAGAGAAGGGGGGCTTTCCTGTCTGGGAAGAGAAAGCTATGATGCGTAGCTCGGAATACCTGATCTTGATCCGTCGCAAAGATGAGTTCAACCAGCAGGATCGACTCTTTGCTCGACTGGCTGAATTCTTTCAGCAGCAGGAAGCACCGGTGACGGTATGTTACCATAGTGGAGGTTTCGAAAATTTCTGGCAGCCTCAGCAGTCGCGTCGTTATACGCTCAATGAACTCAATCGTGCCTTCCCACGGCATCGACTCATCATCTTGGGGGATGCCCACGGCTTGATCAATCCTCATGCTTCGCTTGTCCCCTCTCTGTACAACCAGCATCTAAAAGAATTGCTCCAATGGGAGCGACGGATCATTTTTACGCCAGAATCTCCCCAAGAATGGTCTTTTCAGGAAGCTTTGCTTCACTCACATTTTCTGCTCTATCCTGCCACGACTGCCAGTATACGAGAGGGCCTATCGGTTTTAGATCAAATGGACGAATATGAGTCAGGCCCCTATGCCGCGCACGAACGGCAGATGCAGCGCAAGTATCCCTTACCAGAGGCCCGCTATCGCACATGGGAAACCGTCTCGGACGTACGCGAGTATCTTCAGGATGAATCCCTCTTCCGATGGCTAGCTGCTTTGGCTGTGCATCATGAGCCTGACTGGGCATTGACCATCGCTACAGGCAGAGCCTTGGGAATAGCTGTGACACACGATCGTCTACTCTTGCTCAGTCGCATTCCTTGGTTTGCCGACAACAGTCTGAATAACTCCCTTCGTCTGGATTTCTTGCGTGCCCTCAGCGATGATGATGCAAAGATCGCGCGCAGGGCAGCATTGACTGAACTTGAAGACGAAGAGGTCAAGAAACAGATTCAAGGCAGCTTTGCTGAGCTGAGTTGGCAGGCTACGGGTGTGGTCCATCGTTTTGCTTTGCAGCCACGTCTGCCTGATCATAAGGATGCGCTCCGCACGATCTACTACAAGGGCTTGCTGAGCTTGGAGCAAGAACAGGAACTTACCTTCATTATCCAGGAAAAAGCTGATGCTACAGGCCTCAGCCCCAATGCTACGAATAGCATAGAGGATTGGCTGGAAGAACCTGAGCCCAAGCCTTGGTTGACATGGAAGCTGGTGATGGGTGCTTTGCTCACCTTATTAGGGTTAGGAATGCTGTTGAATGGGCTGCTGGTGCAGATGAATCCTAAAGAGGGAGTTGGTGTCCCACCTTTGGAGGTGGATCAGATTCGGATGGACTCGGCGATGGCCTATTACAATCGGGCGGTGGATATTGCGCAGTATTTGGATGGCTTAGCAACGATAGAGGAATGGCGGGATAAGAGAGATACTTTGGGAGATAATAGAGAGTGGTTGGGTAATGGAGATACTTCGGAAAGTGCTTATGGCCTCCTTCAATCGGCAAAGAATCTTCGGGCTCCCAATGGGTATCCCCTGGCAGATTCTACACATCTATTGATGCTCTACAATGAACAAGTCCAACAATTAAATCTCTGCTTCAAATATCCTGCCCTCATAGGGCTGACAGGCTATTTTTTAGGAGGAAACTCCTCTTTTACAAGTACCTTTCAGCCAACAGTCAACAATGGCATAGTCGTCAAGCATCAGGGGAAAGTATTGGCTCGAGTTCCTGCAGCCAATAAACCCTACTATCTAAATGTGCAGCATCTTCGAGGGTTATACAATTTTTACTTTTATAGGGAATTTCAGCGTGTGTATGGAGATGGCTATTTGGGAGATAGTTTGATGAATGAATATAGAAGATCGTTTTTTAGGTCTAATCCAGAAGTTTCTAATGCCTACATCAATTCTATCGGTGTCTCGGAATTAGATTCTGCCAGAAAGATTCTCCAAGACATCCAGCTATATTCTCGTGGTCGCTTTTTCGACAGTATTGCTGCTGTCATGCCTGTCAACCTAAAAACGCTTTTGGAGGATTATGACAGAGCGAATCTGACCGATGTGGAGCCTGAACCCGAAGTAGATCCCAATCTTCGATACATCAAGGTCCAACTCCTAGACAGGGTTTCACTCGCCCCCATCGCCAATGCCCCGATCAAGCTAGAACCAGGAGGTAGCTACACCACAGATGCACGGGGTGAGATCTCCGTTCCTATCCCACCCGATACCCTTGCACTGGCTACACAGGGCATTATATCTGTAGAGGCTCAACCCCAAGGGTATCTGAGGACGCTGCGGTATCTCAAACCCCTGCGAGGAAATGCAAGTGTAGAGACATTCTTCCTCGATGTCTTGGATCCCCCCCAGCAGATGGTCATACAACTGGTGGATGCAGAGGATGTGACGCAGACTTTAAGATTCAGCGGGCGCATATTTCAGAATACCAGTCAAAATTATGGGGCGGTATTCTTACCTACGAATGAAGAAAATACATTAAGACTTCCCTTGACTGGAGAGTTTGATGAGATCTATTTAGAAGCTTCTGGCCTGAGCTTTGATCGACAGATCAGTTACACATGGGATGAACTCAAAGCACTTTGGAATAATCGCGACGGAGACATTTTGCAGATTCCTGTGTTTCGAGTGACTCGATTTGAGTTGAAGTTTCAGGATTCTTTAGGGTTGAATTTGCCAGAGGTTTTCAGACCTGTATATTCTCCTACCAGTGAGCCTGTTGAAAATATCTATTCGTACAGGGTGTTCTACATCGAGGATGAGGATACGCTTGAGGTGACAGCTCGATTCTTTCAAAGGGCGGGTTCTGCAAGTGGAAGCATACCTTATACAAATTTTGATCGAACGTCAGGACTGTTGATAGAGGTTGATCAATTTGAGCCAGTGGTTATTGCCTTGGAGGATTTTCGCTGGCAGCCTTATCCCGATAATGTGGTGAGGCGGGAGGTGCGGTTGAGGTCTGATAGGAACCCTAATAAAACATTTAGTAGGTGGTTAAGGAGTACAGAATTAGGTTCCTACCTTTCTTTTGCGGGAGTTACTACAGCTCCAGGAAATGGGGAGAAAGTCTTGAATCTTTCTGGACAGTACGCCTCTATAAGACTCGCGAAAACGGAGCTTAAGCAACTTATCACGAGTGATAGCACGGGATTTGTAGAAGCTGCCATGAAACGATTTGTTTCCATCTACAATTTGGATAAAGACAATGCCGTACTCTACATCTACGATCGAACAGGGAATCTCATATTGGGATACAATGATAAGGGAGCATTGATTTTTGAGGTGGAGGAACTAAGAGAAGCACCGAACATAGACATTGAGGATGACTCGGTCTCTTTACCAGACTCCATTCCCCTCCCCAACATGATATTCATCCCAGGTGGTACCTTCCAGATGGGATCAGAAGAAGGCTTTGCTGATGAAAAGCCTGTCCACTCAGTCACCCTATCTGATTTTTATATGGCAGAGACAGAAGTCACCTTTGAGCAGTATGATTACTTCTGTGAGGCTACGGGTCGAGAAAAGCCAAGTGATGAAGGCTGGGGTAGGGGAGCGCGTCCTGTAATCAATGTCTCTTGGGAGGATGCCCAAGCCTACTGTCAGTGGGTATCGGATCAGACAGGTCTTAAGTATCGCCTACCTACTGAGGCTGAGTGGGAGTATGCTGCGGGAGGTGGGGTAAGCAATCGAACAAAATATGCAGGAACAGATATTGACAGCCTTTTGAATCAATACGCAGTTTACAACGTAAATCAGACAGCACTTGTCAAGACCAAAAAACCCAATATACTTGGATTGTATGATATGTCGGGCAATGTGTGGGAATGGTGCCAAGACTGGTACGGTAGCTATTCGTCGTCGTCGAAGGCTAATCCTGAAGGTCCTGAGTCAGGAACTTCTCATGTGGTTCGTGGGGGCTCGTGGGTCAGCCTTGCTTACAATTGCCGCGTGGCCTTTCGCGTCAACTACCCTCCCAGCCGTGACGTCGATCTTGTCGGGTTTCGAGTCTGCCGGTACTGATATTACCCCTTTTGGGGAGCGATAGCGACCTTACCCTCGACCGTAGGGAGAGACGGAGCCTGGGCGCCGAGCGTAGCGAGGCCACTTTATCCCGTGGGTGCTATGATTGGGTAAGACCACGCCATGGCGGTGGTCCTACGAAAGTCCCTCTGCCATCGCATTTTTCTCTATTTTTGTGTAACATGGCATCTTATCTGCAAACCATCCGAACCTACGATTATGGCGAAAATATCTAACTCCAATACCAAAGCTGAAATACTCGCTGCCTATGAACAATTGCTGACCAAACTAACCGCTGAGCAAAAAGAGAATGCGACGCTCACCCAGCAGTTGGAAAAGAAACGAAAGGAAGTCGAGACCGTCAAGCAAAAACTCCAATCAGGGGCTACAGCTAATATTCAAAGCTTGCGGAAGGCGCTCAACGAACAACTGGACAAGATCGAGCAAGGGTTGGAGAGAGAACAAGCAATGTTCAAAGAGTTGCAACAAGCCATCGCTACGGAGAAAGCCACGCTAGAGGAAGTCTACCAGATCAAGGCCGAAGCCCAAAGCCTGGAAGCCTTGCTGATCACGCATCGCCAAGCGTCTGAGTCGTTCGAGACAGAAGCGTCTGCTTGGGAGGCCAACTTCAAGCAGGAAGTAGATGCCAAAAAGCTCGCATGGAAGCGCGAACAAGATGCCTATGCCTATGACCTCTCCACTAAGCGACGCAAAGAAGAAGATATCTATCAAGCCTTGAAGTTGGAACGAGAAAAGGAATGGGAAGAGAAACTGGCAGCCTTCGAAGCAGAGCGCAAGCAAAAGGAAGAACTCATAGCCGAGCGGGAAGAGGAATACCAGCAACTCAAGAAGCAAGTCGCCAGTTTTGATCAGCAACTGCAAGCGGCAGTGAGCCAAGCAGAAAAGGAACTACAGTCTCAACTGACCAAAGAGTTTGACTTCAAGCAGCAGTTGGAGACCAAGGATTTGCAGAATAAAATCCAGTTACTCGAAGCGAACATCAAAAGCTTGGAGGCCAAGGTCGGTGAGCAACAGGCACGTATTGAAGCCTTGACGCACAAGGCAGATGATGCTTCCCTTCAGGTGAAGGAAATTGCCTTTAAGGCCATCGAACAATCAGCTACGAAGGCCCAGCCGATCATCCTGGATCGAAGCAAGGAGCCTCGTGGAGAGGGTTAATGTAGAACCGCCGCTATGGCGGTGGTCCCACGATTTTCTCATTTTTTATCCGCAACCCATCAGAAATCTTGGCAATTCTCTTGGGAAAAGCCTAATATGAATAGGCATTGTCACACGTGATGCTGTAAGGGGTGTGTTCGATAGTCTGCGAATGTAAGAAAAGCTGTGGTAGAGATAAAGCGTCTGTAATCCCCCTGTAGACATCATATGTGAATATCCCCATGCACATCATGCTTCAAGTTTTTTGTAGGGTTATCCATTTGAATACATGTCACTCCAGATTTTAGTCGTAGACGATGAAAGGCTGGTCGAAGAAATGATCAAGTCCCGTTTCAGGAAAGAAATCAGGGCAGGAGAAATCTCGTTCCATTTTGCGCTCAATGGGCAATTGGCACTAGATATATTGGATGCACATCCTGATATAGGTATTCTATTATGTGACATTGAAATGCCAGTCATGGATGGATTGACACTCCTAGCTGAACTGAGAAATCGTCCCCGCTTGATGCGAATCATCATGGTCACGGCCTATGGCAATATGGACAACATCCGAGCAGCCATGAATCAGGGAGCCTTTGATTTCATCACCAAACCCATTGATTTTAAGGATCTGAAAGCGACCATTGTCAAAGCACGAGAAGAACTGGAACAATTTCAGGCAGGGGAGGAGGCACGTAGGCAACTGCCCATTACCCAACAACAACTGGAAGAGACAGACGAAAAAGCGCGTTATCTCGAAGAACTAGATCAGTTCAAGACCACCTTTTTCACCAACATCTCTCATGAGTTTCGTACGCCGTTGACGGTGATGAAGGGGATGATAGGACAGGTACGAGAGAAACCTGAAGAGTGGCTGGACAAAGGCAGCGAGCTGATTCTGGGGAATATCCATCAATTGCTCAACCTCGTCAACCAGATTCTGGATCTGCAAAAATTGGAAGCGGGCAAACTGGAATTGAATCTGATTCAAGGGAAGTTTGGTACCTTTTTTTCCTCTATTGCGGATTCATTCGAGCCTCTGGCAGGTCTCAAACAGATCGAATTCATACGAGAGATGCCCCAAGAGGAAATGTGGATGGACTACGATCCCGAAAAGATGCTGCGGATTTTCTCCAATCTGTTCTCCAATGCCATCAAGTTCACTCCTGAAGGAGGAACCATCACCTGTAAGTTGGTGGTAGTTCCTGCCATTGAGGAGGAGAAATCCTTTCCTCATCTGCAACTGATCGTGACAGATACAGGGATCGGCATTTCGGAAGAAAAGATTCCCTATATCTTTGATCGGTTTTATCAGGCGGACCATCAGTCTACGCGTCAAGGAGAGGGAACAGGAATCGGCCTTTCTTTGGTCAAAGAATTGGTAGAATTGATGGATGGGGCCATCAGCGTAGCCAGTAGCGTAGGAGAGGGGACCTCCTTTGAGCTTCGAATTCCGATCACCCAGCAGGCACCTAGATCGACACAAGGGCTATCCGCTAGCAAGATGACAGATCTCCTCAAAGCTGTGACATCTGTCGCTCATGCAGAGCGACCCGAAGATCTCTTGCAGGAAGCCCTTCCGCGCCTCCTCATCATAGAGGACAATCCCAGTGTAGCCACTTATCTCGTTTCGGTGCTCAAGGATCGGTATTCGCTCTTGCTGGCCAAAGATGGCGAAGAAGGCATTGACCGTGCATTGGCAGAGATCCCCGATCTTATTCTTAGTGATGTGATGATGCCCCAAAAGGACGGTTTTGAAGTATGTGACGCCTTAAAACAGCACACCCTTACCAGCCATATCCCCATCATTTTACTGACAGCCAAAGCAGACCATGCCTCGCGCATTGCAGGTCTGAAGAGAGGAGCAGATGCCTACCTTCCCAAGCCCTTTGATGTGGAGGAATTGGATCTGACTTTGCACAATTTGCTGGAAGCGCGTAAGCTGCTACAAGCGCGCTATCAGCATGGTCTTCCCCAGGATGCTTCAGCAGATGCGGATCTGGAACCAGAAGATCGATTCATGACGCAGCTGTATGAGACGCTCAATCTCTATTATGCAGATCCTGACTTCAACGTACCCATGCTATGTCGACATATGGGCGTCAGCCGGTCTAGCTTGCATCGCAAGGTGACAGCACTGACCAGCAAGTCTATCACGAACCTGATCAAGGAGTATCGATTGGCGAAAGCGACAGATCTGCTGAAAGGCTCACAGATTCCCATTGCGGATATCGCTTATGAAGTAGGATTTTCCGCTCCCTCTTACTTCAATCGCGTATTTAGTCTGTCGTATGGTGTAACACCTGGGAGCTATAGAAGAATGAATGTCTGAGCCTCTTTTGTAAAGTTGGAACAAAAGTGTAATTCTTTGGCACAAATTTTCAATCGGTTCTGATCGTTTCCTTTCAATTTTGACTCTCACAATCAAACGTCTTGAGTCATGAACCGAAATTCATTCATACTATTTCTCATACTTTTCCTACCGCTCATCATCCAAGCGCAGGTAGGGATCAATGATACCGGAGCCAATCCTGATCCCAGTGCCATGCTGGATATTAGTAGTACAGACAAAGGCCTACTCGCGCCTCGTATGAACATGGCTGAGCGAGAGGCGATCACTTCTCCTGCCATAGGACTTCTTGTCTATCAAACAGATGATAAAACGGGCTTTTACTATTTCGATGGTACAGAATGGATCTGGATCAGCGGCAAGCTAAAAGCAACGGACCTGATTACATCAGATCTTCCTTCAGAAGAAGGCTGTTTTCAATTGGTAAATGATGCAGATTTAGCTGGACCTAGATCTGATCATTATGGTTTTGAGATTGCAGGTAATTACGCCTATCTCCCAAGGTATACGAGACGGGAGCTAAGGATACTGGATATCACAGATCCTACAAATCCTGAGCAGATGGGAGAACTGTCCCTAGGAGGGCTTCCTAGAGATGTGGTAGTATCTGGAGAATATGCATATGTGGCCGTTGAAAGCAATTCGTCATCAACCCAGGGGTTTCTTGCTGTGGTCAATGTATCTGATCCTGCCAATCCAAGCTTGACGGGGAGTTTGAACTTTGGATTAGGAACGAAACCTGTTACGGTGAAAGTATCAGGAAGCTTTGCTTACCTATTGGATATAGATAGTAATAACTTAAGAGTGATTGATGTAAGTGACCCTTCAAATCCTACCTTAGCAGGAACAGAGGCTGTAGACCCCTTGCCTTTTCGTATGGCTCTGAATGGCAATTATGCTTATGTCTTAAATTTAAGCAATGGAAATCTGAGGGTAATTGATACCAGTAATCCCAGCAATCCAAACACCGTAAATACAGTCTTTGGCGTAGGATCTCTCACTTCTATTGCATTATCAGGGGATTACATGTTTGTCACAGATGCATCAGACTTTCTGTTCAATGCTTATGACATAAGCGATCCTGTAAATCCAACGTTAGTAGACAATCTAGCGATAGATGACCCTGTGAGGGTTGCCGTATCTGGAAATTACGCCTATGTGTATCGTTACAAGGGCGGAACAGAAATATTTATAGACGTCGTAGACATTAGCGATCCCAATAACCTTACGTTGGTATCAAGTTTTGAAGGCCCTGAGCGTTTTTATTGGGCACTGATTACATCAGGAAATTACCTTTTTGCGGTAGATGATTTGGGAGGTCCTTCTCCCAATAGCTTTGACGTATATCAGATTGGGTGTCAGTATAGTCTAGGTATTAGTCCCTCTACAGGGGAGTTAGTGGCTTCTCCTTCGAATAACCAAATTCTTAAATTAATGGGGGATACGCTTCGTTTGACCCAGGGGGGAGCTGTTTCTTTAAGTGCCTTTATGGATAACACTGACGCGCAAGTACTTAGTCTTTCAGGAAATACGTTAAGTTTGACTAATGGAGGAACTGCTGACCTAAGCCCCTTTGTCAATACCGATGCCCAAGCACTGAGCCTTTCGGGAAATAGCTTAAGCCTCACCAATGGGGGAGCCGCCGATTTAAGTCCATTTTTAGATAATACAGATAATCAAACACTCAACTTCTCAGGTACTACGCTCACACTCAGTATTGCAGGAGGAAATACTGTCGATCTTTCTGATTTAGAACCTGATAATTTGGGCGATCATGTTGCCACTCAAAATCTTCAGCTCTCAGGCAATTGGCTTTCTCATAGCGGGGCTAATGAGGGTATTTTTATTACTTCCACAGGAAATATAGGTGTGGGAACGAGCAATACAAATGCTCCATTGACTGTCGGAGGAAATGCTGAATTGAGAGGCGATAATACCCAATTTCGATTCCGCTCATATGGAGGCTTTGGCGATAGCTTTATCCAAGCAGGCGGTATTCAGACCAATTTTAATGCGCCGAATTCCATCACCTCTTTTGCTCCTGCAAACTATCAGATGGATTTCTTCCTTCCTGCTGGAAACAATGGAAGTACGACGGATGTACTCACCCTCCGTGCAGATGGTCATGTCGGTATCGGGACTACCTCACCTGATGAGGAGTTGCATGTGATCGGGCAGTTCAAATATGTGGATGGAAATGAGACAAATGGCTATGTCTTGACTTCGAATGCGAACGGTGTAGCAAGCTGGCAAACTCCCCCAGGCGACGATTTTGGCAACCACATAGCCACTCAGAATCTTCAGCTATCTGGCAACTGGCTTTCTCATGATGGAGATCCTGAGGGGGTATTTGTCAACACCAATGGCAATGTGGGGGTCGGTGTCAGTAGCCCTGGAGCGAAGTTAGAAGTAGGGGGGAATATGCGATTAAATTCAGATGACGCAAAGCTGATCTTTTTCTCTGGAAGCAGTACTTTTAGCTTGAGGAATATCAGTGAAATTCGTACCAATGTAGACCCACCAAATTCAGCAAATCCTTTGAATCCAGCGGATAGATTTATGGCCTTTCGTGTCGCGACAAATCACAGTGGAGGCAATGCGGAAGTCATGAGAGTACGTGGAGATGGTCGTGTAGGAATAGGAACAACTTCACCAGAGGCGTTCGTTCATATGAACTTCCCTTTCGAAGGTGACACCTCAGGTATTCGACTTTCTACAGGAGGGAATTCGATCAATTCGCTGATTTATCACGAGGATGGTGACTTAGTCATCCGAAAAGCGGCCCGCCCCAACCAGTTGGTCCTAGATGCGAGTGGCAGAATCGGGATGGGAATCGACGATCCGATCTACCCGTTGGAGATGGCGAGTGGGGCGCGGGTTACAGGTGGCGGTGTCTGGACCAATGCTTCTGATAGTGCCCGTAAGTACGCCATCCGAAATCTCGGATATGGACTAGATGAAGTCTTAAGCATGCGTCCTACAGCTTACTTCTACAAGTCAGACAGTAGTGCGAGCATTGGATTCATTGCCCAAGAAATAGAAAAGATCGTTCCTGAAGTTGTCAGCGGCGAGGAAGGCAATAAGGGCGTAGCGTATGGACTGCTTACCTCTGTGCTGGTGCGTGCGGTTCAAGAACAACAAGAGATCATCGAGGCACAAGCGGCACGTATAGAAGCGTTGGAAGCAGAGAAAAAGGCGCAAATGACAGCTTTTGAAGCACGTCTTCAAGCCTTGGAAGCGAGCATAACGAAAACAAGATAGTGGAACATCCCTCGTATTTAGATAATAGGGAGAGGCTGTTTCGATAGAACAGCCTCAATTTTTTATATTAGAAGGAAATTCTTTCGCAGCCATTAACCTAAGCACGATACGCATCTGATGGAACATCTACTGTACGTGAAATCCCTTCCTCCTACGATCTCTTTACGCAAGTATTGCTGGGTTCTGACCCTAGGGATCTTGAGCTGCCTGCAAGGGTTTTCTCAGGCGTCTCCTTTTGATCAGTATAAGCAAGAGACCTATGAGGCCCTGGAGATCATCAATCAAGATTCGCTCGATGAAGAGACTAGATTTTGGGTGGATACCATGCTTCAGGCGTTTCAGTCTCCGACGGATGATACAACCTTATTTCTATTGATCAATATCGCGCTGACTGGGGTAAACGTGAGTAAGTATTCTTTCCCTCTAGAGGTTGGGGATTTGGTGGATAAAATGTATGTGGAAAAATGGAAGGAAAACCTATCGGCGGAGGAGAGGGATTTCTTAGCCTTGGAACACCTGCAATTGCTGAACAATAAAGCACAGATTCTGATCATTCTCAATAGGCAGTATGAGGCTTTTGAAGTCTTTTACGATGCGCTTACACTGGCAGAAATGTATAAGGATACCTCTATGATCTCTTTTTTATTCATGGAGTTGGGGATTCATCAGTTCAATTTAGACGAATATGAAAAGGCTCAAAAATCATGGGAGCAATCGCTTAAAGTAAACTTGGAACAGGTTCAGCCAGACACTTCGATGCTTGCCTCTCTGTATAGGCTGCTTCCCTATACCTACCTAGAGCAAAAAAAATATGAAGCGGCGAGAGCTACTGCTGAGAAGGCATTAAACTTGGCTCAGAATCAAGACAATCCTGTTTTTGTCGCTTTCGCCTTAGAGTCCTTGATGAATGTATCAAAGGAGTTGGAGGACTGGTATGGCGTGATAGATGATGGAAAAAAAGCGCTAGAAGCCTATAAAACGGCCAAAATAGATCTAATGACAGGTAGCGTATTAGTCACGATTTTTCAAGCAGCTTTAAAGTTAGGGCAAGAAGAAGAAGTCAATAGAGCCTACCAAGGCATGCTGGAACTCAGTCAAAAAGATGACCGCTTGATCTATCAAAGAAATCTGCAGGAAGCGAAATATGAGTTGGCTCAACGAAAGGGGCAATATGCCCAAGCGCTCACATTTTATCAATCCTATATCATCTTACGAGATTCTATCAAGGACGAGAAGAACCTTCGTGCGCTCCTAGATCAGCAGTATAAGTATGAATACATTCAAAAGGCCTTTCAAGACAGCGTGGCCATCGAGCAGCAAAATGCTTTGGATCAGCTCAAGCTTGAGAATCAAGTACAGACACGAAATATTGGACTTGTGGGAAGCCTCTTATTGGCACTGGGAGTAGGTTGGATTGCATGGGTGCAATATCAATCTCGGCGGCAGAAGCAGCAGCTAGCCGATGAGATTCAGGCCAAGAATAAGGAGTTGGTACGAACGCAGGATCAACTGATCTTGCAAGAGAAAATGGCCTCTCTGGGGCAAATGGCTACGGGAATCGCTCATGAGATCAAAAACCCCTTGAACTTTATCAAAAATTTTGCTGAAGGTACTACGGATCTCACCGAAGAGTTGTCGGAAGAAATCACACCACATTTGACGGCGTTTTCTGAGGAGAAGCAAGAGATGGTAAAGGAACTGTTAGGACTGATTGACAAGCATGCGGGCATCATACAGGAGCAGGGGGCGAGGGCAGATGCCATTGTGGTCAGGATGATGAGTCATGCGAGCAATAAGCGGAGGGAAAAGACAGCGACGGCCATCAATCCCTTGATAGAAGATAGCTTACTCTTGGCATATCATGGCTTTAAACCTCAAAATGAGGGCTTAGACATTCGTATAGAAAAACAGTTTGATGTGATTTTCTCTCCGATTGTTTTGCATGCGCAGGACATAGGCCGTGTCATCATCAACCTGATCAACAACGCCTGTTATGCACTCGACCAGAAGGCGACAGCGGCGGGTAGCGACTTTCAGCCCATCTTGCGGATTACTTCGCACAAGTCAGAGAAATTTGTCAGCGTCAGGATTTGGGACAATGGGGTTGGGATCGCGCCAGAGGTAAAAGATCAGATTTTTCAGCCCTTCTTCACCACCAAACCTAGGGGCGAGGGAAATGTGGGTTTGGGGCTTTCCATTAGTTATGACATCGTGACTGAGGGGCATCAGGGTACGTTGACGGTGAAATCTGAGGAAGGGAAGTACACGCAGTTTAAGATACAGTTGCCGATCATTGAGGGGTGAGTGGGAGGGAGGATCATTTTATTTGGATTTACCTTCTAAACCTTTCATACTTGCATATGAACTGTAGTGTAACAAAAGTTTCATACTATGATTTTCGAGTATAGTAACAGGCTATTTGGGGTCCCGAGGTCAACGCTCGGGATTGGGCTAAAATTCTGTCCCGAGCTTCATCACAGGATTGGTTCTTTTTGCCTAATAATCCCGAGTCTAATGCTCGGGACGCTGAAGGCGACTATTAAATATTAAAAAAACTTACGTTACAGAGTATGAAGTATATACATTTCATGCAAATTTTATAGAGCTGCAAGGATCACCTATTTGTTCAATATGGTATTCGTTTAAAATTATATCGCAGAGGAAGCGCCTTTTTTAGGTTTGATACTTATTGAGAAGATTGACGATTGAGTTTTTATGATTGATTAGGCTGTCTAAGTCTTGTCGTTAGAATCCATGAAATCATTTGTATTTCGTTTCTCTACCTGTTGACCCTTCCTAAAGTGCACGACTTGGTACAAACTCATCTCTCAGCGCATCCTCTGGCAGCTCCTCTACCTCCTAAGCTTGGGTACCTGCTACGCCCTCGTGCTCTTAGCAGAAGCCACCTATGGCATCCCTGCTTACGAGCAGTCCTTCAATCCTTACACCATCACCACAATTTTGTACTTCATCCTCTCGATGGGGCTTTTCTTCCCCCTCACCCAGCGTCTACGAACCCAACGATAAACCTCCTCTTTTTGAATCTTGTATTTGAGCAAGGCAGATGCCTGGCTTTTTTATTTCCCTCCTGCAAATAGCTGCTTCCCTCCAAAAATATCCTGGCTCAAATATTCCCACTTTCTCCGCCTTGGAAAAATCCCTCTATTTTGGGAACTTAAATTAAATTTTTGCCTTCTATGGCTGTAGAAAGACTCCAAGATAACCCCCATCTACGGACCAATCACCTCCTTATTATTGGTATTGACAAGTATCAGCATCATCCACACCTCAACAATGCCAGGCGTGATGCAGAGACGTTGAGGGATATTCTGGTGGATAAGTACCAGTTTGAAGAAGACTATGTAGTTTCCTTGTGTGATGAGGAAGCGACAAGGCAGAATATTCTTCATGCCTTTATTGATTTCAGGGATAAACTAACACCTCAAGATAACCTACTGGTATATTTCGCAGGACATGGAACGATGACTAAAAGTAAATCACAAGGCTTTTGGATTCCCGTTACGGCCCAATCTGAGGTGGACTTCATCCCCAACGGACGCATTCGTTCCTTTATATCGGATATGAAGGCACATCATATTTATCTCTTGGTAGATGCCTGTTTTTCAGGATCGATGATCGTGAGATCTACAGATCAATTTGTGAAGTATGCAGAAGAAAATCCCTCTAGACGTGTCCTTACCTCAGGAAGAAAGGAAGTCGTTTCAGATGGCAAGATCGGTGGCCATAGCCCCTTTTTCAAAGCACTCAAACACCAACTAGATCATCATTCAGGATCTTACCTCTCCTGTTTGGATTTAGAGCTTCATGTAACTAAGAATACTTCGAATAATGCCCGCCAGATGCCTGAGGCAAATGTGATCTTTGAGACGGGGGACCTGAGTGGAAAATTCGTTTTCTATCCTAAGAGATCAGAAAAGGGTGATTTTGAGATGGCGAAGGGAAATGTGCACAAATTAAGATCTTTTTTGGAAGCCTATCCAAATGGGAAATATGCAGAGGAAGCCCATTGGGAAATAGCGTTATTATCAAATACGGCCTTAGCCTTTGATGATTATTTAGAAGAGTTCCCCAAAGGTAAGTGGGCAGCCGAGGCTAGAAAAAAGCTCAGAGAAGCAGAAGAAAGAGAGCAATTTGAACGCATCCAAAATAATCCCCAGCTATCAAAAATAAGAGGGTACCTGAATGAATTTCCGAAAGGCAAGCATAGAGAAGAGGTACTAAGGATTAGGCAAGAACTGAGAAAACGTAGGCAACCTCTTCCTCCCGAACAAGAACACAAGCCTACCTCTCTAAATCCTAGAAAAAAGAACCCTCTCCCAGAAGTAAAACCCAAACCTACTGTTGACATCCCCATGATCAGGGTAGAGGGAGGAACCTTTCAGATGGCACGTAAGTACAAGGTTATACTCTCGGATTATGAAATCGGAACCTATCCCGTCACGCAAAAGCTATGGCATGAGATCATGGGAAATAATCCATTTCATTTTGAAGGAGATCCGATGCGTCCTGTAGAAGAAGTATCATGGAAGGACTGTCGAGAGTTCCTTCAAAAGCTCAATCAAAAGACTGGCTTGAATTATCGTCTTCCTACAGAAGCACAATGGGAGTTTGCCGCTAGAGGGGGAAATCTTTCTAAGGGATTCGAATATGCAGGAAGTAATAAATTGGATGAGGTAGGATGGTATCGTAGTAACTCTAAAGATACTACGCACCCTGTAGGCCAAAAAGTTCCCAACGAACTGGGTTTATACGATATGTCAGGCAATGTCTGGGAGTGGTGTCAAGATTGGTATGGAGATTATCCTAACGTAAGTCACACAGACCCACAGGGCCCCACGTCAGGCGACGACCGAGTCTTACGAGGGGGCAATTGGAGCAGCGACCCGCGTTCCTGTCGGGTAGCCGGTCGCTTCTTCATCACGCCCACTTTCCGTTTCTACAACATCGGTTTCCGTCTCTCCCGGCATATTGAGCAATCGCCATGAACCATTAACAGCGAAATCCCGCATACACGGGATGACCTTTTAGGCTTCTATCCTTTTATACTTTTAGTGCCCGCCTGCCCCGCATAAACGGGGAAGTATGTTTTTGTGCGTACATGTGATCTTGCATAGAAGTGCATTTCCCATGCGTGCTATGCGTTTTTTGTGTGTAGGGTCTATGCATAGCATGTACACAGTCTACGCACGTGATCCTGTATAGAAGTGCATTTCCTATGCGATCTCATGTATTAGGAGGTTACATTACCTGTAGTGCTTCACCACTTCTTTGTCTTCAGTTCCACAGGTATCCTCAGCCCCAGCGTGGACAAATAAATCTCTGTCTGTCTCAGGCTGCTATGTCGATTCTGAATCTTGAGCGAGTAGATGTCTACCCCTGCCCGGTACGCATTACAATTTCCTGTATGCTTCCAGGAGTACATATTTAGCCCTTCGTCCTGGATCTCGCATGCATCGAGGATGCGACGATGGTCCTCCGAGTAGCGGTTGCGATGACAAAAAGTAGGGGAGGGCATGCGGTTCTTGCCGAAGATATAATAGTGTTCAGGATATTGGTCCAGGTCCATCTTCTGTATGATCTCCATGAGCTGGGGATTGATCACACAGGGCTTTTGCTTCTTACTCTGGTTGTTGCGCACGAGGATGATGCCCTTGTCGATGTTGCGGACCCGCATACGGCAGATCTCGGTCACGGACTCCTTCGACAAACTTCACTGGCACGTACTGGATGCCATCTACATTATACTGGATACTCTTCTTTCGCATATTTCATGGTTGTTTTTGGCGCAGCCTTTGACGCATATACGAAAAAACCCTCCATACGATTCGTATGAAGGGATAGGTACCCAGGGTGGGACTCGAACCCACACGGGTTTCCCCATTGGTGTTTGAGACCAACGCGTCTACCAATTCCGCCACCTGGGCATGTACTTCCTCTCAGAAGAACACTCCCGTCAATTGCTTGACAGAAGGGAAGGCAAAAGTAAGGGGTGGACCCTTTTTTCACAAGAAAAAAATGAAATTTTTCAAATATAACTTCTCCCGTACTCCCAAGGGTAGGGGCCTAGTATGATTTTCTCCCTTTTTTAGCAACTGACTGCAAGTGTTCTCGTATGCACAAATCTAAGCCTACAGGAGTGCCTGTACATCAGGCGATGGCAACCTGTCATACCATGTATCCTCATCCGCTCTATGCGCAACTTCGCTGTCTCTGACATCCACGGCTGTAGCCAAACCCTCAAATTCCTCGTCGAACAAAGACTTTTCCTCCAACCCCAGGATCACCTCTTCTTACTCGGAGACTACATCAACCGAGGCCCAGACTCCGAAGGTGTATTGGACTACATCATCCAACTGCAAGAAGCAGGCTATCAACTGACTGTCCTCAGAGGCAATCACGATGACCGCATGGCCTCAGCTGTGATGGAAAGACGGTTTCCCATTACTGAAAAGCAGTGGAACCTACTCACTCAGATGTACTCCTACACAACCTATAAGGATTGGATCATGGTACATGCAGGACTCAATTTCCATACAGACGATCCCTTGCAAGATACCTACGCCATGCGCTGGGTGCGCCGCGACTGGGAACAAGATGTAGATGAAGACTGGCTCAATGGCCGACGTGTATTATTTGGCCACATTCGCCGTGGACGCGCAGCCATCGAAAAAGCTGTTCAAGAACAATCCGCTGCCGTCTGTATCGACAATGGGTGCTATGATCGTGCGACTCCTGGACAAGGTCATCTATGCGCGTTTAATCTCGATGACGAATCTCTGATCTTTCAGCCTAATCTGGATATGCCCGTGGCAACGATTGATGATGAAGCATACTACTACTTTGTCCCGTATTAGGCGAAAGGCTCTCTTTTTCAATCCTTAATAAAGGAAAGTCTATGCATTTCCGTGGTTCCACTTATGACGAGGAAATACATTCCAGGACGTAGCGCCTCAAGGGGAAGCAGTTGTTGAGATCGAAGTACCTGCTGAGTTTGTAGTACCCTTCCTTGGATGTCTATAAGTCGGAGGGTACAAGGAAAAGTATGTTTGGGGAAGAACACGCGCAGCTGAGCCTGGGCGGGATTGGGGTAAAGTCGAATCTCTTCAAATGTAGGGAGGATTTGCGCATTGCCTCCTGTTTTGCCAGCACATTCTACACCTGCTACTGAGATCGTAGCGAACTCGCTAGCGTTACTGCCCTCTATTTTGACGGTCAGCTCTGTCTGCGGGAAGATGTTGTCGGAGTCCAGAAGGACCAATTTCTGCTTTCTAAGATCGTCAAAGTAGTACTCCCATCCAGCTGGTATTCCACTCCATTTATAGGTTGCAGTCGGTGGACCAATGACTTCATAGGTATAGACTTTGGAACTATCAATGCAGATCTGGTTTTCTCCGATGATGTTGACGCAGAATTCATTATGAGGTTCTCCGACGCCCACGGCTGCCCAAGCATTGCGTACTTCTGCCAAGGCTCGACTGCATGGACCATAAAGGTCTGTCGTCGCTTGTAAAGTCGCAGCTTTCATGGCTTCAAAATCCATTTCCTCCTGTACGTATGCAGCCACTGTATGAAAGATGATTTCTCCTGCTATTTCGATTCCAATCGGACTGACAGGCACATCCAATCCCTGGCCACCCTCAGCCAAGAGATAGAACCAATGACTCATTACGGTACTATTTTGATGAATGCCACAGCGATCATTGCCTGTAGGAAGGGGAAGATTATTCGGTTCTGGACAAGCAGCTATTGAATTGTCATACCAATAGGGGTCAGAAGTACCTGCTACTTTGGGCATTTGGAGTAAATGAGGATCTGCCAAATCTCTGAAAGTATAGACACGATCCCCCATTTTCCAGTCCCAAGTCCCTTCGTCCCTGAGTACATAATATTCAACCAGCGTACCAAAAATATCTGCTAATCCCTCATGAATGGCACCAGAAGTGCGACTATACGCCAAACCTGATGCATGCGAAATAAATCCATGTGCATATTCATGTCCTATGAGATCCAGCGTAACCAATGGATTTTCTGCTAAACCCCCTATGTAAATATAACTCTGGCCCTGATGATTGAGATAGCGTGCGTTGGGTACATATTTTCCTTGAGGATCTCGCCAGTCAGTAAGGACACGCAGCGGGCCTTGTTGATTATCTGGGCCGAGCCATCCAAAGTGTACAGCAAATGTCTGCCATGCTTCCAAGGCAGCCCAATGCGCACTCGCACCAACCTGCTCCTCTGACCCCCAATCACTTTGTCGTAAACTAATATCAGGAATGGATGACCACGTACGCACCTCTCCAAACGAATTGAGTTCGTGATACTTTGTCTGAATGTACTGAGGTTCACAAGTAGATAAGAGATGTTTTTTTTGAATGAACCCTTTTTTCTGGGTAGCTATTTCCCTCTTGCCATAATAATTTGTCTCAGCCGTAATCTGCGAAGGTTGACAATTATAGGCCAAGGAAAGTTGACGCGCCAGCTCTAAAGACTCCCCATTCAGAATGACCTGATAGAAGTTATCGGGTTTCAGCGCGCGCATTTCTAACTTGTATCCCGTCAAGTACGCATTTTCTTCCTCATCCCAATACCAAATTTTTTCAGGAGTAGGTTCCTGAAAATCGGGTGGCAAAGGCGCACTTTCTGGCAAATCAAGTGCGGTAAGTTCAGCAGATTCCCATGCAAAGGTATGCTGAGGGAGGGTAGCCTCTGCTTTTGTTAGGATCTGTTCTGATGTTTTGAATAGGGGAGGAGCGTAAGGTAAAGGACCCATGCTTTGAAACTGAATGAAATATATCTGCTGGTCCTGATGGTGAATCGTCAACGTACTTTTTTCTACAGGCAAACCTCCATTAAAAAAACGGTAGCGTTCATGTGCTTTTCCAGAAGCATCTACAAAAGTAGACTGAAGCATCCACTGTTGTCGAGTATGAAGGCGAAGGAGAACATCTTGATTTTCTCTGAATTCCTGAATGGTCAGGGGTGTAAGGGGATTGACGATACACCAGCCCTCCTGTTCGTGCGTAAGGCAGTAGCGCTTAAATAGAGGTGTATCGCTGAAATTCTTTTGATCTGTCTGCCCATGTGACCAGGAGATCGAGCAAACAAAGAGTATGAGTGAAACCCTTGTGACCATGACATTCCATTTTGTGAGAAAATCGGAAATATATATTGCACGGCAAAATTTTTCTTCAATTCTCCAATTATTCCAACATCTCAATCTCTGTCACTCAATCTCTCTGCCTACCCGCCCATGCAGAACAGATTACACATCATGCTTCAAAATGATCCTGCCTTTTGTCTGTCCCTGAAGAATCTTGTCAAGATAAACGTCATTTAATTCTGTGAGGTTGGTTTGTGTCGAAATAGATGTCAAATCAGGCAACTTCCATTCTCCTGCCAATTTCTCCCAAATTGCCATACGTGTCTCACGTGCAGTAGTCGCACTTTCGACACCCAATAGATTGACGCCATTGAGAATAAATGGAAAAACCGTAGCCTGCAACTTGGGTGAACCTACGAGTCCACAAGTGGCAACAGATCCTTCTTGACTACACGCTTTGAGTAAGGTTGCAAGTGTCTCGCCTCCTACTGTATCCAACGCACCCGCCCATTTGGGACGCAAAAGAGGACGATTTTTGGGATCCTGTACATAATCTCTTCCGACAACTTCTGTCGCTCCCAAGGCTTTCAAAAAGTCGTGGGCCTCTGTTTTTCCAGTACTTGCATGGACTTCATATCCTGCCTGAGAGAATATTCCCGTAGCTAAACTCCCTACGCCCCCACTCGCTCCTGTAATCACAATAGGGCCCATCTCGGGCCGCTGACCTATTTTCTCCATCTTATACAATGCCAGACCTGCTGTGAAACCTGCTGTACCTATGATCATAGATTCTTCCAATGTCATATCCTGAGGCAAAGGAACGACCCAATCCGCTGGAACCTGAATGTATTGACCGAAACCGCCTGCCGTATTCATGCCGAGGTCGTAGCTCGTGACAATGACTGGGGCTCCAGGGGTGAGGGAAGGATCTCCACTTTTGACAATCTCACCTGCCGCATCTATTCCTGGCGTATGAGGATAGTTGCGGGTGACACCTTTATTACCCGTTGCAGATAGAGCATCTTTGTAATTGAGTGCCGCATAATGTACGCGGATCAGGGTATCGTGATCAGGTAAATCTGCAATGGCCAACTGTGTAATCTGTCGGGAAAATTGACCCTCGGTTGTCTCTTTTACATGAAGTGCTGTGTAGTGTGTGTCTTTCATATTGATCAAATTGAGATCCCATGCAGCTAATCCCACGAAAATCACGTTGTTAGACGCATGATCCTTTTAAAAAATTAATCTTGGCTTAATGCTAAAAAACGAATTCCCAAAATAAGCCCCTAGAAAAACATTGTTTTTTGTGGGATGAATTGTAATTTGGAAACTAGTTGAAAAAAGATAGGGGCAAGAAAAGTAGCGATTGAAACAAAGAAAGCGCGCAATTTGGGGAGGGATTTGAAGGCTAAATTCGAGCGTAACCATCTGAAAATAAACTCATTGGTTTTAATTTGATCTGTACCATATATTAGACCAATCATCAAAATACATAAAATGAAGTTTTGGTCTAGTATAGGACAAGTCATTCTGTTTCTTTATATGAAGAAACATATATGTTTAACTTAAAAATTATCAATACCGATTTCCTTTAACACAACTTACATCTTATGAGAAAGTTATTTACACTATTTGTTTTATTGATGACTGCGGGTCTGTACGTGCAGGCACAGCAGTTCAGGACTGTCGAGCGTCCTGATTTCAACTTTGAGTTCGATGAAAATGCGCGTGTAGCAGCCCATGATGCAAGCCGTACGGTGCTTTGTGGTCAGGACACCAATGATTATACCTTCTTAAAGGCTACAAG
Source organism: Bacteroidota bacterium (assembly GCA_039820545.1). Lineage (GTDB taxonomy): Bacteria > Bacteroidota > Bacteroidia > J057 > J057 > JALEFZ01. The sequence goes on along the minus strand of JBCBPW010000006.1, from coordinate 100,460 downwards.
CAATAGCTTTATCGTGACTGCTACTGATGGACAGAATCTAGCAGGTCTCGGACAGTACTATCCTGCGAGTGCCACTAGTCCTGTGACGGTTACAGGCTTTTTCTTCTTTGGTGTCGTGAGTGACATGACTGCCGTGACGACCACGATCGATTGCCGTGCATACAATGCAGGTCCAGACTCTCTGGCTACAGGCGCACCGCTTACTTCTGTTGCTGTTGCAGTAGATACTTCTTTTCAAGGTACGTTTGCTTCTATCCAATACGTAGCAAATTTCCCCGCTCCTGTTACCTTTACGCAGCCATTCGTCCTATCTATGGAGAATAATACCGCTGTAGAGTTCTTGATGACTACAAGTAACCTTGACTCTGCGGATGGTAATGGTGAGTTCCTATGTGCGGGCTTGTTCAACGGTAACTGGCTCAATGGATCGACTATTGGCTTTGGTGGTGGTCGCGTATTGGACGTAGATATTTTGATGGAGCCATTTACTTCTTTCGATCTGACGAGCGGTCTGGAGGTTCAGGGTGGTGTAGACTGTGTGTCTCCCAATGAAGTAGTAACTTTTGAAGAAGCAATTGTTACAGAGATCGCCTTCAACCCTATTTATAACCGATTGGCTAACCCCAATTCGACTTCATTTGATACGACAGCTATTGTAGCATGGGATCTGGATGACGGATCTGGTATCAGCGGCGGTAATACTGCCTCTACTTCTTACTCTGCTACAGGTAGCTACAATGTATTGGCTGGTGTAAACGTACTCGGATATTTCATCGCTTGCTCGGATGCAGACTCTATCACATTCGAAGTAGCAGATCCTCCAGTAGCAGGTTTTGATGCTACGACGATTGACTCTACGAACAAGGCGATCACGGTAACGAGTACTTCTCTAAACGCAGACAATGTCACCTTTTTCTTGGGTACTGACTCTGTATCAGGTTCTCCTGCTACCTTTGTGCCTGGTATGCCTGGAAGCTATGATATTACAATCGTTGCTGAAGGATGTAATCAAAAGGATACGTTCACGGATACTGTCATCATTCCTGAGTTGGCGAGCATCAACGGTGAGCTGGCCAATGCAGTCAACGTATTCCCTAATCCTACAAGCGGTGAATTGAATGTAGAATTGATCAACATCGCAGGTCAGATGAATGTGACGCTTCGCAACATCGTAGGACAGGAAGTACTTCGTACAAGCGGATTCAATCGCGTGAACCTAGACCTGACAGGACTAGAGTCTGGTATTTACTTGTTGGAAGGCGAAGTCGAAGGACAGCGTTTCGTCAGCAAAATCCAGCTTGACTAAAGTGAAAGTAAGTGCAGTTTTCTTCACACTGACATAAAAATCGGGAGATGTTCTTATGAGCATCTCCCGATTCTTTTGTGATAGTAGACGAAAGATTTCGATAATAGAAATCTAAGGTGCTAGTAATCAATATATTTAAAATATCTTTCTTACTTGTGTCAGTAAGAAATTTGCTTTAGCTATATTATGTTTCCCATCTGAGTCATGTAGCAGAGAGATCTATCAAGGGATTCCTCTGTCAATGAAAGAGGGAAGTATTTATTTTTCTCTGCTCTCTTAAGCAACGCAAAATCCCGTAAACGGGATCTTTTCTACCTCAACTCCACATTCTGAACGACAATCTGTCCATTTTTGACGACAATCTTCTTCTGAGAAGGAAAGGCTTGAATCGCTGTATGTCCTCTAGACTCGACAAATATCCAATAGTCTCCGTCGGGCAGAGATTCGAAGTTGAAAGATTTACTTCGGCCTAGTGGTAGGGTGCGAACAAAATGCCGATGATCATTCGGTCCGTACAAGGAGATCTGGAAAATTCCTGCTGTACTTTTGGCTTCTCCTACAACCCATCCCTTGATGGCACCTGTAGCTGTTGCACTTCGTGTACGACTTACCTGACGAGTATAAGTCGTAGAAGCAAACTTTTTCTCCTTCGATCCATTGCGCAACTCCCATTGGACCTCTAGCATCATGCCTGTATTGTGTATATGGACGATTGCATCCCCATCCGATAAGGCAAAACGAACGGAAAGTGCCATCTTTGGCTGAGTAGATGCCTGCTGGCTGACGATGCCTTTTTTCTGACTACCGATGAATGATCCCTCAGCCGAAATATGTAAAAATCCTTGATTATCGGTTATTTTGATCTGAGGAAAAGCAGACTCAGCGGGCATCCAAGTACCGACAAATGCTTCAAAAGCAAATGTCTGTCCACCAAACATGAGAAGTGAATATGCGAGAAAAAGTGTAGTTGTATATTTAAAAATTTTTATCATGGTCGAAAAGTTTCACGATAAAAGGGCGATTTTCTTTCATTAGACAATTACTGTTCCACATTACGAACTTTTTTGAAGGATGTAGGGTTTTTGGGCTAAATCAACAAAAAATGCACCTTCAGAGGTTCTTTATGGTGTTTATAATGCATAGAGAGAAAATCATACCTTTTCAAAGTTTCCGTCATTTCAAAATATGAACCTAATGAGACGGTAACTATCGTTATTAGACGTGAAGGATAAATGTTAGGTTTCGTTTCAACAAATTCAAAAATTTAAATCGTTACTCAGAATAGAATAGTCACCTTGTAAATTTTCCTTGTGAAGAACGAATACAGCAGCAGTCACAGTATGATAGAGGTGGTTTCCTCGCAAATGGTCCATTCTTTTTCGATTCTACCTCCTCAGAAGGTTTTAATAGGGATCAGTGGAGGTGCTGATTCAGTATTTTTGGCCTACACCTTGAGGGAACTTGGCTATCAGATTGCCTGTGCACATGTGAATTATCAGTTGAGAGGAGAGGATTCTGAAGCAGACGAAGCCTTTGTGAAGTCTTTGGCAACGGATTGGAATGTCCCTTTTTATCTACATAAAGAAAATCCCGAGCAACGAATGGAGTCCGAGGGGCTTTCGGTCCAAATAGCGGCGCGCGAGATCCGATATAACTTTTTTGAAGAACTGATGGACAAGTATTCATATGCATACTGTGCGACAGCTCATCATCAAGATGATCAGATCGAGACACTTCTATTGTCCCTCGTCAAAGGACATAGAGCCAAAGTATGGAAGGGAATTCCTCCCCAGAGGGGGCCCTACATTCGCCCCCTCCTTTCATTGACCAAAAAACAAATCCTCCACGCACTAGAAGAATGGGGGCTTCCTTATCGCCAGGACAAATCCAACTTCAAGCCCACCTATCTGCGCAATCAGGTACGCCTCCTGTGGACACCCCTGTTGGAAAAAATGAATCCTTCTTTCCAAGAACTATTGATCCAAAAGTATCGCCACCACGAAGCCGAGCAAAATATGCTGAAGCAAGTCTTGCAGCCTTATGTGTCGCCAGAAGTAGAAGGTGTTTGGGTTCAACATCTGGACTGGCAAAAGTTCAAAAAGGATTGGGGAGAAGAACATCTTCCTCTCTTGGTAGGAGCACAGATGGAGCAATGGGGTATTCACGGTCACTTACGAACAGCCGTAGAGGGATTGATCAAAGGGATTTCGGGAAAAGAGGTGAAACTATCCTTGGGACGGATGGTCCGTACGGCCTTTGGACTTTCATGGATCAAATCAGAAACCCAAGATTGGGAGGTAACATTAGTAGAAATCTCAGAGGAACTTATCCTGCTTCCCAATGGACAAAGCCTGACAATTTCTGCTTTTGAAGGAAAGCCTATCTTCCATCGTTCAAATGAATTTTATATGGACGCAGATCAAGTACAGTTTCCCCTTAAGCTACGATCTTGGCAGAAAGGCGATAAAATGCAGCCCTTTGGCATGCAAAACCATCAGCTTCTCAGCGATGTCTTCATCCAGCAGAAACGCCGACCAGAGGAGAAAACCGCTGCTATCATTGTGGAGGATACCCGACAAATCATCTGTGTCAGTGGATTCCGGTTGGCAGAAGGAGTGAAAATTACGGATAAGACTCAGCGAATGCTGAAGTTGCTTTTTAATCCCATCTAGGATAGACATATTTGCGAAATGAGGAGCGCTTATCCTCCCATTTGGAGTGTGAAAAAAATTTTTATGCATATACGTTGGATACCATGGGGCATTTTTTGCCTGATCCTGCTAGTAAGTTGTGAGCAGACGACCACCGACACTGATGCGAACAAGCAGGCCGCTAGACCTGACAGCATCACAGATATCTCCCGCATCGCGGCACTGACCAAGCAGATTGAAAGCAATCCTGAGGACTATGCTTTGTTTCAGGATCGCTCAGAATTGTATTATCAAATAGATAGCCTAGATCGAGCCATGGCAGATATAGAGGCAGCGATTGGGTTGTATCAGACAGGGCCTGATCTGCACTATTGGCGTGGTTTTCTCGCGTTTATCTCAGGAGATACCCTGCAGGCTCGGACGGCTTACCAGCGCGCCATCGATCTGGGGACGCAAAATTCAGAAGCTTATTATCAGCTTGGGCAGGTCGCTTTCTTCAACCAAAATTATGGAGAGGCGCAGCAACTCTATGCACGCGCAGCCGAGTTTGCCCCCGATCAACCCATATACATTTTTGCGCAGGGATTTTTGCTAGAGGCACAGCAAGACTATAAAGGCGCTACCAAGCGATACTTAGAAGCCCTTGCACTGGATTCAGCTTTTGCCAAACCTCTTACACGGCTACATGATATCTACCTGGATTTCTACGAAAATGAGCGCGTAGCCATGAAATACAATGCCCAGCTGATTCGAAATCAACCGTTGCATCCATTGGGTCGGTACCAGCTAGGGAATTACCACCTACGCAATGCGCTTCGCGCCCGTAATTCTGAGAATGCTACACTATTTGGAGAAGAAATCAATCTGGCAGTAGAGAGCTACACCCTTTCGATCAATAGAGATCCCCAGTATGCCCTCGCTCGATATTTTAGAGGTTATGCTTACTTCCTGGCGGAGCAGCGTATAGACCTCGCCATCGCAGATATGGAGGAAGCACTCAGGCTAGATCCTACGATGGGCTCAGCGCATTTTGTCTTAGGTTCTATCTATGAATACAACGGAGATCTACAATCTGCGAAAAACTACTATGAGCAGGCGGTAAAATACCAGCCCGATAGCAAAGACTTCCAGCAAGCCCTACAGGAGGTAAAAGCCCAACTGAAATAAGCTTCATCATGACACATGCAATTTTCAAGGACCAGCTCGTCGTAGAGTTGGCGAATGTACTGGCAGGTCCTTCTGTGGGGATGTTTTTGGCAGAATGTGGGGCGCGCGTGATCAAAGTGGAAAATATACGTACGAAGGGAGATGTCACTCGGTCATGGAAATTGCCAGACGAGGACCTTGATACAGATATTTCCGCTTACTTTACTTCGGTCAATTGGGGGAAGGAATCGATCGGACTGGACCTGAAGAAGCAGGCGGCGCGTGACGTACTTTACAGATTGGTTGCTAAAGCAGATATAGTCCTAAGCAGCTATCTACCAGGACAAGCGGAGAAACTAGGTGTGGATACAGAGACGCTTTTGGACAAAAATCCAGGCTTACTCATCGGGCAAATCAATGGCTATGGCCCAGACCAGTCTCGCCCAGCCTATGATGCGATCATTCAAGCAGAAGCGGGTTTCACTTATATGAATGGCCATCCTGGGCAGCAAAGCAAGATGCCAGTGGCGCTGATGGACGTGCTCGCCGCACACCAACTCAAGCAGGGCTTGCTCCTGGCTTATATCGAGCGCTTGCAGACAGGGAAAGGGAAAGTAGTTACAGTCTCGTTGATGGAATCGGCCATTTCAGGTCTGGTGAATCAAGCAACCAACTGGCTGCAAGTAGGGCATATCCCCCAACCCCAAGGCTCAGAGCATCCCAATATCGTCCCATACGGAACGGTCTACACCACAGCAGACAAACTGCCTTTGGTCTTGGCTGTTGGGAACGACAAGCAATTTCGCGCCTTACTTACGGTGCTGGGACTGGCTCTGCCTGCCCATTTTACTACCAATCCCCTAAGGGTGCAGCACCGGGCAGCTGTCAACCAATATCTGCAAGAGGGAATTAGCAAATGGAAGCGATTGGATCTTCTCACCAAGCTAATGGAGGTGAAAGTCCCTTCGGGAGCCGTGCATCAAATGCCAGAAGTTATGGCACTTTCTCAAGCACAAAATATCCGATTGGAGAGGGATGATGTGAAGGGCTTATTACAGGGTGTGTTTCATTCGAATATCCCTCCAATAACACCTCCTCCGCATGTAGGAGAACACACAGAGGAGGTGATGAAATTCTTGGCATATGAACCTCTATATATTCAAGAGTTGAAAGATAGAGAAATTGTCATGTGAATAAGAAAATAGGACAAATTGAATAAGCTCCATCTAAAGGTTCAAATATCCGAATTTTTAGAGATTGTCAGTTCTTTCCGCTAGCAAAAAAGTCTATTTTGTAATAAAATAAAGGTAAGAAACCTAATTGATTATTTTGCTGGACAGGATCTACTGGATTATTGGGGACATAGATCAATGAAAGGGCATTTTCACGGCCTGTGACATTGACCAAATCGATAGCCAGTTCATGTGTTACACGCTTTCGATTCCATCTGATAGAGACTTTTCCATCCAATCGCAGATAAGCGGGGAATTGAATCGTATTGAAAGTAGAGTCTAACCTAAAAATCACCTCCAAGTCACGTGCAGACCTAAAGTCGTCTACTTCTCCCCGCCAGCGTCCTCCTACGGTTGTAAATTTACCTCCCACATTGAGTGTTACCCCCTTTTTCATGATCCACTCTCGGGAAAATAGGACATTGACTGCGTAGCGACCATTGAAAGTCGTATTATTGAGGATGCCATCACTTCCTCGAAACTTTGAATCAAACAAAGAGCCTGTGAAGAGAAAATAGTATCCTCCATTTGTCCTAGACCTAAAAAATCGCTCCAAGGTCACTTCCCAGCCATAGTTTCTTCCTGTTCCGATATCGGCTAACTGTCCAGGAAAAAAGCGCGAAAATCCCGATCCTGCATTGATCAGTGAATAGGCATCCAAGCTATCGGTGAAGGAAGGAATGTTGTAGAGGTATTGATAATAGACTTCTGTCTTGAATCGTGTGGCTTTGCCGAGGAGTCGATCATACCCCATGACTACATGGAAACTCTTCGTGAGACCGAGGTCCAAATTGTATAGATCAAGGCTACCATCTGTATTCGGGCGATTGGAGTAGTAATTTAGATAGGGACTTTGGATTTGAGAATGCAATCCCGAACCCAAGCTGAGTTTTTGTCCTTTTCCTAGATTGTAAGACATCGCAAGACGCGGCTCGATGGGCGAGAAGCTGCTGTCATTGAGACTCCAGTATAGACTCGTAAGACCTGCCACCAATTGAAATTTATCGTTGGGCTTCCATTTATATTGTACATAGGGTTGAAATAAGACTGCATTTTCGTCCTGCGCATTCCAGCGTGTACGCCAAGGGAGGAGCACATTGGGACCACTGCTTTGAGGGAGTACGGTGCGCGCGCTGTCGGTATAGTTCATGAAATAATAATCTGTCGTAAACCCTGTATACAGCGTATGCTTGGGGCTAAAACGACGCGTATATTTCACGTTGGCCGAAATCTTATCCTCTGCAAAAGTATAATCCAGGATAGGTGGGAGAGAGTCTAGGCTTAGGCCGATGCCGCTTGTGCAGTTAGGGGCTTCATTCTGCGATTGATAAATCTGGTCGTGATTGGCATCTACACGCTGGTGAGAGTAGGCCACCGTGGCCCTAAGTGAGCTAGAAGCACTGAAAGGCTGGTTGAGGGTCAGACCTGAGACAAAGGTATTGGAGCCAAAATATTGATCCCTATCCTGAGAGGAGGCAAAAAGATCAGGATCATCCACGAAGCAGTTTGTCCCACTGAGTATAATGTCGATGTCGCTGATACCTCCCATTCCCCATAGGGCAATATTTCCGCCGTTTTTGGTGGGGAAATTGAAACGAAAAGCGCCATCCTGATAACGTGGGATAGCGTCTGTCCCCACATCTACATTCAAGAAGCTGAAGAGTGCCAAGGTAGAGTAGCGATACATGGCTAGGTAGGATGCCCCAGAGTTTTTACCGATGGGACCTTCCGCAGTAAACTCTGTGCCCAAAAAACCCAATTGGCCTGTAAACTCATGCTGTTGGTTGTTTCCATTACGCATGCGCAGATCAAATACCCCCGCGATGCCATTGCCAAACTCTGAGGGGAAAGCACCTGTATAAAAGTCACTGTTGGCCAGGAACTTATTGTTCAATATCGTAACAGACCCTCCCCCTGTACCTGGGATCACAAAGTGGTTGGGATTGGGAATATTGATGCCTTCCAATCGCCAGAGTACACCATTGGGGGTATTGCCACGGATGACCAAATCATTTCGTGAGTCGTCCCCTCCCTGTACCCCTGCAAAGTTGGAAGCCATGCGGGCGGGTTCGCCTCTACTTCCTGCGTATAGATTGGTCTCTGCTACGGTGAATCCTCTTGCACTTACGAGCGCGACATCATTTTGGGCATCTCCTGCTTTTCCTGCAACGATGGTTGCGCCTTCTACCTCTACGGCTGATACGGGCATACCGACTTCTAGGACGACCTCTTTTCCAGAGGTGACTTCTACATCTTGCTGTGTTTGGGCATAGCCAATGTAACTTGTCAATACGGTTTGGCGTCCTACAGGTACAGATTCCAATCTGAATTCACCTTTATCATCTGTATTCTTTCCGATGGTGGTTCCATCGATCCATACACGGGCGCCAATGAGTGGAAACCCTGTTTCCTTATCTACAACTTTGCCCCTTACGGTTTGGGTTAGTTCTTGTGCATGACCTGTGAGGATTAAACCTATGAAAAAGATGAAGGTCAAAAGAATAGAAGGTCGCTTCATATGGTGTGTGATTTAGGCGTCTGTTAGCAGAAAAATTTTTCGTCCGAAGTTAAGGATTTTCCATAGGAAAACGACCATATGATGAGAAAAGAACGTGAGGGAAAAAAAAGTAGGGTAGAGGGGTAGGTAAAAAGCGAACTTAACCGTTTATATCACGTAAGTTTAAAATTATTTAAAATAACTGTGTATTACGAGTAAGAAATTTTCGTATATTGTAAACTAGATACAAGAAAAAAATTTGCCCTAATTACGTGTTATTTCACCCACTACTTCGTCTTAGCTAAAACTACTATTCGCATTTGTTTCACGAGCTAAAGTAGTTGTTATGGATTTCATTACTGTCCTTTGGGTATTATTTATGGGCGGACTAGGTATGTATCTGGGATTGGATAGTTTGTTGCGGGGAGAGATTACGCTCAGTGCACAACAGCAATGGCGTCTTCCTGCTTGTAGAAGACCATCCTTTCTCTACTATTTCCTATCTCTGCTCTTCCTGCTATCAGGCGCAGGTTTAGTGGTCTTTTGTCTGTACCTTTACACCTGATATGGATGTAAAAGAGAAGATCACACAGATTTTTATCAAGTGGGAGGTCGATGGGGAGTCGATTCTTTCCTTGATGGTGAGCCAGACAGGCGCGATCAATCGTATGGGGACGATGGATGGCGAGACTAAAGGTAAATTTGCGATGGGTACCACAGATGAGCCCATTTTTACAGCACTTCTACAAAGTGTTCCAAGTGATTGGTTTTCAAATGAAGGTAGATATGCATTGCCTGACCCCAAAGGGAAACGGGCAGAATTGTCCATCGGTTTCTCAGGAAATGATGTAGATACAGGCATTGCATTTACTTATGGTACCCAGAGTGATGGGCCACCAGAAGACATCATTGAGTACATCGAGTACGCACTAGAACTTACAGACCCTTGGTATGTAAACCAGACGACCAAGAAAAAGAAGAACAAGCTTTAATTGCGAACAGACTAGACGGTGGAAGGCATATCTTTCCACTGTCAATCTTCGTATGAATAGTAGAGAAGCGTAGGAGAACACGTGTTTCTTCCCACATCTTTTTTATATTTGCTTGTTACAATCAAAAAAACGGTTATGCCAGAGGTACCCCCCTTGAAGCAGCAAGAACGGATAGACGAGGTAAAGCAGATTTTTTCGGGATATCTCGATACAAAAGGACAACGAAAAACCCCCGAAAGATTCGCAATACTGGAAGAAATTTACTCGAGATCAGACCATTTCGATGTAGAATCTCTGTATATCCACATGAAAAATAAAAACTACCGAGTCAGTCGAGCGACCGTGTACAACACCCTCGATTTGCTGGTAGAATGTGATCTTGTCAAACGACATCAGTTTGGCACTTCTCAGGCACTCTATGAAAAATCTTACGGCTACAAGCAACATGATCACATCATTTGTTCTACCTGTGGTAAGGTCATGGAGTTTTGTGACCCCCGTCTGGGTGAGATAGAAAAGACCATAGGTCAAATCTTCAACTTTGATATTAGCCGCCACTCATTTACGCTTTATGGGACGTGCAACGATCCCGATTGTAGCGAAAAAAAAGAATGACATCGTAATATCTGCTTACGATAGTTGAAATTATTACTTAGCAATCGCTTTACGCATGGAATTTAGCTTCACGAAAGAAAATCATATTGGGATTTATGAGTTGAAAGGAAAGTTGATGGGCGAGACCGATGGGATGCCTATCATTGACTCATTTGTCCAAAATCAGGAAGAAGGCATCGAAATGTTCATCATGGATCTCAGCGAACTCAAGTTGATGAATAGTGTCGGCATCGGTGTCCTGATCCGCCTTTTGACCAAGGCCCGAAAAAAGGGAGGAGAGCTCGTCCTGAGTGCCCCTTCAGAATATATCCGCAATCTCCTGGTGATGACCAAGCTCAATACCATCTTCACCATTTTTGCTGACAAAGCAGAAGCATTGGATAGCTTTGCTGATAAAGCCTCCTAAGAATCTTCTGATAAACCGCATATAGTTCAAGGGTACCATACATGTGCCCCTGATCCTCAGACTTGGCATCTTCTTCCAAAGAAGATATCCCTATTCTATTTGAAATGCTACAGCCTGACCTCAAAGATCAGGCCTATACATAATGGAAGAAATCTTACGCCCTTCTTCCGAAAAAGAATTACTTCAGACACACGCAAACTCCAATTTTTATGGCTGTAGATGTATTACTGGGTCTCCAATGGGGAGATGAAGGTAAAGGAAAAATCGTTGATGTCTTCGGGCCTCAGTACGATATAGTTGCGCGCTTCCAAGGAGGACCCAATGCGGGCCATACCATCGTCATCAATCAGGAAAAGTTTGTACTTCACCTGATACCCTCGGGCATTTTTCATGGTTCGTGTATGAACCTTATCGGAAATGGTGTCGTCATCGACCCTATCACGCTCAAGAAAGAGGTGGAAGCCCTCGAAGCGCGTGGGGTGAATGTGCGAGACAAACTGATCATTTCTGATCGTGCTCACCTTATTTTGCCTTCACACAAATTGCTAGACGCCGCTTCTGAAGCCTCCAAAGGAGACAATAAGATTGGCTCTACGCTGCGGGGAATTGGCCCTACCTACATGGATAAGACGGGCCGTAACGGTCTAAGAGTAGGAGACATCAAACTAGAGGATTTCCAGCAGCGATACGAATTTTTGCGTGATAAGCATCGACGGATGTTGGATGAGTTGTATCACTTTGGCTATGCACTCAAGGATGGCGCTTTTATGGAAGCCATTGAATTCATGCGTACGCTGAAGATCGCTCAGACAGAAGCTTATCTGGCAGATGCGCTGGCACAAGGTAAAAAAGTCTTGGCTGAGGGCGCGCAGGGTACTTTGTTAGACATTGAGTTTGGAAGCTATCCCTTCGTGACGAGTTCCAATACGATCACAGCAGGTGCTTGTATAGGTTTGGGAATCCCTCCTCAGCAGATCGACCGTGTGTATGGGATCTTTAAAGCATATTGTACGCGTGTAGGCAGTGGGCCCTTCCCGACAGAATTACATGAAGACATGGGAGAGCGCATTCGTCAGGCAGGGAAAGAATTTGGGGCAACTACAGGCCGTCCGCGTAGAACTGGCTGGTTAGACTTGCCGCTGCTCAAATATGCTGTACAGCTCAATGGAGTTACAGACTTGATCATGACCAAAGCAGACGTGCTTTCAGCCCTTGACGCTATCGAAGCATGTACCAGCTACCAAACAGCTGAAGGAGAGCTATTTCACGCACCTTATGACTTGGAGCATGCGACACCCCAGTACACATCTTATCCTGGGTGGAAAGAAGACATCACACATGTTCGTCACTTGCATGAGTTGCCACAGGCACTGAGCCAGTATGTGGAGACCATAGAGAAGTACATTGGCGTCCCTATTACCTATCTCTCTGTAGGTCCAGATCGTGAGCAGACCCTGACGACCAAGGTTCCCTCTTGATAGAAAAAGAGGAGAAGAATAATACTGATAATGAATTGATAAGGCATAAAGAAACAGGCAAAAAAGGACTCTACTCCTTTTGCCTGTTTCCAAACCAGTCAGCTATCTATATGGCATCGAGTTCGCTCAGTGATTTATGTAGCTGTTTGACAAAACACATTCATGGAACTGGCAGATCTTCGTAGGCTCGTCCGTCAGGGCGAACACATGCATCTCGAATTTAAGCGAAAGGCACATCACCCGGACAAGATTGCTCGGGAACTCGTCGCTTTTGCCAACTCAGAGGGAGGGCAGCTCTTAGTCGGTGTAGATGATAACCAGACCATCTATGGAGTAAAATTTCCCCAGGAAGATGCCTATGTCCTGAATCGTTATTTTGATGAAAATATTGTACCCAAACTAGACTATGAGTTGGAGCGTGTATCCATCACCGCTCAACGACAAGTACTTGTATATACGATTCCCTCTAGCGAGCGAAAACCCCTTTATCTCAAGGAAACCGAAGGCCCTCGTAAAAAAACGGCTTTTATCAGATATGGCGACATGAGCCTGACAGCCAGTCGGGAGATGCTAGAGCTGCTCAGGATGCAGAAGCGAGAGCGTGGCGTGAATCTCAGATTTGGTGAATTAGAGCAGCGTCTACTTCAATACCTGGAAGAATCTCCCCGTATTACCCTAGACGAAACCCGTCAACTCCTACAACTCCCTCGAAGAAAAGCATCTATTATCCTTATCCTTCTGGTAAGGGCAGGTTTGTTACACATCCAACCTACAGAGAAAGGAGACTACTTTAGCCTAGCAGAAGAAGCCTTTCAATAACCTGAGTGTGTAAAATGCATGATTTTTACGATTCTCGCTTTGATGTCTGATGTCTGATGTCTTGAGTGTAGCGAAATCCCTCAAGGGATGATGTCTGGGTTATTACCATTTTTCGAACATTCAACCTTTATTTTTTTCATTTAACCCTCTGATTGATGCCATGCATGTAAGCATTTGGGGATAAATGTCGGATGTAAGCTTATTTTGTTTTATTAATGAAAAAGACAAAGAAAAAATTATCCTTACATTGTATTAATTGATTGTAACCCCCAAACTCACCTGTATGCTGGCGAATCGTTCTTTGGCTCTTTTGAGAGTCCTCATTTGGCTTTGGCCGATGGGATTTCCCATCCTACTGTCTGCACAGCAACCTTTTCCTGAGCAAGATTGTGTTCATGCGCTTCCCGTTTGTCAATCTTTCATCGTTCAAGATCATGCCTATAAAGGGACAGGATTGATTCCTCATGAAATCAATCCCCAGACATCCTGTATGTATGGCGGAGAACGTCATAGCGTTTGGTACCGACTAGAGGTCCAAAGTGAGGGTTGGCTAAAGTTTATATTGACCGCAAGGGACAGTATATCTGATTATGATTGGGCTTTGTTTGATCTGACTCAAAAGGATTGTCAAGCCATATATTCTGATCCTCAGATACTTGTTAGGTGTAATTATGGGAGAACCATTCATGGTTGTATGTCGCAGACAGGGCTCATGGACAGCTCTTCAAGCGTTTGTAATCAGGCTTTTGAAGACCCAATATTTGTACAAAAAGGGGAAGTCTATCTGTTGAATGTAAGTAATTATACAGGTGCTGCCAGTGGATTTACCCTCGATTTTTTGGGTTCGACAGCAGATATTTTGACTCCTCTCCAAGATCCCAATGTACGTCTGGAATCCACCTGTGACGGAGATTTAAAGTTAAGATTTGAAGTAGAGATACAGCTGGATAGTTTATGGGATTCAGGGAGTTGGTTGGAGGACACACAAGGGAATAAGTTACCTTTTCATTGGGTGGTAGACAGCGCCTATGCAGAACACTGGGGCAAAGAAGCTTTGATCCAATGGGCGGATACGAGCAAGTTCTCTTTTCAAGAGGTGGCACTCCATCTGAAGCGTTCTCTTATAGATCGATGTGGCAATGTGTGGCCTGATCCTGAACCTTTGACGCAATGGGTGGGAAATGAAATCAATCCTAGCCTGAGCTGCTCTGCGAGTAGCTACACATTTTCCCTCCAATTGCCCGATTCCCTTACACCTATTTGGAACGATCGACATATAGGTTCTTCTTTTTCGGTTGATCGATCTCATGGACAGTGGGTAGAAGTAGTCGTCGAAGATCAGGGCAGGTGCATGACCCAGCAAAGATGGTGGGTTCCTGGTCAGCGAGATTTTTACCAAGAAATTTCAAAGGAGATTCCTACATTTTTTTGTGCCAATGACAAATGGATCGTGCCTCATTTGGTGCAAGATAAACTGGAAGATTCTGTGGAATGGATACTCGGTACACAAAAAGTTCGGCAGGGAGCAACCCTCTCTTTTGGGGAATATGATTCTGCTGTTGAGATCATACTTATCAGGCATCTAAAAGGAGGATGTCAGGATCAGTTTACTTGGACAGTTCCTATACATAGGGTCCCACCTATCGAGATTCATACCCAAGGTCAATGTGTCGATGCACCCGTTGTGATTTCCATTGTAAAACCCGAAGATGGGCTACAGTTTGCCCTTGAAGTAGAGGGAGAGAAGACCTCATTCTCCAAATCATTGGAATTTATACATACCTTTTCTTCAGAAGGTACCTATCCTGTTCAGGTTCGGGCGATGTATGCTTTGGGCTGCCAAACGATCCAAAATATAGATCTTGAAGTTTTTCCACAACCTGATATACCTATTGCTGAGGCAGAAGCAGGTTGTCAGCCAGAAATGGGTAGCGTTTGGGCAATGGGCAATGACCTTTCGGATCATTTACAATGGAAGACATTGGAAGGCGAAATACGTCGTACACCTTCTCCCTATGTTTGGGAAGAGAGTGATTTTTATCCAGACGTGGTGCAAGCAGTGTCTAAGCAAGGCTGTATCAGTCAACCTTATGAAATCTCATGGTTTGATTGGACCCAAAGTATGTGGAAGGTAAAGTGGGAAGAAACAGTCCAAGCTTCAGGTCATATTGTGATAGATGGAGAAATAGAAGGCCCTGAGGCAAGTTTTGAGTGGAGTGATGGGAGAGGTCACCTACTATGGGGGAGGAAGGTAGAGATGGTGCTAACAGATACAGGCCGCTACCTGCCTAGTGTGAAGGTAACAACACCGCAAGGTTGCAACTGGGTATTTGAAGGGGAAGAGGTACAGGTGGTCCCATCTCAGTCTTCAGCCATTATTTTACCAGATGCCTTTTCCCCTAACGGAGATGGTATCAATGATGTGTTTTTTCTTACATTGCAAAAAACAGAAGGTGTAATATTTAATGTTTTTAACAATTGGGGGCTTGAAGTATTTCGCGCATCTAGCGGTACCATCAGGTGGGATGGGAGAGATATGCAAGGAAGACCTGTGCGGCCTGGCGTGTACAGCTACCAGTTGACCTTCAACGATACCCAGGGTCAACCTGTCAGAAGATCAGGGACGCTCACAGTACTGTATTAATTCCCAGCGGTCTTTCTCGCATGCAAATCTACCTGTTGGCAAGCAGACAAGATGCATATGAGAAGCCAAAACCTAATTTATTTGCTGTTCCCCCTTTTATTCTGGATTCCCAGTAGATATCAAGCCCAGATTACCCTTGGAGATACCTTAGACACAAATACTTTGATTGGGACATTGTTTGGGACAGGCGTAGAGGTGACCCTGGACACTATTATCTGCGATACCAACTTAGCCATCAGAGAATTTGATGGGACCAATACCAATCTAGACCTCTATCGAGGGATGCTTATCAGCACGGGTTTGGCTGATAGTGCCTTAGGTCCCAATCCCCCATTTGGGAATCAAAGCTTTCCTTTGAATGTATCGGGATATGCGCCACTGGCAGCTCTGGCAGGAAATCAGACCTTTGATGCTTGTATCATAAAGTTTGACATCGTCCCACAATGTGACAGCATCGGGATTCGATATGTTTTTGCGTCAGAGGAATACAACGAGTTTGTTAACAGTTTCAACGATATTTTTGCTTTCTTCATCTCAGGTCCTGGATATTCAGCCCCTGCGCCTGGACAGAATATTGCGCTTGTTCCTGGCACCACACAGCCTGTTTCCATCAATAATGTGAACAACGGCAACAGCCCTGGAGTGTCTTCAGGTCCTTGTACCAACTGCCAGTATTTTGTGGACAATGTGGGAGGACAAGAAGTGGAGTTTGATGGATATACCGTACCCATGATTGCAGGGGCAGCCGTGACACCATGTGAGACCTATCACATCACCATTGCTATCGCAGATGTCCTGGACGATGTCGTAGACTCAGGAGTATTTTTAGAAGTAGGGGGGATCTCTTGCCTATCAGGGAGTGTGGACATTCGAGCCATGCATGCCGATGTGCCCGATTCTGCCTTTGTGATTGAAGGCTGTGACAACAGCTTTGGACTTTTCTCTTTTACGCTGGGAGCCCCCTTGTTGACGGATGAGACCTTTCACTTTACGATTGCAGGTACTGCCACGCCTGGTGTAGACTATGTTCCATTGGCGGATTCGATCACCATTCCTGCAGGAAGTCTGAATGCGCAGCTTCCCGTGGCGATTATAAATGATAATATCCCTGAGGGAATAGAGACGATTGAGCTGATTTATCGTGACTCCACAGCTTGTTCTACCTCGGCTATTGTGGATACCATCATATTGGAGATCCGAGACTTTCCTGCCAATATCCTGAGTCTCAATGATACATTTACGTGTTCGGGGATTGCTGTTACGATTGGTATCGCGAGTGATCCTGCTCAGACTTATTCGTGGACACCTATAGATTATTTATCAGATCCACTTGTCTCTCAGCCATTTGTAGTACCACCTGATCAGATGACTTATCCCTATGTTAGGACGTATACCCTCCAGATTGACATATCCAATGGCGTGTGTGTGCATGTAGACTCTATGGAGGTAGAGGTAAGACAAGGGAATTTTGGAGAAGTGACGAGTGATTCTGTCTGTCTAGGGCTTCCGACCAATCTGACTACTTCCTCTGTCGGACTTCCGATTTCCACATGGGATTGGCAATTGGGAGATGGAAACACGAGTACCATTTCCAATCCCTCAAATATCTATCCCAATGCAGGAACAACCGTGGGTATGTTGATTGCCACGAATACTGAGGGATGCACCGATTCCATTCCTTTTGCGGTTGAGGTCCATCCTTTACCAGTAACGCAGTTTGAGCCGCAGACGGTCTGTTTGGGGGATTCAGTCTTCTTCAATAACCAGGGAGATCCTTCGGATAGCTTTATGTGGGATTTTGGTGATGGTTCAGGTGTGGCAGGTATATACAGTCCTAGCCATCTATACACTTCTACAGATACATTTGGTGCGGTTCTTTATGCGATGAATGCATTCTCCTGTGTAGACAGCCAACGACAAGATATATGGGTGACAGAGGTTCCACTCGCCAATTTTATTGCCTTTGCAGTCTGTCAAGGAGATTCGACACAGTTTATCAACCAAAGTGTCCCGCAGAATGGTTTTTCCTTTGGATGGGATTTTGGTGATGGTTTCCCTATGGAGATCGCTGACTCACCCCGCCATCTTTATGGAAGCTTTGGTTTATTCGATGTGCAATTGATTGCGCAGTCGCCAGGCGGATGTGTGGATACAGTCCAGCAGACGGTGGAAGTCTTGGAGTCACCCAATGTATCTTTTGCTGTGGATTCTGTATGTGACGGGACGCCTGTTTCCATCATGAATTTGAGTACTGCGTCTAGCCCCATTGCTTTCGATTGGGACTTTGGAGATGGAACGACAAGTACAGATCCCTTTCCTTCCCATACATACTTATTTGCTGGACCATTCACTATGATAGGAGGAGGAATCCTTGATAATGGTTGTGTGAGTAAAGATACGCAAGTAGTAGAGGTATATCCTTTGCCGAATGTATCATTTACCCAAGACAGTGCGTGTGAAGGGAGTCCCACCTTTTTCCAAAATCAGACCATTCCAGGTGTTTCTTCGAATATGAGCTACAACTGGAATTTGGGATTCAATACGTTTTCTACGGAGGAAAATCCCCAGTACACTTTTCCGCAGGCAGCAGATTACCAGGTGAGCTTACAAGTGATAGATAGTTTGGGATGTGAGGGAAATGCCTTTGAGCAGGTACATGTGAGATTGCGTCCGCAGGCAGACTTTGCGATTGACGATGGATGTACGGAGGAACCTGTGGTGCTTTCAGACAGTAGTGAGACAGGAGGGGCAGACCTTTTAGCTTTCGCTTGGACGGATGATCAAGGAGGGACATTTGAGGGGCAGAATCCAATCATTGAATATACCAACTCAGGAAATTATGTAATGACATTGGTCGTCATCGATGCCGCGGGCTGTCAGGATACGGCTTCTCGTCCGTTTGCACTCTCAGCTACGCCTCAGGCTGCTTTTTTGGCTCCCAGCGTGTGTCTTGGAGCTGTCACCGTCTTCCAAAATACGACTGTAGCTGATCCAGGAACCACCTATGAGTGGGCGTTGGGAAATGGAACGACTTCTACCGAAGAAGCACCTATTGTCACCTATCCTGCTTCGGGGACCTACAACATTCGATTAATTGCCACTTCTACTGCGGGTTGTAGTGATACCGTAGAGGGGCAAGCCATTGTATTTGATCCTCCTCAAGCATTGTTTTCTGTAGATGATGTATGCGAGAATTTTACCTCTGTCTTCCAAAATCTCTCCCAAAGAGGAGATGGAAATACCCTTTTCTACAATTGGATATTTGGGGACAATCAAACGAGTACAGAACGCGCGCCTGAGCATATATACAATGCGTTTGGCAATTTCAATCCTTCTTTGATCCTTGCTGATGAGAATGGATGTGCCGATACCCTTACCTTGCCGCATCGTGTATTTGCACAACCTGTAGCGACATTTACCGTCGAGGATGTCTGTGAGTCTGTGAATTTGAACATCAGAAATCAAACTGTTGATCCTGATTTGCAGGGAATTGCCAGCTATACTTGGGATTATGGCAATGGGGTCACAGCATCTGTTCAGTTTCCTACCTACGCATATCCTGCCAGTGGAACCTATGATATTCAGTTGGTGGCGCAATCTAGGCAAGGTTGCAAGGATACCACTGTGCGTAGGGTGACTGTGGCCAGTAGTCCGTCTGCCTCCTTCACTTACGAATCTGCCTGCTTCCCTGACTTTTATACCTTTACAAATACCAGTGTATCAGATCCAGGAGATCAATTGGTAGCAGCGAACTGGGACTGGGGAGATGGTACAATGGATGATGACCTATTGACTGTAGACAAAGCATTTGGCACTTCAGGGCTGTATGATGTACAGTTGTCTATGACCACAGATAAGGGATGTTTGGCCACCTATCAGGAGTATGTGGTCGTCAGTGGTAGATTGGAATCTCCGCTTGTCTTTCACGATACGGTATGTTTTGGGTCGACGGCGAGTTTACGGGTACAGCCTCCCCAGTCAGATGCTCAAGTACATTGGTATCGTAATTTTGCAGATACAGAACCTTTTCAAACAGGGCGGGTATATCTGATTCCCCAACTCTCAAGCGAGCAGGAAGTATGGGTAGAAGCGGTCAGTCCTTCAGGTTGTATCAGTGACCGATTACCGATCCATGCCATGCTTAGGCCAGGTGCGGAGCCCGAAATCTTGACCAATGACACCCTTGTAGAAATTCCTGCCGCCTTGGTTCAACTAGAAGTAATCGGAGGAGATTGGGAGTCCTACACTTGGGATTTGGACAATGGGGTGACCTCAAGAGGAAGCGCTGTAGTGTACGAATACCAAGGTCCTGGTCGATACAATGTGCAAGTCAAAGTCTTGGATACCTACGGATGTGCATATGAAGCTCAGCAAGTGATAGAAGTGAAAGAATTCGAAGCAGTGTGGGTTCCTTCTGGATTTACGCCTAATGGAGATCAGACAAATGACTTCCTGACAGTACAATCGAGGCTGATTCAGCAGATGGACTTTCAGGTATACGATCGCTGGGGAGGGCAGGTCTTCCAAAGCAATACGTTGGATCCGACTTGGGATGGCAAGGACTTGAAAGGCAAAGACTTACCTTCAGGTGTATATGTTTACAGGCTGCGGTATGTTGACATCCAAGGAGAGATCTTTGTGAAGCGAGGAAGTATCACTTTGGTTAGATGACAGGTTTATTTTTCCCTATGCTCGCAACATCAGGGATAGGATAAAGTTATCGGAGTAAAACCATTTAATCCTTTTGGACTCCAACATAAGGTATTTATTTAGCCAATAGGGGAAGTTTCTGGTATGAAATTTCCCCTATTTCTTTCAATATGTTAAAATATTCATCTTTTCCAGAAAATGGATGCTTAAGTATTTGATTGTGTGGATGTAATGAGATGTTGGGAAAGAGTATAAGGAAGAAAAATAAGAAACTTGTACGAATTTGGAGCTTTGATTTTCTTCAAAAAAGGGTTTACTTAAAATTGCGAAAAACTGCTTCTGGTCATTCTAAATGCAGCATTTAAAGAATCTTTCTAGAAGATTGGGATGATAAGGGAGGGAGTAAACGACATTGACCAACGTTTTTATTCCTCGCTACGTGTAGGGTGTCATAGGATCGATCGGTAGAAGTAGTAAGTATATGATAGGTATCGGATGCCTTTCGCAAGCTTTTGTTCCTCATTTAATGATGATTGCTATTATATCAAACCTTTACCCCCATGCGATTTAAGCAATGGTCCCTCTGGATCACCCTTCTGCTGCTCCTCCTTGTGTCTGGACTACGCGTGCAAGCAACGCATATCGTAGGTGCAGGGATCGACTATCAGTGCATCAACCCCACCTTTAATACCTACAATGTCAATCTGACCCTTTATAGAGATGCAATTAATGGGGTAGCAGGCTTCGACAATCAGATCACCGTTTTTATCTTTCGTTCTAACGGGACGCTATTTGCTACCCGATTAGTGAGCCTACCTACAGGACAGCCAGATACGCTGCCCGTACAGTTCAACAGTTGTACAGGAACGCCTTTGGCGCTTGAAACAGAGTTCAAACAGTATTCGTTCAACATCACACTCCCGCCTATATCGGGGGGCTACGACATTGCATGGGCTCGATGTTGCCGAAACAATACGGTCACCAATATCAGTAATAATCAGGGGATCACGGTTCTTGCCCATGTGCCAGGTACAGAAGTTCCAGGCTGTAACAACATGCCGACATTCAATCAGCTTCCCCCTCTGTTTTTGTGTGTGGGGCAGCCTTTTAGTTTTGATCATAGCGCGACAGATGTAGACGGAGATTCCTTGGTATATACGATTTCTGAACCCTACACAGGAATCAATGGATCAGGAATCGGGGCGACGCAGTTTAATCCTGTAGTCAGCAATGCAGGCTTCAATCCCAACCCCATGGGACCACCTCCTTATAATCCTGTAAACTTTGTGGGAGGATTTTCTTTTACAGACCCCTTTGCGTCAGGAAACTTTGCCATTGACCCCCAGTCAGGTTTATTGACATTGACACCTACTCAAGTAGGGCTATCTGTATTTGCAGTGTCTGTCGTAGAGTATAGAAATGGGGTTTTCCTAAGTGAAAACAAACGAGACTTCCAGATTGCGGTAGTGACATGTACCCCACAGGGAGCGGAGCCGATCATTGATCCAGATCTGACCAACATACCTGTAGGAGGAGCAGGGAATCCTAATACAGGCAATACTGGTAATGGCATCCTCGCCTTGAGCAATGATACCATTTATGCCATGCCTACTACCCCCTTCTGTTATCAAGTATCTGTCCAGGATGTGAATCCTACAGACGTAGTAGAGCTATTTCCTGTAAGTGCCGCCTTTGGAATAGGAGGAACATTGCCTCCGCCTTATGCTACTTTGACAACCACGGGAACCAACCCCGCGAATGGAGACATTTGCTGGACTGTGCCCTGTAATCAGGAAGGAGATACCATCATGCTCGTGGTAGGTGGGCGAGATACCAATGACTGCCCAGGCTACAACATCGTCTATGATACGACAGTCGTGATCATTGGCGAGACCAATCCACCAGACATTGCCCACAATATCGCAGGAGGAGGCGACACGATCATTGTAGATCCGTTAGAACCTTTCTGTTATACCTTAAGCGGAGGAGATGTAGATACCTTTGATATATTAGAATTTGTACCGATCGAAGGACCATTTGCCAACCAAGGAGGTCCTGGACCCTACGCTACCATTACATCTACAGGCTTGAATCCGATCTCAGGGCAAGTATGTTGGACCCCACCCTGTGATGTGGCAGGCCAGACCTTCAACTTTGATATTGCAGTGCAGGACAACAATTTCTGTCAGAAGCAAGCGGTGGATAATGTGGTGGTAATTGTAAGAGATTTACCTTCCGTTTCAGTAGATGTAGGCGGGACGATTTGTGAAGGAGATGACTTTGCTTTACAAGCTTTTGGAGGGACAGGTTATCTATGGTCACCTGCGGGGAGCTTGAATAATCCTAATATTGCCAACCCCACAGCTTCACCCACAAGTACGACCACTTATACCGTCTTGATTACAGACTCTGTGGGTTGTCCCAGACCTGAGGATGTCACGGTGAATGTCAATCCTTTGCCACTAGCAGAAGCAGGTCCAGATAGCGTGAAATGTGTTGGCCAGACCATTACCCTCAATGCTACAGGTGGCATCGGTTTTGACTGGACACCCGCTACGGGATTGAGTGCCACAAATATTGCCAACCCTGTAGCTGATCCTGACTCGACGACCACCTATACGGTGCAAGTCACAGATGGCAATGGTTGTCAGCAGGTAGATTCTGTGACGATCTTTGCGATGTATGCTTTTCCAGGGCCTGATCAGCGGATCTGTATTGGGGATAGTGTAGCTTTGAGTGCATCAGGTGGGATAAGCTATCAATGGTTGCCAGATTCTTCTCTTATCGATGCCAACACCGCCAATCCGACAGCCTTCCCGACTTCTACGACTGATTACATTGTCGCCGTAACAGATACTTCAGGTTGTATAGATACAGCTATCGTGAGAGTAGTAGTAGATCCCCTTCCGACCATTGGATTTAATATCATTCAGGAAGTCTGTATTGGAGATACACTCGAGTTGATTGCTACAGGGGGAGTCAGTTATGTTTGGGACAATGACCCGACATTAATCAATCCCAATGTGCCCAATCCATCGGTTTTTCCAGCTGTCCCTACGAATTATGCTGTGACAGTGACCGACGCCAATGGCTGTGTGAACCGCGATTCTGTAGATGTCACCATCAATCCATTGCCGATTGTAGATGCAGGGATAGATACCGTCAAATGTGGAAACAATCCTATTCAGTTACTCGCGACAGGTGGGATCAACTATTTTTGGTCTCCCTCAGCAGGGCTATCAGGGATAGATACACCCAATCCATTAGTCAATCCTGATTCTTCAGGTTACTACTTCGTCAATGTCACCGATTCTAACGGTTGCCAAAACATAGATTCAGTCTTCGTAAGGGCATGGTATGCTGAAGCAGGGCCCGATGTGGCAGTTTGTATTGGAGACTCTGTCTCCCTTCAAGCCAGCAACGGCGTCGCTTATCAGTGGGATGCTTCTCCCTTCCTCCTCAATACAAGCTCACCGAATGCACTTGCTTTCCCTACAGATACCACGCAGTTTTTTGTCACGATGACAGATACCTCTGGCTGTCAAGAACGCGATTCTATGACAGTTATCGTCAATCCGCTTCCTACGACGAGTACATTTGGAACGGATCCCTATGTATGTTCGGGTGGAGGGACAGTGGTCAATGCGACGGGTGGTATCCAATACGCCTGGGAACCTTCAGGTATTTTTGATGATCCTACACTGGCCAGTCCTACGGTATTTCCTACCTACAGCGGTACTACGCTGGATACGACAGTTGTGTTTTATGTGACGGTGACTGATACCAATGGCTGTAGCAATCGAGACTCACTCGATCAGGTGGTACGCTTGCTGCCCATCGTCGATTTTAGCAATGACACGACAAAGTGTCCAGAGGACTCTATTCAGCTTTTTGCTACGGGCGGTATAGGCTACCAATGGACGCCTCCTGTAGGCATTAGTGATCCCAATATCGCGAGCCCATTTGCCAATCCTGATACAACTACTCCTTATACAGTGACTATAACAGCTGTTTGGGGATGTGCAGATTCAGGTGTAGTAGTCATAGATGTCATTAATCCCGAGGCAGGACCAGATACGACCATTTGTTTGTTGGATTCTGTCATGCTGCAAGCCAGTGGAGGAGTAGGGTTCAGTTGGTCGCCTGCCATAGGACTAAGCGATCCCAATGTTGGCAATCCCATGGCTTCTCCTCCTGTCACGACGGTTTATACAGTGACAGTGACAGATACGGCAGGCTGTACAGATGTGGATTCTGTGACGGTCTTTGTCAATCCTCTACCTCCTGCCGATGCAGGTCCTGACCAAAGCATTTGTATTGGGGATACCGCTCAGCTGAGTGCAAGTGGGGGCATCGCTTATCAGTGGTTGGTGACGGATAGCTTGAGTGATGATACCCTTGCCAATCCTTTTGCCTTCCCCCTAGATACGACGCAGTACATTGTGGCAGTCACAGATACCAATGGGTGTAGGACGACAGATTCGATGACATTGACCATCAACCCTCTGCCCAATGCCAATGCAGGACCCGCTGTAGATACCAAGTGTGGGGAAGCACCTTTACAGCTTACAGCTTCAGGAGGAGAAATCTATACTTGGGAACCTGTAGACTTTTTATCAGATCCCAATATTGCCAATCCACTGGCGACGCCTGACAGTAATTTCGCTTACACCGTTACAGTCGTAGACAGCAACGGATGTGTCAATCAAGATTCTATTTCCATCTTGACGATGTATGCACAAGCGGGCGGAGGAGATTCCATTTGTTTTGGGGATACACTCACCCTTTTGGGTGGACAGCTCGGAGGCCAAGCCGTAGCCTTTAGCTGGGAGCCTGCGGATGTAATTCTCGATCCCAATGCGCAGAATCCTGCGGTATATCCAGGTGTCACGACTACTTTTGTTTTGACGGTCCTGGATAGCAGTGATTGTGTAGACACAAACACGGTAGAGGTATTTGTAAGACCTGCGCCCCCAGCAGATGCAGGAGCAGATACCGCCGTTTGTATAGGAGATCCCGCATTTTTGAATGGGGAAGGTGGCGTAGCTTATCAATGGTCGCCTGCCACCTATCTGTCAGACGTTAGCATTGCCAATCCTGTGGCCGAAGCAGATGCCTCGATCCAGTACGAAGTCCTTGTGACAGATATATTTGGATGTACAGCGAGAGATACGATGGAATTGACAGTGAATCCCCTACCTGAAGTTATTGCAGAAGGAGATACGAGTATTTGTCGGGGAGATATCGCTTTCCTATCGGTGAGCGGAGCCCAGTCTTATACCTGGACACCAGCGGAGTTTTTGACCGATCCCAATGCAGCAGATCCTATTGCTCAACCAGACAGTACGATGCCATTCAATGTGTTAGGTATCGATGCGAATGGCTGCCAAAACAGGGACAGTCTGGTCGTGGAGGTATGGCAATTGCCCAGAGTGGGTGCACCTTTCCGTGACAGTATTTGTGTAGGACAGGCTACTGAATTGTCTGCCGTGGGTGCTTTTGATTATTTATGGAGTACAGGTCAAAATGGAGATCGGATTGAGGTTGCCCCTGGACAAAGTACGGATTACTGGGTAATCCCGATCGGACCTAATGGCTGCCAGGGGGATACCTTTGATATAGAGGTGTATGTGGAGCGCACTTTACCTTTGGCGGAGTTTGTGCCTGATACGAAGGAAGGATTCTATCCACTACCTGTCACCTTTGAGAATAGAAGTCAAGGTTCTAGTCAGTACTTATGGGATTTTGGGGATGGAGAAAGTAGTACAGAAGAAAGTCCGATTCATACATACAATTCCCCAGGAG
Organism: Bacteroidota bacterium; assembly: GCA_039820545.1. Classification (GTDB taxonomy): domain Bacteria; phylum Bacteroidota; class Bacteroidia; order J057; family J057; genus JALEFZ01. The sequence goes on along the minus strand of JBCBPW010000006.1, from coordinate 74,219 downwards.
ACTATCAAGTGCAGCTTCGCGTAGACAATGCGATTGGTTGTCCTGACAGCATTTCTTTCAGCTTGATCAAAGTTAAAGACTTTAACCTGCTTGCACCCAATGTCTTTACGCCGAATAATGACAACCGAAATGATCAGTTTGCCATTAGAATGAATTCCATCGAACAGTTTGAGATTAGAATTTTTGATCGATGGGGTAGAGAAGTCTTCTATTCGGTAGATCCTGGCTTCTTTTGGGATGGTAATAGGCAAAACGGTACGCCAGCACCAGAAGGGGTGTATGTATATCAAATCGATGCCTTCACGTTTAATGGACAGAAAGTGGAGCAAAAAGGAACTGTGACACTGGTGAGGTAGCGCAAAGGGGATATGAGGTAACGCGCTGTAGATGTGCCACAAATGGCATTTCTACAGCGCGTGTTGAATTAGACCCTGTTTGGAACAATGAAAATCTAGCTAAAAAGCAGAGATATTAGGCTCTGACTAAAGCTATTGTTTGAGATTTAGTGGTGCTAAATCGATCAAAATAGAGGAAGTTCAGATTCTGAAAACGCAAACTTTTCGCAGATTAGAGGTTTCAAACATGATCTTAAATATTAGGTCGAATGATCACCTCATTCACGACGACATGTGGAGGCTTGGCCAAAACCTCAAGTATCGCTTGAGCGATGTCATCTGGTTGCAGCCCGTTTTGAAAGCTATTTTCCATATTTTTCTTGGTCTCCTCATGGGTAAAATGTGTGATAAACTCTGTGGCCACTGCACCTGGAGAGATATTGGTCACTTTCACTTTGTCCCTAAACTCTACTCTAATGCCATAACTCAAGGCTTTGACGGCGTGCTTAGAAGCACAGTAGACCACCGCGCGAGGGAAATAATTATGTCCTGCGACAGAGTCTATGTTGATTATATGTCCCTTTGATTTCAAGAGTTCGGGTAGTGCGGCATGGATCGCGTGAAGTACACCATTGACATTGACATCCATCATGGTATGCCACTCTTCTATGGATGCTTCCTCCATAGGGCCGAGATAGCCCACACCTGCATTATTGATCAGTACATCTACTTTCCCAAACTTTTGAATAGTGGCTTCAACTAATGCTTGAACCTGCACATAATCTGTGACATCAGTTTCATGATACGCTGCCTGTTCTCCTATCTCCTTTTGCAATTCTTGTAATTTCTCCACTCTTCTTGCTGCAAGCATAATTTTGGCCCCATTTTTGGCTAATAATCTTGCAGTTGACGCTCCAATACCGCTACTGGCCCCCGTGATGATGACGACTTTTTCAGATAAACGCATAAATAGATTTTGAATCGGTTGATTTACCTACCAAACCTCAAGAGGACAGAGGTGTTTTTCAAACATCAAGTATTTATGTACTTAATTCGTATAATAAGATAATTGTATTAAAATTCGTTTTTGATCAAATAATTTAATCAAAATAAATTTTGACTCTGCATAATTTGATTCTGGATGAATTTTGAAGTGCGTTGAACCGATGATTTTCCCCATTCTGATATAAAACCTAACCAATAACACAGGAGAGGTATGTATTTGGGGGTAAAATGAGAAAATTTGAATAAGAGATCAATTAGCTCAAAGGTTCTTTATTAGTCAACCTCCTAAGTAATATTTTAAAAGGATGTAAAAGAACTACAGTGGGTAATTTATCCATTGGATGAAGTAGAGCTATTTTTTCTTGCTCATTATTAATCTTGATATCCTGTAATCCTAAGGTTTGTTTCCCCTTCGGAAACTTTTTGTTTATCTAAAATCAAACTGAAGTGGCAAAAAAATCAAACCCAAAAAATCCAGAAGCTCTTGACGCCTATTTAGACGTCTTGAAGAAAGAAGATGAGAAGCGCAAAAAAAGGCGTTTGGTATATCTGGCAGCGGGCGTATTGTTGATCCCTCTATTGACTTTTGGTGTATTTCAATTGCTTTCTCCTCAAACGAGAATTCAACCTGAGGAGGCCAATACCTACGTGGTATATCCCATCAACAGCTTAGGTTTTGTTGATATTGAAGATCAGTTCAAGCAAGGATTTAGAGTCATCTTGATGGATCCTCAATCACGTCATGCGGATACACTTACCACCTTAAGTGAATATGATAGCTGGTTGTCAGACAACTCGATGTTCATTCCTGCGAGTGATGAAGTAGTGCTTAGTTCTGAAGATGATAGCGAACTGGAGCCACTCAAAATCGACATCACAGGAAGGAAAATTACAGGCAAAAGGTTGATGTTCCAATTGGAAGGGCATCGCTCAGACTGCACCTACGAGATTTCATTTGGCGATCAGTACAAGCAAAGTGTAGATAAATCATGGGCTTATACATATGAACGTCCAGGCTACTATCGACTCACATTGACTGAGACAGATGCTGATGGAGATACACGTGAAACGAAGCGTACGATTTATGTAGCGGAGGAAGTAAAGCAAGGGCAGGACATTCAGTATGCCTCTTCGTCTGATGAGCCTGATGAAGTACAAATCATTGACGAAGGAAGTGTGGTGACTGCACCTATCGAGGATCAAGAGCCTATTGTAGAAGATCTCAACGATAGAGGCGAGGCTATTAATGATAACCCAGAGGCATCTCTTCCATCAAATGAGAATTCTGATCAGTTCGTGGCGAGCCTAGATGAGACGCCATCCGTTCCCGCGCCAGAGCCTGAAGCTACGCAGCGTGTTGCAGAGCCAGTACGAGAGGAAGTGAAAAAGCCTAAGGGTCCCTTTTTGGTGGGAGACATCAATCCTTCCTATCCAGGTGGAGAACGCGCGATGATGGCTTATTTACGTCGAGCGGTTCGCTATCCGAAGCAAGCACTCGACCAGAAAGTGGACGGGCGAGTCATCGCAAGATTTGTGGTACAGCCCGATGGTCGCTTGACAGATATTCAGATTGTCAGAGGAGTTGGATACGGTTGCGATGAAGAAACCATTCGCGCCATCAACAAAATGCCTCGTTGGGAACCTGGTATCATCGACGGGAATCCTGTACCGATGTATTATACCCTGCCGATTCGATTCAACTTTGAAGATGTGAGTCGATAACCGAAAAGGTTCACTTGTTAAGGAACAACAATACAACGTATGCGGAAGACTGTGCCACTCAGTCTTCCGCTTTTTTGGGTATAAATGGAAGTCCCTTATATGTTCATTTTTGTAGAATGTACCATGAATAGCGCATCTCCTGTTATACCTTGGTCCGGACCCACTCCCGCGTCGCGGCATCTGTCTCAATCAAGGACTGGATGTCTGGCTCCGCATCAAATGTCAGTGCATCAATGGCTTCTTCATTGATATCCCCAATGTCTGTAAACCGAATTTTCTCTTCTAAAAACGCACGATTGGTGATCTCATTCGCTGCATTGAGGATGCAAGGTGCATTTCCTCCTTTGTCCATCACTTGATAGGCAAGGGCTAGGTTTTTAAAGACTTGGGAATCACAGCGTTCAAAAGTCAGATTGGGATAATTCAGAAAATCAAAGCGGGGAAAATTATTTTTCAACCTTTGGGGATAGGCCATCGCGTATTGGATGGGAAGTTTCATATCAGGTAAGCCCATCTGTGCCTTCATCGAGCCATCTTCATACTGTACAATCGAGTGAATGATAGACTGCGGATGTACAATCACATCAATTTGATCATCTCTAAGATCAAACAGCCATTTCGCTTCGATTACTTCTAGCCCTTTATTCATCATGGAAGCAGAGTCGATGGTGATCTTAGCGCCCATGTCCCAGTTGGGATGTTTGAGGGCTTGACTAGGCTTAACTTCTTTCAGTCGATCCAGGCTGTATCCTCTGAAAGGCCCACCTGAAGCGGTGAGGTATATTTTTTCAATCGGATTTTGACTTTCTCCTACGTGTGCCTGAAATAACGCTGAGTGTTCGCTATCTACAGGGATAATGGGGACATTGTGTTGCTTGGCAAGGGTGGTGATGAGCGTCCCCGCTACGACGAGGGTTTCTTTATTGGCTAGCGCGATAGGCTTTCCTGCTTGTATAGCTGCTACGGTCGGCCGCAAACCCGAAAAACCGACAAGGGCTGTCAGTACCATGTCAATGTCTTCCCGATGCATACATTCGACCAAGGCTTCGGGGCCTGTCATGACTTCGATAGGGTGGGAGGCAAGGGCAGATTTAACAGAAGGATAGTGTGATTCATCGGCGATCACCACCACTGCAGGTTGGAACTTCTGTGCTTGTTCGACGAGGAGTTGCCAGTTGTTTCCAGCTGTTAGGACCTTTGCTTCAAACTGTTGGGGATGTGCTTCTATTACTTCAAGTGCTTGTGTTCCAATGGATCCTGTAGATCCGAGAATTGCCATGCGTTTCGCCATAGTCCAGTATTATTTTACTGGGCAAGCTACATAAATTGAAAAAGATGCGGAAATGAAATGGGGAGGGGAGAAAAGCAGACGACAATAAAAAATCACGTGCTCATCGAAGGGGATCAGCACGTGATAGGTTAGTAGGAGTAGTTGTCAATGTAAATCAACGTCTACGGCGGGCATTGCTTCTTTTTTTGCCTTTGGACTCCTCGGCCAGTGTGCGTTTGGTCGCCCAGTATCCGAAGTAGAGGACAGCTGCCCCCAATGCAATTAAGAGAATCGTAGTTACCATAGTTTACATCTTAAAGGTCCGTATAGCGTTCCTCAGAGTGAGTAGCTTATAATTTAAGATATGAAAAAAGCCTTTAAGAGGCAAGCTCCTTGGGAGACATCAAGACTATGAGACTGTCGCTAACGGGACTACGTGATCGCGACGCTTCGAGACTGAAAGTGTTACGGATGAATAGCTACACTTTCAGTCTCAAAGTCCCTTCAGGGACGGTCTCTCGTCTCACAGTCTCTCTTTTCACTGTCTGGGTATAGGAAATATTCTTTCTGCTCTTCCGTCGAGGAAACGAAAACCTTCTGCTTCATATATACCATCTTCTTCGAGCATGATGCGGATGATTTTATTCCATTCGGGGACCTCGGATGCAGCAAATAGCTCAATAGAGTAGGCTGTATTGGCAAAAAGGGGATAGTCTCCACGTCCTTTGACGCCACCCTGCTGATCCCAAAGTCCGATGGTAGGACCTGCCGCATGCCCATGAAAGCCGATGGGATGTGTGTAAATGGATGCGGTAATCCCTTCTTCTTTGGCTTGTGCTAGCGCATCACGGAGGATCTGGTTACCACTTTTGCCTGGGATGAACTGGCTCACCAGGATGTCCTGCAAGCGATTGCCCCTTTCAAAGGCTTTGACCAATCCTTGGGGAATCTCCGTTTCTCCTGGCTTGAGCATGTAAAAATGCTGCTGCTGGTCTGAGTTGAGCCTGAGATAGGTAATGCCAAAATCTACGTGAAGGAGGTCGCCATATTGGATAATCTGATCCTCAGGACGGCTAGAAAATGATCTCAGAAAAGCATTGTCTGCCATGGTGCTGCGCTGAATCGAAACAGAGGGATGAAACCAAGTATCCAGCCCCAGATCGGTCACGCGATTGCGCAGCCACCAGATGACGTCGTCTGTGGTAGTTTTGCCTGCTGTGATGACATCAGCGGAGAAAGCTTCTTGTAGAATCTGGTGGCCGATCGCACAGATCGTATCATAGAGCTCGCGTTCGCGCGGGGAGCGTGTTTCTAGCCAGGCAATGGCCAGCTTTTCGGCAGAGACTACACGGTTTTGGTATCTTGTGGGTAGTTTCTCCATAAAGGTCTGATACTCCGTTTTGACCAGCCCATCGGCCAACGCAAAGTTCTCCGAATAATTGAGTCCAATGGTTTGGGGATCTTTGTCCTGTATGATGCTCATGAGGGCTTCCCACTGGTCAGGATAGACGTTGAGGTTCCACTCTCCACGTAGCAACTTGCCGACGCTATATCTGGCGATGGCGACTTTGTCGAGCTTCTCTCCATTCAGCGAAAATACCATCATCGTGCGGCGACGTGCAGATAGCCAAGTGGAAGGAAGCATGGTTTTCATCACAGGATCTTCGTTGTACTCTCGCGAGATGAGAATCCACATGTCGATACCTTCTCGCTTCATGAGTTCGGGCAGGAGCGTTTCCATTCTATCTTGAAGGATTTCATCGACCACTTGCGCGCGTGCTTGTTCATCTAGGATGTCGTCGAGTACATTTTGACCGAATAGGCTAGGGGAGATGACAAAAAGGAGTACAAATAAGAGTTGTGTGCAGATCTTCATATCATAGTAGTTTTTGCGAATATGAAGATAGATAAATGGGGTGGGCTTGCAAATGGAAAGGAAATCTACACACTTTCAATCCTCCCTAAAAATCCTGACCTTTCTCCCTCAAAGAATAAGCATGAATCCAAGAATCGTAGACAATCCACCCAAAATCCTCGTGGGCATGAAGCGGGAGATGTCACTTATAGATAATCAGACACAGCAACTCTTTCAAGCGTTTATGCCCAAGCGCAAGGAGGTGCCCCATATGGTCAATGCCGATGTCTATGATCTCATTGTGTATCCCCCCAATTTTTTTGTTCTACTCAATCCGCTGCGCCCCTTCGTCAAATGGGCAGGGGTAGAAGTCTCCGAAGTAGGCGAGCTGCCTGAGGGTTTGAGTTTTTTCCAAATTCCTGCGGGTCGCTATGCCGTTTTTACCCACAGAGGCCCAAGTTCTGATACGAGCACCTTTGAGAAGGTATTCACACAGTGGCTACCGAACTCGGAGCACGAGTTGGCAGATCGTCCCCACTTTGACATCATGGGAGATAAGTACAAAGGAGATCAAGAAGACTCTGAAGAGGAGATTTGGATTCCCATTCTCTAATGAAGAGAATCCGCGAAAATCTACTTTACCCAGGAGAGACCCCAATTGTCAGGTGCTCAACCCTCGCTTTTTTCGATTTCCACAGATTCGGTGAACAGGTAGTATCACAGTATGCTCACGTCTACATTCTTACAGTCGTTTCCAGATCCGCATGCCAGAGAAGATTCCGTAGCTAGCCTCAATCTCTAGCGTAGAATCATTGACGAGGGTCAGGTCTGCATCGAGCGTGCGCTGGTACTTAGGCTGAAACAAAGTCCCACAACAAAAGGCTCCGTCTCCTTTGTCCTTGAAGTTCTTGAGGACGATGATGTCTAGACCCTGAATTTGTTCGTTTTCCTCAGGATCATCCGCAGAAATGAGGCGACCGTAGTATTTTCCGTCCTTTTCGTAGATCGAAATCACGCCTCCCGCATCACTGTCCTTCCATAGACCCACGATTGAAGAAGAAGATGAGGGTTGCGTTGCTAAACAAATCACAGGTAAGAGGATGAGAACAGGAAATATTTTGAGCATCTCGTAGGAACGCTTACTTGGTGTAGGAAAGCGCTGCGCTTGAATTTCATCATATTTCTTCACATAATCAGGATTTTCAGTTCCCATCAATCTATCCCAGATTCGGAAGTAGTAGCCATAATTTCCTTTGAATTTTTCGTGATGAAGGTTGTGATGAACAGAAGTGTTCATGATGTGGAAAAGGAAGGTATGGCGAAACCATCTCGGCATGATTTCATATCCTAAGTGCCCATATACATTGAACATCAACCCAAGTACAATGAAGCCTAATACGCTGTAAAGGTGCATAGGGATAATCATCAAAATGATGGGAATGATGAGTGCTTCAAGTATGCTTTCAGATACATTAAAGGCATGTGAAGCTAGTGGAGTAGGATTGGTTGAGCGATGATGGACCAAATGAAAGGTGCGGAACAATCGACGGTGATGAATCGTGCGATGCATCCAGTAGAAATACGTATCCTGAATCACGACTGCCAAGAGGATGCTGGCAGGAATCCACCACAAAGCATAAGCATGAATGTCCCGATAAATCTGGGTGTAGTCCTTCATCGGACTAAAGATGATGATCAAGGCAATGATACTGAATACGCCCATAGTCTGTAGAGAATGGGTAAATTCTCGTATCCAGTCTTTGGGCTTGCTCAGCTTCTGCTGGATTTTCTGACGCGAAAACTTATGCGGAAATAGGATGTAAAATATCAGGAAGGGGATGCCCGCGATCAAGGTATATCGGACGAGGTTGGCTATGACGGGGATGAGATAAGCTATATTCTTTTCCATTTTTTCTGGGTTTAAGTATGGGAAATAGAAGCGAGAAACGGGATGAGATATCAAGCATCACACGTTCCATCTTGACTCTCTGTTCTCGCTTCTCGCTGTCTCCCTATAAATTGATCACAAATGTCTCTCCATTGATGGTGACAGTAGCGGTTCCATTGCCATTGAATTGGATGGTCCCATCAAAGCTATACGTTTCTTCAGGTGTATTGCCTGTAAAGGTAAAGGTGCCTACACCTGACTGGATGCCGTTGCCCCCCTTGTTGACGATGACGCCTGTCAGGTCAAATTCCAGCGTGCTGCTGAGGTCAATCTGCTGATTGGGTCCCGTCAAGTCCTGCGTTCCTGTGCGGATATAGGTTCCCCCCAATACGTAGTCATTGGATGAAAACTCAATACCCTCAATGCTTCCTGTAAAAGCGACACTATCCTCAGAGTTAATTCTTGTAGTGCTATAAGTCGCATCCGAGAAAGAAGTAAAATTCGCTGTTTCAGGTATGTTGAAGGTGTTACAGCTCAACAGAAAGGTCCATGTTCCTGTGTAGGCTCCTTGTACCAGACCGTTGGGGTTGTTATAACTTGAACCCCCAGTATATAAGCTGTCACAGACACTGTCTAGGGTGATTTCATCGAGCTTCTCTATTAGATCATTGATGTTTTCTTCAAGACCTCCTGTTTTCTCCTGAAGTGCAGCTTCTACGAGATCTGCTATATCTCCTACCTCTAACTCTGAAAGATCAGGTGCATTTTCACAGGAAGTAAAAAAGATTAAGCTTGACAGAATGACGATAAATGAAATGAAAGTTCTCATTTTGATTGGTTTATTGTTGTGAAAAAATAGTTTAGTAAGACAGTAGACGAAAGGAAGCGATGCTATGAAGAATGAAGGCTATAAATTAAAACCATTGGCAGCCAGTGTATTACTCTATGGCTTGCAAGGGAGTGTGAACCATGAGAGAAGATACTATCGACCCATCAGTATAGCTTTCCGTCCATGCTTTTTCCGTTTTTGACTTTTGTAGAATGTGTACAGAGATTATGCAGAAATCTGATATATCAGATCTGGAGTTTTAGCTTTTTGCTCTTTGAATAACTTATGTAACAAATGTAGGAACTAAAACAGATCGTAAGATTAACAAAAGTTAATAAGGGGTATTTGCCTGTAATTTTTTGGGATCATACGCTTTTATTCCCTTGAGGATGACCACATGTATGACCTTAAGCGCAGATTTGGTGTTGCAGACATGGTTTAAGTCTTACTCAATTCTTTTTCAGCGATTCTTTTTCTGATACGGCTCAAAGAAACAGGTGTCACACCCAAAATATGGGCAATGAATTTATCTGGGATGCGGTTTTGTAAGCTGGGATTTTCCTGGATGAATTCTTGATAGCGTTCCTCGGGAGAAAGCAGGACAAATGATTCGACTCTGCTCGAAGCTTCCTTCAGAAAAGAGAGGAGAATGTTTCTTCTATATTGAGAGACATGGGGGTGTTTGTCCAGAATCGTCTGGAGTTTATCGAAATCCATCGAGAGAGTCTCTGTTCGTTCATATGCCTGAAAATACATCCTGGAAGGGCGATCAAATAAAATGATATCAACACTGGCCAATGGACGGTTTTCGTAGGAGATACTTACAGTAATTTCCTCTCCCTTCGAGTTAATCGCAAATGTACGTACAAGCCCTTTGGTCAGGAAATGAATCTCCTTCTTTGTACTTCCTTCTTTGAGTAGATACGTACCCGCAGGATAGACATTCTTTTTGGCAGACTGAAGCAAAACCTGGATATCCTTCAATTCTAGATTTTTCCCGATTTTATATAGCCTTTTAATTTGTTCTAAATCAACCATAAGGGGGATAGCAGCTAATGATAAAAATGAAGATGTGTGTATAGGACTCCCATAAGCAGCCTAGGTTTAATATACAAGACAATGACAAGTATTTTGTTGGTCAGTCAGGTATGAATAAGAAAAAATAGGAGAATCCATCATCCACATAGATACTTCACCTGAGCCAAGATTGCAGAAATCGGAAGATCATGACTCCTTTTTGGGAGAGGATAAGATCCTCTTTATATTGAGATCCTTTCATGTAATGATCCTTTTTTGTGAGCAAAGATAATTTTCAAACCTTAGGAACCATTCTCGCGATTGCGATCAGTCTGCTTGCCTTGGCAGTTTCGATATACGAGGCCAATCTGCTCAAGGCACAGCAACGCGCCATGGTTTGGCCACACTTTACCATTGCAGGTAGTTTCAGTGAAAGAGGATTTAGCTTCGTCGCGACAAATTTTGGGACGGGTCCCGCCATCATCGAATCTGTAGAGGTGCGGTTCAAAGACTCTCTGATCAGCGATCATGACGACTTGCTCGATCGTATCAATCCCCAACGAGAGATTGGATATGATCGAATCAAGATGTCAACCCTCAACCAAACCGTTTTCAAAGCGGGTGAGGAGCGGGTCGTATTCAATATGCCCTGGGACGATGAGACAAGAGAAATGGCGACGCAGATGCGATACGTCACCATCAAAGTACAGTATAAATCTGTTTTGGGAGAGCGTTGGATCTTTGATTCGGAGACGAATGACCATATCCCAGGTGAGTTTCAATCTGAGCTAGAGTTTATGAATTAATTTGAAAATCACTGTTTTGACCTCATTTCTTAATTTAGATTAATGTAAATACAAGCCATAAGGTAGAATTTTGAATCAATCATTCTAAAACAGATTTTTTCCCTAAATCTATCATCACATGAACATCATACTGACAGGCGGACATACAGGGATCGGTTTTGAGTTGACCAAAAAGCTGATACAAGAGGGGCACCAACTGGGGCTGATCATCCGTAGCGAAAAGCGTAAGCAAGAAGTGATCGAACACTTGGAATCGGGTGAGCAGATAGACTTTTTCTATGCTGATTTGAGCGTTCAGCAAGATGTCATTCGTGTAGCGAAGGAGATACAGGAGAAATGGGACCGTGTAGATATTTTATTCAACAATGCAGGCGTGCTGCTGGATGGGCTGTATACCTCTGCCCAAGGCAATGAAATGCATTATGAAGTCAATACCTTGGCACCTTATTTATTGACATTACATCTGAAGCCGTTGCTAGACGCATCTACGAACCCAAAGGTGGTGACTACCGTCACAGGATCGATGCATTCTCGCAAGGAATTTGATATTGATGAATTGTTGAAGCCAAAGAAGTTTGTCAAACTATTCGGTTCCTATTTACAGTCCAAGGTGGGAGCGACCGTTCTGATGAATGATCTGGCCAAGCAGTGGCCGCATATATCTTTTGCAAATGTCAACCCTGGTCCCAACAAGACCAATATGACGGGAAATAAAGAAAGCATGCCAGGTTTATTATTGATTTTCCGTAATCTATTTTTCCCTGGACCTGAAAAAGGAGGTACCTATCTGTATGATGCGGCTTTCAAACCCGAGTTTCAGGGACAGAGCGGAATTTTTATCGATGAGAAAAAGATAAAACCTATGCAGTATGCGCTGGATGAGGCAAGCCGTGCACACTTGCTTTCGGGGCTAGGAGAAAATACAACGACCCCTGCTTAAAAGAGAATGGCGCTATCAGGGTGAGTTCTGATGGCGCCATGGACTATTTCTTCAAAACAATCTCTGCTTTATCGATCATGAGGGTGGGATTATCGGATGCGACCAAAACCCCTTTGAAAGTGTAAGTTCCATTTTCCTCTACCGTCATATGATTATTTTTTCCTGAAAAACTCCAGGAGGTTTTGTCCATGATGGTCGTTTTTATTTGACCTATCGTGATGTCTTTGACCGTAGGATCTATCTCCATGAATCCTAAACGCTCCCCATCTTTCAATAACTCTATCTGGAAAAGTAGCTGAACTTCTCCCTCATATTCGAAATCCATTTCAGACCAAAAGTAGAGCTTCTCACCCTGCTTGAGTTCAAGACTGACTTCTCTCATGACGGGATTTTCTGGATCAAGGCTTACTGCATTGATCGGGAGTCTCGCCACTTCCTCAGCGTTGAGGGCATCACAAGCTGTCCAAAGGCATAGACCGAGTAAAAGGAGGATGCTGGTGAATGGTATGTTCATTTTATAAGATTTAGGTTTTCTACATGTTGAATGACTTACCATAATAGGGAAAAGTTGGAAAGGGAAGTTTTGCTTTAGATAGGAAGGGGAATGTAAATTATGGGTATAAGAGAAAATTCCAAATGAAGTATTCCTCCATCATTTTTCCTTTTCTTTTCATGCTTGTTTCTATTTTTGCCCAGCCCGCTATAGATCCTGAAACCCAGGCAATGGTCCAAAGACTGCAAAAGCTCGTAGAAGAAGGAGACCCTCGTTTGTACTATCACTGGAATGGGCGAATGGCAGACTTGATGCGAAAAGAATTAGAGAACGGCTTTGAGGGCGTCTTGTGGTACCAGTACTGTTACGAGACTCTGAATGCGGGCGATAGCCAGCGATGTATAGGCGAGATTGAAAGCTATTTACAGACACAAAAACTCACCTATCAAGACCTCTTACAAGATAGAGGACGTCCATTGTTGGAGCTATTGGGACTGGCGTATCTGCGCCTCGGCGAGCAGCAAAACTGCCAGAATCAGCATACAACCTATGCATGCATTCTTCCTTTGAAAGCTCCCGCCATTCATCAACTTCCCCAAGGCTCTGAGAAGGCCGCTGCCATTTTTTCTTTGCTTTACCAGCGATATCCCGATCCTACCTACCAGTGGCTGACCAACCTAAGCTATATGACTTTGGGGAAGTATCCATCTGCGATTCCCCAAGAGCTATTGATTCCTTTTCCTCAAGATAAAACAGTCGATTTTCCCTTTTTCCAAGAGATTGCCTTCCCTCTAGGGATAGCTGTAAATGGTCTCTCAGGAGGCGTTTGTCTAGAGGATGTGAATCAGGATGGTTGGATCGATATATGTGCGACCTCCTATGGGATGGAAGATCAGGTAGAGCTTTTTCTCTCTAATCAGGAAGGAGGATTTTACAGACATACAGAAGCGGCAGGTCTTACAGGAATCGTCAGCGGGCTCAATTGCAAGCAAGCCGATTATGACAACGATGGGGATGTAGATATACTGATTTTGCGAGGAGGTTGGCTGTCTGCTGGCGGCAATCACCCCAACTCCCTTCTTCAGAACAACGGAGAGGGTGCCTTTCGTGATGTGACGCGATCTACGGGTTTGCTCACATTTCATCCGACACAGACCGCAGCTTGGGCCGATGTCAACAAGGATGGGTATTTGGATGTATTTATAGGAAATGAAAGCCAGGAGGGCTTGCTTCATCCCTGTGAATTATTTATCAATCAGCAGGATGGAACCTTTAGGGAAATGTCTGAAGAATGGGGAATCGGAGGTATACATGCTTTTGTAAAAGGGGTAGACTTTGGAGACATCAATGGCGATCAGTGGCCCGATCTGTTTATTTCGGTCAATGGAGGTCCCAATCTTTTATTCAAAAATAATGGTCAACGGTTCATCGACATCAGTCGCTCGGCAGGGGTAGAAGAACCTATCTACAGTTTTCCGTGCTGGTTTTGGGATGTGAATCAGGATGGGTTGCAGGATATATTTGTGAGTGGGTATGACACGCGAAATCTGGATGGTGTAGCGGGAGATTATGCCGCAGAGCTACAGGGGAAATCTGTGGGTACAGCCAAGCCCCGATTGTATATCAACCATGGAGACGAGACCTTTGCCGATGCTACGATTCCCTATGGACTCGACAAGAGCATGTATAGCATGGGCGCGAACTTCGGAGATCTGGATAATGATGGCTACCCAGACTTTTATGTCGGCACAGGTGCCCCTGATTTTAAGACAGTGGTCCCCAATCGGATGTTTCGGAATGTAGAGGGGAAAAAGTTTGAGGAAGTGACATCAGCGGGGGGCTTTGGGCATATCCAAAAAGGTCACGGAATCGGTTTTGCGGATCTGGATCACGATGGCGATCAGGACATATATGCGGTGATGGGAGGTGCTTATGAGGGAGACGTATTTACTAATGTCTTATTTGAAAATCCTCTTTCAAAGCATCATTGGCTGGTCTTACAGTTGAGAGGTACAAGGACCAATTCTTTTGGGGTCGGTTCGATGATTGAAGTAGTCTTGGGAGATGGGGAGAAGGTGTACCATACAGTAGGAACAGGTGCGAGTTTTGGTGGAAATAGTTTGCAGGCAGAGATCGGACTGGGACAAGCTGAAAAAATTCAAAAGGTAGTCATACACTGGCAGGCAGGAGGTGTGCAGGTTTACCAAAATGTGAAAATCAACCAAGCCTACCAGTTAGTAGAAGGACAGACAAAGGCCAAGAAGCTCACCTACAAAGCCGTCCCATGGGGTTTTCAAGACACTCCCGAAGCACACCCTCATCGACACTAAGGCTTTTTACGCTTATTTTTGTTGAAAAAACTCGAATGCATATCCCTCAATATTTCCTCCTGTCAGTTTATTTCCTTCCTCATCAAATATCTGATAGTCTTCCTGCTCGCCTCCGATACTGGCGGCTCCATCTAGTCCTAGTAAGATGCCATACATCGTATCCGTCATTACCCCATCCAGAATTTGGTGTAAAATCTGCATTTGTTCTGGACGGAGGTTCAATTGTTGGATGAGGATTCCGACAGCTGTAGTGGATAGGTCCTGTGTGTAAAGGCTTAGGGCCTCTTCTTTTTCTTGGTAAAATCCTTTGACAAATTCTTTCGGAGTCATCGTGTTCAGTTAATTATGAATGATAAAGGAAAATGGAAATCTCAACAGCCTGAAGGAAGAAAAAAGGATACAATCTTCCACTTCCCTTCTATTTTGGCAATGGTGAGTTCCCGCATTTTTTCATAAGATGTGAGCTTAGATGCCACATATCCCAATTGTCCCTTTCCCCATTTGATCTCCAACCAAGTCAGGCCATCTATGTGCTGATAGGTGGTAGCCGTCTGTGTCTCGATGCTGCAATCGCAGGTAAACTTTTCGTAAGAGGCTTGGCGGATTACTTGGGATTTCAGCCCAGGTTTGTTGCGGATGTTGACACTTTCACCCAAAATCAGGGCCTCAGTTTCGTTGTTGATCGTAGAGAGATAGGAAGGACCTTGAAAAGCCGCTTCCCAGGTTTCCTCGCCTTCGAGTCTTCTGGGAGATGTCAGTCGCTTCATCCCAAATCGCAGGATGTTCGTCATTTCTTGCCAACCTGTTGCCTCTGGTTTAGAAAAATAGGTTTTGATCAGTTGGGAAGGGGAGCAACCTGGATACCCACAGCCGTGTTCGCTGTCAAAGACATGGTCTGCCAGCATGGTTTTGAGTTGTGTGGTGTCTCGGGCGATGATACTCGATGTCAGGGTTGATTTGAACTGCCAGAAGCTAGCATCTAGGTAGGATTCGTCGTAGATGAGCTGACTTTGGACTGTCAGTCCTGTTATGAGGAACGTAAAAACGAGTAAGTATTTCATAGCGGCAAATGTGGGACTTTTCGGTAAAAGATCAGCAAATAGCCTATAAATAAAGCATACTTTCATTCTCCCTCCCCCAAGTTATTGCTCATCATACCATCTCAGTGCCTTGGCTTCGTGCTCTTGAACGAAGGGTCCTTTGGCATCGCCATAATGCTCCATACTGTGCTGGATTCGGCTGGCGATCTCTCGTTTGAGTTCTCCATAAGCCTTTGCTACCTCCTTGTGTGCGATGAGGTAATCTCGAAAGGCCAGGTGGCGCTTGATATGGGGATCACCCGTCGCAAAGGCATGCACATGATGGGTACGTTGATCTCCTCCTTTTCGAAAATAGCGTCTACCTGAAATCCCATATTCTCCCATGACCTCATATCCGATTTCTTCCATTTTGGCCTGCTGACGGTCTAAGCTCGCCAGATCTCTGACCTCCAGAATGATATCAATGATAGGCTTAGCCATCAGGCCAGGGACAGAGGTACTGCCGATATGGTGGATGTGAACGACCCCATCTTGAAGCTGATGCTGTATGCTTGAGGCCTCACGCTGAAATTGATCTGGCCATTGAGGATTGTATGGGACAACTTTGATAAGCATGAAATAAGGATTGATGAACTTTTTTTCGTGGAAATGATTAGGAAAGGTAAGCATTTATGGAAGTGTAACCCTCTACTTGGTATTTCATTTTTTAGAAGAATCTGAGTAGGCAAAGAATAACCCTATGTGGACTTGTCCCAAATGTGAACGGAACTTCAAAAGCAAAAATCAGTCGCATTACTGCACGCAGATTGACATGGATACCTTGTTTGAAGGCAAGCCTGAGGGATTATTGCTCGCATTTGATGAGTTGCTGGTAGGAGTAGCAGGCTGGGAGCCGCTCAGTGTGGGCGTGGCCAAACACGCGATCGTCTTTGCCAGCCAAAAAGCATGGCTCATCGTCAAACCGATGAGCAAGGAGCTGGATGTCAAGTTTTACTTTGACCAAAAACTGGAATCCGATCTCTTGCACAGCATCAAAATGTGGGGCAAAAAATACGCCCATCACCTTCGCTTTAAGCAGCCAGAACAAGTAACTGCCGAGGTATTTCAATTGCTGCGAAAGGGCTTTGAGTTTTCCTTGAAGTAGTTGCGCGATTTTTACTTTTCATACATGGGGGTCTTGACTCAATATGCCTTTACTCCCTTCTTCTTCAGCGTAAAAGGATCGGTATCGTTTTTCCCTTTTGTTTCTAAAATCTTCAATCCAGATCCTCCCACAATTTTCGCATTCATAAATATATTGGGTATCGTAGTGGCTCATGATGATATCATAGGCTACACTTACGTTATCGAGCTTGTCAGGATAGATTTCAGAGAAATTTTCCGCTAACCACTTTTTCTTCTCATTTGCACTGACAGCATAGAAGAATTGCGTGAGGTCTTCTGCCATTTTGAGGAAGTTATCCAGTTTTGGATCGGGGAAAATATAGCCTTTGTAGGGAAGGTAATCGGATGAATCTTGGATTATATGGCCACAAGTACACCTTAGTTTCATAGAAATCGCTGTTTTGATAAGGTCAAATAGATGGAGATGTCAATTTAAACTAAGTATTTAGTTGGTCCAAGAAATTTCAGAAATGTTCCATCATTTCCTTCCTTTTTTCTCCAGCTCTTGCACATAAAAGGACAGTAACTTCCGCTGAGAAGCACTTTGGGGGACATCAAACCCTCGGATATTGGAAACGGAAATGATGCTTTGTCTTAAGGGGAGTCCATGCCGCATCATCAAGCCCAATCCAATTAAACCTGATCGACCAATACCTGCTCTACAATGAATCAACATGCGATCCATTTTTTCGGTCCACCCATACAATTCTTCTATAAAATCCATGAAACGGTAGGCACCAGGAATAGAAGTGTCTATGATAGGAAAGGAGCGAAAAGCGATTCCCCAACTTTCACAGAGTGAGGATTCTTCTTGTAGTTGAAGGGCTCGCACCTCTGAATCGGTCAATAGCGAGATGAGCATTAAGCGATCATTTTGTGCGATCTTTTCGATTTGTGTCTGTAGCGAGTGGCCTCCCAAAGGGCAGGGGGAGATACCTATTTGGCATGAATGGATTTGGGTGATGCTGTAAGGTTTTAACATAAGAAGAGGGAGAAAAGTGAGCCTTGTATGATAAGGAATATTAGGAGCGATTCCACTTGCTCCCTTCTTCAAATACAGGAAGCCCCTCTAACCGTCTGACTTCCTCCTCCATCTTAGAGGTCAATATAAGAACTTTTGCAAGGCATTGAGAAAGATGAGTCCTCATGATATTTGGTGCTAGGGATGGTCATGATTAAAAAAAGATCAGAAGTGCAATACGCAATATAGCTGTCAAAAGGAGAAATGAAATGATGAAGATGATCATAGGCTTGAGTATGAATCCCTTCAAGCTTCTGTAGTAAATCCAGCTAAAACCCACGAAGGTGGAGATGACTGTCAGGTTGACGTAAATATCCAATGCCAAGGGCGAATGAAAGGGTGCGAGGAGTACACCTGCCAGGACGACTGGAAGCAGGGTAAAGGAAATGGCATAGATGGAAATGACCAAATGCTCTGCCAAGTTGAGTTTGTTTTTTCGATAGAAGAGCGTGCTAAGGAGTCCCATGAAGGGAATGATGGAAAAAGTCAAGAACTGGCTGCGAGATCTAAGCCATTGGATGACAGGCGCTATTTTTTCATTTCTCTCCTGCTCTTCAGGTGAGCCTTCATAGTTATTGAAGCCTGCTTCTAGCCCAATTTGATCTAAGAAATCAGCAAAGAAGTATTGAAACAATCCATACAGACTGAGTATGATGAGTGCATATTGGATGGGGGGATTGAAGATCTTTCGGACACCTTGAATATATCCAAGGGTCACACGCTCAGGTTGAGTAAGGAGCCAGTAAGTCGTACGGAAGAAGGTAAAATCAAAATTGACGGCCTTTGAGTAAAGGTTTTGTACGAGCATCCACACCGTCAATCGCTCACGAACCTGCTGAGCCCCACAGTGCGGACAAAAAGCACTTGAATGGAGTATACGCTGATGACAGGTCTGACATTTTTCCATAAGGGATAAGAGATCTGGCGAATAAAGTGTCCAATTTACCTTTTTTCTCCGATTTCAGGTGTGTAATGATAGGTAGTATCGGTAATTCTGAAAGCGAGTTGATCATCGAAGAAGTGATCAGAGTGAATGGCGATGTACCAATCGGCTATATATTGGTCGCAATAATATTGAGCTTGAGTTGTATAAGACGGGTTCCACGAATTTTGATTGTAGGATGGAGTATAGTCCTCCGTTGTCTGAATATAATACTTAGCAAGTTCATCCAAGAGTCTCCCGTCCATGGGATACATGTAGTAGTATATATCTTTGTCATCAATGGTGATCGTATGCCAGTTATACCTCAACTCAAGAAGTTGGCCATTGAGGGACTGTGGCTGAAAAGAGCTTATTTTGAGGCCATGTTTGAAAGGGGCATCTACAAAAAGTAAATTAGTTGTGTCTACTACATGAGATCCTTTCCTCGTTTGAGAAGTCCCAATAAAAATCGAGTCTCGGAGCCACTCAGCGATATTTTCATTCACGATCTGTCTGACCTCTTCATCCTGGAAAATGACTTCATGCACCCTTAGAAAGGTATCCGTCAGACTACTCAGATCAAAGTTCTTCAAGCGATAATACTCTGTTCCATTGGGGAAGGTATACTGGGCTGAGTCATATGCCGCGTGGATCTCTTGATACGCAGTGAGCTGACTTTTGTCGGTCTGGTAAAAAGAGAAGTCACAGGTCTGAAGTGAAATAAGAAGGAATGGGATAGCATAGAGTTTCATGGTTGTTAAGTTGATATTAAAGTAATGGTTTATGATTCGTAATATTAGAATGAATACAATTGCCTGTAATCTCACACCACTAGCACTTTAAGTCCGTAGTTTGGAACAAAATAAAATCTATCATGGGATAACGTCGTTTCATCTGACCTCTTACTTAGAGGATTGACACAAATGTTTCAAGTAGTAATCAAACGCCATGGGAGCACCCAAAGTATAAATTATTTACATGCGTCTTCTACTCATGCCTCCTCCAGTTCCTCCAACTCCATGAGCACGGACTCCCATTCCTCATGAAGGGCTGCTGTTTTGGCCTCTACCTGCTGTACCTCCTCTTGTACTTCACTGAGCTTGTTATAATCCGCTGCTACTTCTGGCTCTGCCATTTTTAGGTGCAAGCCCTCTAACTGTTCCTCCAGTTCCGCGATTGCATTTTCTACGCGTTCCTGCTCGCGCTGTAGTTTTTTGATGCGGTTGCGTCGCTGCTTGCGGGCTTGGTAGTCTTCAGCTCTGGATGCACCTGCCGCTTCTTGGGTCTGACTGGCTGCCTGCTGTACATTTGTCTCTACCACTTGCTGAGCTGCTTCCTGCCGTGCTTTCCACTCCACAAATTCACGATACGTCCCAGGATATTCTTTGATCTGCTGATCTTCGATATACCAGATTTTATTGGCGATGTGAGAAAGAAAATAGCGGTCGTGCGAGACGACAACATAGGTGCCCTCATAAGCATTGAGAGCTTGGCTGAGGATCTGTATACTAGGAATATCCAAGTGGTTCGTAGGCTCATCTAGAAGTAGGAAATTTGCCTCAGACATCAGGGTCTTGGCCAGGGCGACACGCGATTTTTCCCCTCCTGAGAGTACATGGATCTTTTTCTCGATTTCTTCTCCCGAGAACATAAACGCACCCAAGGTGTCGCGAATCTCCTGCTCGGACTTATCCGAGATGGTATAGTTAAGTTCGTCGAAGATGTTGCGCTGCAAGTTCAGTGCCTCCAACTGATGCTGGGCAAAGAAGCTCGACTTGACGCGGTAGCCTTCCGCTCGGTTCCCATCGAAGGGCTCTGTATCGGCCATGATGCGGAGCAGAGTAGACTTACCCGTTCCATTCGCCCCAATCAAAGCAATTTTATCTCCTCGCAGGACAGTTCCTTCCGCTTCTTTCAGTATGACCTTGCTGTCGTAGGCCTTTTCGACCTCTTTGAGTTTGAGGACTTCCTTGCCAGAAGTCTCCTTCATCGTAAAGCGAATGTGCAGATCCACGACCTCTTCTTCAGGAGCTTCCAGTCGATCTATTTTATCCAATTGCTTGATCTTGGATTGAACCTGTTTGGCCTTGGTGGCCTTGGCCCGAAATCGGTTGATGAACTTCTCCTGATCCGCGATCTGTTTTTGCTGGTTCTCGTAGGCTTTGAGGTGTTGATCCTGGCGGAGAGCTTTTTCTTTGAGGAAAAAAGCATAATTCCCCGCATAGACATTGAGCTGTTTGAGGCTGATCTCTAGAATTTTTTCTGCTACACGGTCCAGGAAGAATCTGTCGTGCGAAACGATGATGGTCGATCCACGAAAGGTCTTCAGATAACTTTCCAACCACTGAATGGAAGGAAGGTCCAGGTGGTTGGTCGGTTCGTCTAGAAGCAGAACCTCTGGTTCCATGAGCAGCATTTTGGCGAGCTGGACGCGCATCCGCCACCCTCCCGAGAAGGATTTATAGGGCATCTGATGCTCTTCTGTCGTGAAGCCCAAACCATCTAACACAGCGTAGACCCGACTTTCGAGCTGATCTCCTCCTCTGTTTTTGAACTCGAGTTGCTTGCGGTCAAGTTCGTCCCACAGCTCTACATCCGTCTCTCCTTCTTCTATGCGCTGAAGGAGCCGATCTATTTCTGTCTTCAGGTCGAGCAAGGGGCGAAAGGCTTCTCTGGCAACCTCAAAAATGGAACGATCCGTCTCGAAGGAGAGCAGGTCCTGATTGAAAAAGCCAATGTGCATGGTACCTGCCCGATGCACTTTTCCTTCCGTCGGAGAAAGTTGATCTATGATGATTTTGAGGAGGGTAGATTTCCCCGCCCCATTTCGGCCGATCAGTCCGACCGTCTCTCCTGGCAGGAACTGGTAGCTCACATTGCGAAACAACCAGCGCCCGCTGTATTCCATCCCGATATTATCCAGCGTCAACATACATGCGAATATAGGATTTCTGATTGGAAGAAATAGGACGAGATGCCTTCTGATTATCTCTCTTCTGGATTTTTACCCAAAATAAGATAAACAATCCCTATCAGCGGGATGGCTATCATCAGGCCAAAACTGAGCCACCAAACGATTTCTTGAGAGGCGTTTCCAAGCACGTTAATGCTTCCCAAAGCCATGGAAAAGCGCATTCCGAGATAGACTCAAAGCAAATAGTTGGGGTACCTTTATTTTTTTATGAAGGGAAATGCGAGAGAAATCGAAATACTGCCAAAAGCCATTCTGATGAGGATGTAGTAAAGTTTTGGGTTCATGTGGTTGGATGCTGTTAGATATAACGAGTTACGACGGGGACGAATTTCTATAATTTTCCTTTACCATTTGAATGAATCCTTCTCGATCATTCTTCATGATATCTAACTCTTTGTCTTTTCTGATGATAGGGTTGAATTCCCGTAAGTTTCCATCGCTCCATAGGGCCAGATCCACAATGACTGGCGTCAAGCTCAGTCCTTTTTCAGTCAAGCGATAGATATTGGTCTTCTTATTGTTGGGGAGCTTTCCTTTGGTAAGCATTTTCATTTCCTCCAGCATCTTCAATCTGGCTGATAAAATATTGGTCGCAATGGCCTCATCACTTTCCAAAAAGTCCTTGAAGGTTTGTCTTCCCTCTAGGAGCATCTGCTTGATGATGACCAGTGTCCACTTGTCACCGACGATATCCAGCGCAGAGGTAATAGGACAATCACATCTAAACTCACCCTTCATGCTATCACTTGATTTTTAATTGCGAAACAAAAGTAATCAATTTGGCGAAAGAATACTAGGCAAGAGGTAGGAAGAGAAAAGGAGGACCTGAAAATTTTGTTACGATGTCATGGAGGGTTAAGGGACAAAAAAAGCCACCCACAATTCCTGTAGGTGGCATATGAAATAAATAGCTGGTTCTATCTTAGGCCTGCATTGATCTTGTCCAAAGCCGCTTGACCGGGGCACAAGGCTACTTGCTCCAATTGATTGAGCGG
Source organism: Bacteroidota bacterium (assembly GCA_039820545.1). GTDB lineage: Bacteria > Bacteroidota > Bacteroidia > J057 > J057 > JALEFZ01. Next base: position 51,613 of record JBCBPW010000006.1, on the reverse strand, counting down.
TGTTTGAGTCGTTTGTAAAATCTCATGCAGATCCTCGCTTTTAGGGTCGATGTAAAATAGACCTGTGAGCACTTCTCCTGTCTCGCGAGAATCCTGTAAGCGCTCTTGTGCCTTGCGACGATTTGTAGGGTCCCAATCTGGATTGAGCTTACTGAGCAAAAGGGAAGAGCCATCGTGTAGACTGATCTGCTTAGAGGTTCCTTCGGCATATTCTACGGTGATTTCCTCCTCTTCAGGAACAAAATCCAAAGTAGAAGTCATGGAAATATGTTCGCGGACAAAGGAATAAGACTTGGTAGAGCCTTTGTTATTGTTGAAGGTGACGCAAGGGGAAATGACATCAATCAAGGCAAAACCTTTGTGAGAAAGGGCAGCTTTGATCAGGGGAACCAACTGGATTTTATCCCCCGAGAAGCTTCTTGCCACAAAAGTGGCACCCATTTCCAATGCCAAGCCGACCAAATCAATCGTCGGAAGGATATTGGCAGATCCACTCTTGGAGATAGAGCCTACATCAGCTGTCGCTGAATCTTGTCCTTTGGTCAGGCCATAGCAACCATTGTTCATGACGATGTAGGTCATGTTGAGATTGCGTCGGATGACATGGCCAAACTGTCCCAGACCGATAGAGGCCGAATCGCCATCGCCAGATACACCTAGGTAGAGCAAGTCGCGATTGGCCATGTTGGCACCTGTGGTGATGGAGGGCATACGTCCGTGGACAGAATTGAATCCGTGGGACTGACTCAGGAAATAGGTCGGTGTCTTGGAGGAGCACCCGATACCCGAGAGTTTGGCGAGACGATGCGGCTCAATGGACATCTCATAGCAAGCCTGCACGATGGCTCCGCTGATAGAGTCGTGGCCACAACCCGCACAAAGCGTCGAAATGGCGCCTTCATAATCGGCCTTTGCATAGCCCTTCTCATTTTGGGGTAGGGCAGGGTGGCGAAAGGTGGGACGTATATAGCTCATTGTCGTTGGGGCTAAATAAGGTTGAGTAGTGTATGAAAAAATGCAGGATGAGGTTAAACTTTGAGGGGGATTTTCTCTCCCTTCAAACCTGCAATGATCCTCGCTGCCGTAATGGGCATTCCGTCGTAGTTCAAAAGGGGAATCAGCTTTTGAGGATCGGCATCTAGCTCTGCTATCAGTAAGGTGCGCATCTGCGCATCGCGATTTTGCTCGATTACAAAGATCCGCTTGTGATGTGCGATGAAGTCTTCTAACGTCTGATCAAACGGAAATGCCTTGATTCGTAATGCGTCTACAGATTCTCCATTCTCCCTCAGTTGGTCTAGGGCCTCTTCTGTTGCATAGGTGGAGGTGCCAAAAAAGATGATGCCCGTTTCACTTTGATTGCTTGATTGAAGAAGCTCCGAACGAGGCACAATTTCTTTGGCCGTATTCCATTTTATTATCAGGCGATTAACCCCTCGTACATAGGCTTCTCCACTTTCGGTGTAGCGGGCATATTCATCCTTGGAAGTCCCTCTGGTAAAAAAGGCTCCCTTGCTAGGGTGTGTGCCTGGGAAGGTTCGATAAGGAATTCCATCTCCATCTACATCAAGATAGCGTCCAAAGGGCTGGTCCATATTTTCTAGGTCCTCTGCACTCAGGACCTTTCCGCGATCATGGGTTCTATTCTCGTCCCACTTCAAGGCAGGCGTCATGTGGAAGTTCATACCCAGATCGAGATCCGACATGACGATGACAGGTGTTTGTAGTCTTTCTGCCAAGTCAAAGGCATCTGCTGCCATCTCAAAGCACTCGGTAGGTGTACTCGGAAAAAGCAAAACATGACGCGTATCTCCGTGAGAAGCATAAGCAGAGGAAATAATGTCTGCTTGCTGGGTGCGTGTCGGCATACCTGTGGAAGGGCCGCCTCGCTGGACGTTGACCAAGACTACGGGGATCTCGGCATAATAGGCGAGGCCGAGGAATTCACTCATGAGAGACACGCCTGGCCCGCTAGTAGCAGTGAAGGCACGTGCTCCATTCCATGTCGCCCCTATGACCATCCCGATGGCGGCTAGTTCATCTTCTGCTTGGATAACAGCAAAGTTCTTTTCCCCCGTTTCAGCATCGATGCGCAACTGGTTCGCATATTTCTCAAAAGACTGAACCACCGAAGTGGAGGGGGTAATGGGATACCAAGCCGCAACCGTTGCCCCTGCATAAATAGCGCCCAGCCCTGTGGCTGCATTTCCTTCCATCATGATGTGGCCCTTGACAAGATCACGACGAGCCACACGGATGGGAAGGGGACAAGCATAATGATCCTTTGCGTAGTTGTATCCCAGTTCCAAAGCTTGATGGTTGGGGAGGACCAGTTTGGGTTTTTTGGCAAATTGCTCCGAAATCAAGTCCTTGATGACATCCAACTCCATATCCAGAAAGGCAGCCATAGCTCCCAGGTAAATGATGTTTTTTAGCAACTGCTGCGTGCGTGGTCGCTCAAAATGCTGCATCGCTAACTCCATCATCGGTATGCCGAGGTAGTGGATATCAGATCTCAGGAGGTCAGGGTGTAGTTTTTTACTACTGTCATACACCAAGTATCCTCCTTCTCGCAGAGAAGCAATGTCTTTTGGGAGACTCTGAGGGTTGACCCCAACCATAATGTCTATTCCCTCTCGGCGACCGAGATAACCCGCTTCACTTATCCGTACCTCGTACCACGTGGGGAGTCCCTGGATATTGGATGGGAAGATGTTTTTGGGAGAAACGGGAAGGCCCATACGAAAAATGGCCTTGGAGAATATATTATTGGCACTGGCCGAACCTGTACCATTGACATTGGCAAAGCGAACGACCAGATCGTTGACTATAGGCTGATTCATAGGACCTTACAAGATTTGGTTACGGAGTAAAGGAATTTTTTCATATCCCAAGCGGAGGTGGGACAGCGTTCGGCGCAGAGACCACAATGCAAGCATACATCTTCGTCTTTGATCATCACCCGTTTGGTAGGCAGATCCTCCGAGACGTAGAGGTCCTGAGTTAGATTCAGGGCAGGTGCACTCAGTCGCGTACGGAGATCTTCCTCCTCTCCATTTTCTGTAAATGTGATGCAGCTCGTAGGACAGACATCCACACAGGCATCACATTCTATGCACAGCGAAGTCGTAAAAATAGTCTGCACGTCACAGTTGAGGCATCTCTGAGCTTCTTTGAATCCCTCCCCTTGTCCAAAGCCAAGTTCGACTTCCATGCGTCGGTCTCCCAACGTCTTTTGGACGGGAGCGTGGGGAACGGCGTAGCGTGCATCGGCCACTACGGGGCTGTCGTACATCCACTCGTGAATGCCCATCTTTTGACTGACAAGATTGGTCGTAGGTGCGGGGCGTTTGTGGACACTTTCTCCCTGTAGGAACAAGTCTATAGAGATTGCCGCTTGATGTCCTTGGGCCACAGCTGTGATCACATTTTCGGGTCCAAAAGCCGCATCTCCTCCAAAGAAAACCTTGGGTAGGGTAGACTGAAAAGAAACTTTATCCAAAATAGGTAGATCCCATTTGCCAAATTCAATGCCCAGATCCCGTTCGATCCATGGGAAAGCATTGTCTTGTCCGATGGCGATGATCACATCATCGCAAGGAATGAAGACATCGGGTTCTCCTGTAGGAATCAGCTTGCGACGTCCCTGCTCATTGTATTCTGCTCGAACCTTTCCAAATACAATGCCTTTTAGCTTTCCGTCTTCCACCACAAATTCTTTGGGAGGCATGTTATTGAGGATCTCGATACCTTCGCGCTGCGCGTCTTCGATCTCCCAAGGGGAGGCTTTCATATCCTTGAAGGGGCTTCTCACGACTACGTGTACCGATTCCCCTCCCATCCGCAGAGAGGTCCTGCAGCAGTCCATCGCTGTATTTCCTCCACCTAATATGATGACGCGCTTTCCGATCTTATCTGTATGCTCAAATGCGACATTTGCTAAGAACTCAATTCCAATGTGTACGTGGGCTGCAGCTGCCTCTCTTCCAGGGATGTTGAGATCACGTCCTTTAGGCGCACCTGTACCGACGAAAACCGCATCATAATCTTTTTCTAAAACCTCTTTCATGCTGTCTACATAGTGATTGAAATGGGTGTGAATGCCCATATCCAATATGTAGTTGACCTCCTCATCTAGTACTTCTTCTGGCAAACGAAAGGCAGGAATCTGCGTGCGCATCATCCCTCCGCCCTTGTTCCACTCATCATAGAGGTGAATCTCATATCCGAGAGGGGCAAGGTCACGTGCGACGGTCAGGGAGGCAGGACCACCCCCAATCAGGGCGATTTTCTTGCCATTTTTCTGCTCAGGTATGGCGGGAAAAAACTGGGTGACCTCCCCTTTATTGTCTGCAGCTACGCGTTTGAGCCGACAGATGGCTACAGGCTCATCTTCTACACGGCCTCGCCTACAAGCAGGTTCACAGGGGCGATCACACGTACGTCCCAGGATACCTGGAAATACATTGGATTCCCAATTGATGAGATAGGCTTCTGTATAGCGTTCGGCTGCGATCAGGCGGATATACTCTGGCACGGGCGTGTGGGCTGGACAGGCATGCTGACAGTCGACCACCTTATGGAAGTATTCCGGATCTTGGATGTCGGTCGGTTTCATCAAAGGATGATTTTTAGCGAGTAGTTGTATGACAAAGCCCAGCATATAGCTGAGCTTCAAATGTGATATAGATATTAATATACAGAAGAAATTACATATATCAATGTGTGGGTATGGAAAAGTGGGAAATGAAAAAGCCCCATTATTTGTAGGTTTTATCGTCTGTAGGCAATGTATATTTTGTGCAATATACCCTAAATGACGTGTTTCTATTGTGTGTACCTTTTGCGCTAATCCTGTTTTAATGGAGTGGTTTCGGTAGATGAACAGGGGAAAAAGGCCAGTGAAAAATGATTTTGTAGGCGAGTGGTTTCAACCACTCGCCTACAAAATGCCACTCATTGAGGTATGATGTCACTCCTTCAGGCTTTCACACTGATTCATTTGTGTCATACAGCAGTGGCCTTTAGTCTTATGTTCAAGACGTATGATACATAACCCTCTTTCGTCTGACCTCTATTTAAGCGCTACTGCCTTTTACTTTAGTTTTGAATGAGGATAATCTGCAAATACAGATTGAAGAAAACTTAGCAATGCAAAAAATATTATGAAAAAATGTATATTAATTTTAGTTTTTTTACTAATGATTTTATAATTTGCTATCAGTTTGAGGATTGTACTAAGTCAATTAGTGTGCTTTATAGATAAAAATACTTAGTAGGCCTCAATTAGCGACAAAGAAAATATCACTATTATGAGCGAGAAGGAAGTTCTATGTATAGGTCACAACCTCAAGTACTTACGTAAGATGAGGAATTTGACGCAGCAACAATTGGCAGACGAATTGAATATTCGTAGATCCTCTATCGGTGCCTATGAGGAATGCCGCGCAGCTCCCAAGAATGATGCATTGATCTCTATTTCAGAGTTTTTCAACGTATCGATTGACCTTCTCCTCAAAGAAGATATTTCTCAATACACAGAGGAAGAATTACAAAGCGAAGGAAAAACGGCTGTAGATCCCACAGGTCGTAAGCTTCGCGTGTTGAATATAACGACTGATGTCGAAGGGCGTGAAAATATTGAACTCGTCAATCAGAAAGCATCTGCAGGTTATCTGAATGGATACTCTGATCCTGAATTTATCGAAGAATTGCCACGCTTCCAGCTTCCTATGCTGAAAGGAGGTACGTTTCGTGCCTTTGAGATCAAGGGAGATTCGATGCTTCCCCTAAAGTCTGGTTCCACCATTATCGGTGAGTATATGGACAACTGGCTCGATATCAAGGAAGGACATACATATGTGCTAGTGACAGAGACTGAAGGAGTCGTATACAAACGCGTCTATAGAAAGACGGCTGCTGATGGAACAGAGATGTTGGTCCTCAAGTCAGATAACCTAGCCTATGCACCTTACGAAGTCCGTATGGACGATGTAAGAGAGGTCTGGCGTTCGAGACTGTATATGAGTGATGATTTTCCAGATCCTGATATGTCACTTGAGAAGCTCTCCTCTATCGTTCTTGATATTCAGCAGGAGGTCTTGAAAATGAAAAATAATCGCTAATAACACGTAAGAATTATTTTCCTTCCTATATATTTAGGGGATATTTCTTTCTCAGAAGGAGAACTATACAGGATCAACAGTGATCCCGCATAGTTCTTATTCTTCATTTGAGAAAAGATGGCTAGGTGAGCAAAAGACTGTGCTAACTGTCAGTTTATGCTAAAATCATCCTTCTCTAAATATTCCCGCATGCGCACTCTTTGTTTCTGTATCACGCTTTTGACGCTCATTGCCTGTGAATCAGGGAACCAGACAACCTTCCATCAACTGGATCAAGTGGTAGTAGACTCCTTAGCGTATGATTCTCTCGTTTCTCCAGGGGTAGACGTCTCTATCAAAACCAAAAACCTAGAAAGTCCAAGACCTAGCATCCCCGATACTACTGAACTGGAACGTACCCTCATTGAACAGGGGCTAATTAATATTCGAACCGTAGATAGCTCTGTGCAACAGGATATGAAGTATTCCACAGAGGACAACTTCTTACATGCAGATGTATACGGTGATTTTGACGCCTGTTATCTACAACTACCCGTAGCGGAAATGCTAGCGAAAGCCTCCAACCTTTTACAAAAAGCTCATCCCAACCTCAGAATTCTTGTCCATGACTGCGTCCGACCTCGTTCGGTACAGTACCAAATGTGGGAAATCGTCAAAGGCACAAACCAGCAAAAGTATGTGGCAGCTCCTGGAGGGACAGGCTCCATGCATAATTATGGAGCCGCAGTGGATCTCACATTGGTACATGTAGATTCGGGTATCGTAGATATGGGGACAGCCTTTGATTTCTTTGGGAAATTGGCACAACCAAGATACGAAGCCCAATATCTAAACTCAGGTGAGTTGACCCAGGCACAAGTGGACAATCGGCGTCTCCTACGATGGGTAATGATCCAGGCTGGATTTTCTGGTATACTCAGCGAGTGGTGGCATTTCAATGCCTTTCCCAAAAAAGAAGTCAAAGCGCGCTTCCAAATTGTGGATTGAATCCGTAGGGCCACCGCCAAAGCGTGGTCATCCTCAACCGCCAAAGCGTGGTCACTTATAACCATCCATCCATCATACTCCCACCAATGTGGGTACCTACCAATTCCCTACAGACTCTGTAAATACATCCTGGGTAATCTGCTCGACGATCTCCTCAATCAGATCAGGCTCCACGCTCGTAAAATCCTCAGAAGCATCAAAGTCCACAAAGCGAGAGAAATCTTTCTCCCAGCTTTCGTTAGGTTCCACTACATTGTCATATTTGATCATGACCCCGATGGTCAGACGATTTTGAGAAGCGGTTTCATTCCCTGTGACAGCTACAGGGCGTAGGTCATACCTGCGGATGATCCCGCTGATGCGGATATCTGCCGAACCTGAAGTCAATGTTAGATTGGATTGGGAAAGAAAGCGATCTTGCATTTGCTGGTTGAGCTCCTGCGAGAGAAAGGGAACGACAACGGGTGCTTCATTCAAGAAGTTGTCGATAGAGAGGGTCTTCAATCGTGGATCTACAGTCCCACCGCCCGTGAAATTGAAAGACACGCTGCAACTGCTGAGTACAGCTACACAAACTCCAAAAATGAACATGCGAAGGATACGGTTCATAGGCTATGATTGATTGCGCCAATAGCGATCAGCGTTCAATGTCATAATTCTTTATTTTTCTGTAAAGCGTTCGCTCTGATATGCCAAGTTCCTGGGCAGCCTTCTTCCGATTGTTGCTGTGCTTGTTCAGCGCTTTGATGATCATCTCCTTTTCCTTTTTGCCCAGATCTAGCGACTCCTCCAAAAGTGGAGGGATGGCACGTGTAGGTTGTATCGTCGTCAGAATCTCAGGTTGCTGAATTGCCGCTTCACGTCCATCGTCAGAAAAATCCGATTCATCCAGGTCTGAGAAGTTGAAGTCAGGAGCAGCTCCTCGTCCACCGTCTCGCATGACATAGGCAAACATCTTCTTCAAGTCGGATACTTCTTTCCCCATTTTTCTAAGGTCGAACATCACCTTCAGTAGCATATCACGATCTGTATCATTGAGATCGTGAAGCTCCTCCTCTCGTACATTTCCTGGCAGATGAACCACACTAGGGAGGTAAGAATCCTGAACCAAAAGATTTCTTTGGAGTACATTGGCACTCACAAATTCTCCCTTCACCAAGACCGTCAACTTTTCTACCAGATTGCGTAGCTCTCGGATATTTCCTGGCCAGCGGTACTTATAGAGTAGGGGGATGGCTTCTTCCTCTAAGATGATGGGATCGCGGTGGTACTTTTCTGCAAAGTGCAGCGCAAAGAAGTTGAACAGTAGTTCGATATCATCTCCTCTATCCCTCAAGGCAGGGACAGTAATCGTGACGGTATTCAAACGAAAGTAAAGATCTTCTCGAAACTTGGCACTTCGAATCATCTCCATCAAGTTGCGGTTAGTGGCCGCAATTACGCGTACATCCGTTTTCTGAACTTTGCTAGAACCGACTCTGAGATATTCACCACTTTCGAGGAGTCGAAGTAAACTCACCTGCGTGTAGGTAGGCATTTCACCTACTTCATCGAGGAAAATGGTTCCTTCATCTACCTCTTCAAAATAGCCTTTTCGAGAATCATAAGCTGAGGTAAAGGACCCTTTTTCATGCCCAAATAATTCAGAGTTCAATGTCCCTTCAGGAATAGAGCCTGTGTTGACCGCAATAAATCGTTTGTGTCTACGCTTGCTAAATTCATGGATGATCCGCGGAAATATGTCTTTTCCGACACCGTTTTCTCCGACTATGAGAACCGTCACATCTGTGGGTGCTACTTGGGTGGCAATCTCAACAGCCGTGTTTATTTCACGACTGTTGCCAATAATGCCATAGCGCTGTTTGACTTGCTGGGTGGTCATGTATATGTTTCAGGAACCAGGTGGGACATACAGCCTGACACCCTGTGTCTTTATTGATTAGAAAATTTTATGAGGCCAAAACGACCATATCTCCTTTGAGTGTAGCAGAGCTTGCTGCGCGAATCTTTACCTCTACATAATCGCCAGGTTTTAAGCCTTCTCCGATTTTGGGAAACACAACCATTTTGTTGTGGTCGTTTCTGCCGCACCAATCATGGGGCGAACGCTTGGAATTTCCTTCGATTAGTACCTTGTACACTTGTCCTATATCTCCCTGATTGATGTGATGAGAGATCTGATTTTGCATGGCAATGACTTCCTGTAAGCGACGCTTCTTATCCGCTTCTGGGACATCATCCTCAAAGCGCTTAGCTGCAGGCGTACCTGGACGCTCAGAGTAGGCAAACATATAAGAATGTGTATACTGCGAGTACTCCACAATTTCCAATGTCTCTTGATGGTCTTCCTCGGTCTCTGTACAAAAACCTGTGATGATATCCGAAGATATGGCACAATTGGGAATGATCTCACGAATGCGATCGACCTTTTGCTTATACCATTCCTTTGTATATCCACGATTCATCAGTTCTAGTACACGACTAGATCCTGATTGGAGAGGAAGATGTATGTAATTACAAATGTTCTCATATTTTGCCATCGTATGAAGGACATCGTCTGTGATATCCTTGGGATGGGAAGTGGAAAAACGTACACGAAGCTCGGGATGTATTTGAGCCACCATCTCTAGTAATTGGGCAAAATTAGTGATGGGTACTTCCTCGCCTGCACGCTCCGCTTTTTCGATCTGTGCCTTACCTTTAAAAGAGTCATCGGGAGACCATTTATAAGAGTCAACATTTTGCCCTAGTAGCGTCACCTCGCGGTACCCTTGGCCAAATAACTCCTGCGCCTCTGCCACGATCGAAAGTGGATCACGACTACGCTCTCTTCCTCTCGTGAAAGGAACCACACAAAAAGTACACATGTTGTCACAGCCCCTCATGATGGTGATGAAGGCAGATACACCATTGGTATTTAAGCGCACTGGCGCGATATTGGCATAGGTTTCCTCGCGAGAAAGCAAGACATTCACGGCCTTCTGTCCGCTCTCTACTTCCTGGATGAGGGTGGGCAACTCGCGATAGGCGTCTGGACCTACGACAAGATCTACCAACTTCTCTTTCTCCAAGAGCTTGGACTTCATGCGCTCAGCCATACATCCGAGGACTCCCACCATCAGATGCGGCTTCTCTTCTTTCTTCTTGCGAAACTGCTTGAGTCGATTCCAAACTTTCGATTCGGCATTTTCACGTATAGAGCACGTATTGATGAACACAAGATCTGCTGCTTCAATATCCTTTGTAAAACCATAATGCATCTCTTTCAAGACAGAAGCGACAATCTCTGTATCTGAGAAATTCATCTGGCATCCATAGGTCTCGATATAGGCTAGCCGCCCTGATCCCTCTGTATTCGCCTCATAAGCAGCTCCTTGCTGCGCCTCATCTATGGTCTTCGACAACGCTGCGGGATTGAACGTCCGCTGTGTGATTTTATCGCGCATGATTAAATTCTACCAGTTTTTGGGCAGGATTCTCACCTGAGAAGATATATAAGTCTATATTTGATGCCTGATGTGCACCATTCAGTCTGCGAAAATACACAAATTTCAGAGAATATGACAATTTGGCAGCCTGATAAAACAACCCTTTTAACGAGTGGGAATACCTTTTGTTTGATGTACACATAAGCTGGTGATTTTTATGAAAGGCAGATTGTTCATTCCTCCCTCTTCCATTCTTCCGCCAATCTCCATATTGGGAATATGCCTGATGTACCTGTTTGGGACGCCTATGCATGCACAGATCATTTCCAAACCTATCGATCCCAATGATACAACGGCCCAAAAGCGACTCCGAATCCTGAATGCCACCTACCTGAGCTACACCCAAACTGATACCCTACCTGTACAAAAGCTGATTGGGAAGGTGCAAATGCAGCAAGATTCCACCTTGTTTTTTTGTGACAGTGCCTACTTCTATGAGACAGAAAACAAGATCGAAGCATTTGGGCGTGTCCGCATCGAGATGTCGGACAGTGTGTTTTTATATGGAGACCGATTGGCTTATGATGGTGCTACGCGAATAGCCGAAGTCTACAACAACATTTTGCTGACCAATCAGAAATCGGATCTTACCACAGATCGTTTGACTTATTACAGGGAAGAAGATTATGGATACTATTCAGGTGGGGGAGAGCTAGAAGACGGTGAAAATATCCTCACAAGTGCTTTTGGATATTATTATCCTAATCAAAATGAAGCTTTCTTTAAAGAAGAGGTGGTACTGACCCATCCAGACTATGTCCTAAGGACGGATACGTTAGGCTATCGCACCGATACCAAGATAGCCGAGTTTCTCACGTATACCCTCATAGACAGCAAGGATGGATTACTTGAGACGACAAGTGGGATTTATGATACAGAGGCCTCCCAAGTAGATCTCTTTGAGAGACCCATCCTGCGAGACTCTTCTTACACGATGATTGCCGATACCATCATTTACATTGATCAGGAAAATATTGGTTTTGCCAAGGGAGATCTTCTGATTGAACAAGAAGATTCCTCCTTACAGATTCGGGGTAACTATGGACAATTCAATCGGCAGACCGATGAGTCGGTTGTAGCACAATCTCCTGTAGCCATCCAGCTTTTTGATGAGGATACGCTGTATATTTTTGCCGATACCCTAGCAGCACTCAAAGCTCAGGTGATTACCGAGGAGAAAATAGAGATAGAGCCTCCGCTTGTAGATTCGATCCAGTCGGATACGGCACAAGTAGATACAGTTGCTGGTAAAGCTCTCATTGACAGTCTAGTCGGCCCTGCCCCCTTTGCTCCAATCGAATACGACACATCAGAGATCCGCTTGTTTCGCGCCTACCGTTCGGTACAATTTTTTATGACTGATATGCAAGGGCGTTGCGACTCAATGGTATATTTCTATGATGATTCGACCATTTATTTATTTGGCCAGCCTGTCATCTGGTCTGAGCAAGGGCAACTGACGGGAGATACCATCAAAATTTGGATGGTAGACAATCAGCCTGATTCTATGTGGATTGGCAATTCTGGATTTCTGGTATCAGAAGAAGACACCATTGGATTTAACCAAGTGAAGGGAAAAGAGATTCGGGCAAAATTCAAGGAAGGAGATTTACATTATCTGCATGTGATCGGCAATGGTGAAAGTATCTATTTTGTGCCCGATGACTCAGATACGGTGAACGTATCTTATCAGGGGATGAATAAAGCCTTGGCGCAGGAGATGTTTTTATATTTTCAAGAGAATGAACTACAGCGTATTGTCTTCAAGACAAAGCCAGAGGGGAGTTATGCCCCGATACATGAGGTTATTTTTAAGGAGAATAAACTGGACGGGATGCGCTGGCGGATAGATGAAAAACCATTGAAACCAGATATTTTAGCGAAAGAACAACCCTCAGTTCCTGTATTACAAAGTTTCGAAATAGATCCAGAAGATGAGGGGTGATTCACAACCTTAACCTGCCGAGTAGGGAGTGTAATCCCTGGATTCATTGGGAATATTTAGGGAGATCATCCTATATTGCTCATACAAGAAAGGCATTTTCCAGGGCGTTATAGAACAGGGAAATGCAATTGATGACTACTACGCAGGGATATCGTGGATATTTACCAACATTTATTTGCTGCTTTTTCCAGAGAATTGACAGAGGAGGAAATGGCAGAATTGCAGGAAGGAAAAAAGCAGTATCCCTACTTTGTCCTACCTCATGTTCTTTTGGCCCGTGCAACAGAAGATGAAGCAGCGATATTTGATGCGGCATTGTACGCACCCAATCGTCACACGTTACGTGATTTTATGCAGGGTAAATTGTACTTTGCAGAAATACAAAGGCAAAATCAGATGGAAGAATCCCAGGATCGCCGAACCTACTCCGCCTTGTTTCCCCCACATCCTTATGATGCATTCTCTATCCTACCAGACCTAGGGAAGCCCCATAGTCTAGGAAAAGAGCATGTCCAAACTCCCTTGTCGCTATCAGATGGGAGCAATAGGTTGTATCAGGACCCCGCATTTTTATCTATGATCGTATCTGTCAAGACCTGTAAATACCTGGGTTTGGTGGGGAAGATCCAGCAATCTATGCGTGCGCACAAAGATCAAGCAGAGCTTAGATACAAAAAGACGGTAGGTGCAGATGGCTTAGTTCATCAATTCTTGGAAAAGCTCCCCAAAATCACCGCCCTTCACGATAGTAAGTATGAAGTCGAGCGCGCAGCAAGGGTGGCCGAAGCCAGCATAGAGCAAGATGAAGAGATCGTTTCTGAGACCCTTGCCAAAATCCATGTACAGCAGAAAAATTTTGAGGAAGCTGTGCGTATCTTTCAGATTCTCAGCTTGCGATTCCCTGAAAAAAAGGCTTACTTTAAAGCCGAAATTGAAAAAATACAGAAAAACTGATGTTTATTCTACTTGGTATAGTGTGTGTGGTTTTGGCTGTGGCGCTTACGCTTGTGGTCATTGTCCAAAATAGTAAAGGAGGAGGACTATCCTCTACCTTTGGAGGAGGAGCCAGCCAGATCCTGGGTGCCCGTCGAAGCAGCGAGTTTATCGAAAAACTCACTTGGTATCTAGCAATAGGTGTAGCGATCATTGCTTTTGCTGCCAACATTGCCGCCTCTAGTGCGACCTCTGTTGAAGCAGGTTCAAAGCTTCAAGAAGCGACTGAAAATCCATACTCAATTGCACCTCCTGCACCTGTAGTAGATCCAAACAGTCAGCAATAAAAATTACGTATATCCTCAAACTGAGCCCTTCCTATCTTAGGAAGGGCTTTTTGTATTGGAACAATATCATTCCATTATATTCCGTTTTTTCAATTCCCAAAAATGAGAAAAATTGACCGTTTGAGACATAAAGTGCAGGGATTCAAACAATAAACAATCCTGAAATTCGTTTATTTTTTTAACATGGTTACACATTTATTGATCTTTTCATCTCCTCTATTGTGCAAATTATATTGTCGATGAGGATTTTTTTATTTGGAGTTTCAGATAAATGTTTATTTTTATTTCTGTATCGGGTATTTATTTACATGTATAATCCATTAATAGTTTAAAATTTCTTGCACTTCACCTAAACTGCACGTACATGATTTCCCCTCAGCTAAGTAGTGTAACTGGCGCCTTGTTTTTGTACATCATACTTTCTTTGAATTTTTCATATGCACAATCGAGTGATCCCATACCTGGAGGTTGTGGAGTCGTAGGACCCAATTTAGTTGTCAACCCAGAGTTTGATCTCGATTCGGCTGGTTTCTTCTCCGCATTCAATTATCGTTCTGACTACATCTGTAACTGGGGAGACTTCCGCATCGCCAATACAGTAGAATACACCCCAGGCAATCCCTGTTTTGGTGGCGATTTCAATCTGCGTACTATATGGTCTGCCACAGAACGAAACGACGGCCCCGCAGGTAAATTCATGATTGTAGACCCTTGTGATTTTTCGGGCGGTGCTCCATGTACAGCAGCTGACCCTTCTGATACACGAATCTGGGAACAAACCATAGATGTATGTCCATTTACGGAATATACGTTCTCGGTTTATGCCAAAAATCTCTATGCAACAGATGTCTTTCAATATCCAGGAGCGAGCGTGACGCCCCTATTTTCGCTTTCTATGAATGATGTCCCTGTATCCAACTACTATGTAGATGGGGTATTCTTCGATACCAATCCTACATACACCATCCCACAGGATCTCTATGCCGACTCTGCTCAGTGGTATCAAATATCTGGCCGAATTTCGATTCCAGATACCACTAAAGCCAAGCTTTCGATTAGAAACATTCGTTTAGGAAAGGATGGGAACGATCTGGCCATCGATGGCGTATTCTTTGGCTTGTGTGGACAGGCCGTTTCTTTGAATATTCAAAATGACATCCCCCAATGTACCACAAATGGATCGGTCCTGCCCGTAGAGTTTGAAGCAGATCTCAATACCCAGAGTTCTGGCTGGGAGTACTACCAATGGAAAAAAGATGGTGTGGTTCGCTCTTCAGGACCTACAATTGCTGTCGGAGTCAAAGACTCTATTCCCTCTTTTACTTCACCCATTGACAACGGAAACTACTTTGGATCATACGAACTGGTCGTTTTCCCTGATTTAGATACAGTCAACTCTTGTGGTACAACAAGTGAATCTGTGACGATCCTAGACAGTTGTGTAACTACCTTCCCTGTAGAATTGCTTCGATTCTCTGCCACTGCCAAGGGGAGTGGCGCAGAACTCAAGTGGGAGACAGCTACAGAGTTGAATAACAGAGGATTTGAGATCATGATGTCCAGCGATGGGGCAACCTATGAATCCATTGGGTTTGTAGAAGGCGTGGGAAATAGTCAAACGGTACAGAATTACCAGTTTACTACGGATGCACTAGCATCAGGGAAATATCTTTTCATGCTAAGGCAAATGGATTTTAACGGTGCGTCTGAACTTAGCCAATCGGTAGAGGTGCTTATCGAAAACCAAGGGATTCGATATGCCGTGAGACCCAATCCCACCAAGGACTTGACGTATGTCTACTTGGATGTGGCCCAAAATGACTTTGTACAAGTGAATTTATACTCTGCTTTAGGTCAAAAAGTCAAAACGGTTCTCAATCGTGAAATAGCCAATGGAGACCAACTTGAAGTGCCACTCCCTACCCAGGACCTAGCAGAAGGTGTCTATTTGCTGCGTATTCGGTCTCAGTATGGGGTTTACAATGAGCGACTGCTTGTTCGTAAGTAAGCAAAATACGACCAAAAATAATCAAGCGCCTACTCCAACGAGTGGGCGTTTTTTAATGCTCGATTTATGACCAAACTCGGAGGGGGGGTATCTTTCCTACCGATCAACTCAAAACTCGATATAACGACCAGACATTCTGATTTATTTTGTTAATAAAATATTATGGAGAAATGGGATAATAACCCTTAGATAAATTGATTATTTCCATTTTGAAGTTGTATATTGAATCTAGGCTATAGGGTTTATTAAATTTTGGATACAGGGAAATTTTGATGTGGAAAAGCACATTGCTTTTGCCACTTGGAGAAGTTTTTCTTAAACCTAGCGTGTGATGACCCTACCCCACCTCTTTCGACGAGTGACCAGTACGGTCCTACTATTTCTTGCGAGCCTATCTCTTGCCCAGGCGACGCATACCATGGGCGCTGACATTACCTATTCTTGCACTGGTGCAGGAACCTATGTTGTAAGCCTGACATTTTTTAGAGATTGTGCGGGTATATTGCCTGTCAATCCCCAAACCCTTGATTACAGCTCTGCCGCTTGTGGTACGACGGGTTCGATCAGTATGACGCAGGCATCAGGTAGTCCGATCGATGTGACGCCCCTCTGTCCCTCCGAGGTCAGTGCTTGTGGAAGCGGTAGCACCAGCTCGTTTGGGATCGAACAGTACGTCTACAATGGAAATCTGGTCCTGCCGCCAGGTGCCTGCGATGACTGGATTTTGAGCTGGACGAATTGTTGTCGAAACTATGCCATTACCACCCTAAATGTACCTGGCACACAGTCAACCTATGTCCCTGCCTTGCTTGACAATACGATTTCTCCTTGCAACAACTCGCCCATTTTTAACAATATCCCCACACCCTTGGTCTGTCTCAATCAGCCTGTGACTTACAATCATGGGGTGACCGATCCCGATGGCGATGAACTTCGTTTTTCATTGGTAGACTGCTTTCAGGATCAGGGAATCCCAGTCAATTATTCTACCCCTTATTCATCCACCAACCTTCTGGCTACTTCTACAGGCGTTTCGATAGACTCGGTCACAGGGGAGATCCGATTTACACCCAATCAGGTCCAGATTGGTGTGATCTGTGTGAAGGTAGAAGAGTATAGAGGAGGCGTTAAAATTGGAGAAATCATTCGTGATATGCAGTTCAGTGTTCTCAACTGCAACAACTCTCCCCCTGTGGCGTCTGGCGTCAATGGTGATACCACAAATTATGCACTCAATGCGTGTATCGGTGCCGAACTTTGCTTCGATATTGACATGTACGATCCCGACAGTGACAACGTCACAGCGACTTGGAACCAAGGCATACCGAGTGGATTGTTGACCTTTGCCAATCTGGGATCACAAAATCCAAGTGCAAGGTTTTGTTGGACGCCTACGATTTCGGATACAGGAACCCATTTCTTTACCGTAACAGTCGAAGACGACAACTGTCCCTTGATTGGGGTAGCCAACTACGCCTTTACAGTCAATGTCGTAGCCAATGCCTATACCATTACAGCTAGTCCAGGTGGGAATATTTGTGAAGGGGATTCCATTCAATTGTCTGCCTCAGCAATGGGGGTAGGTCCTATTACCTATTCCTGGTCCCCTATATTGGGACTCTCTAATCCCAACGACCAAATGCCGATGGCTAGTCCGCCCATTCCGACGGTATACACGGTCTCTGCGCTATTTGGAGATGGCTGTGAAGCGGAGGAGAATGTACAGGTAAATGTATCCGCCAATCCCAATGTCAGCATTTCCCCACCTATCGCTTATATATGCCCTGGCAATTCGGTGACGCTCTCTGCAAATACGCTCAATACCGTTTCCTATCTCTGGAATGGTGGATCTACGGCTGCCGATTTGTCTGTGTCACCATCTGTCACATCTGATTATGAAGTCATCGTCACAGATACCGAAGGCTGTGTGGATACCGCCCAAGCGACCGTATTTGTCAATACGCCAACTTCCGCTACCTGTGACATCATCTATGTCAGCAGCACAGTCGCAGTAGGCAATGGGAGTGGAACTAGAACTGATCCTGCCAACTTCCTCGATGCATTGGGTTCCGCTTCTTGTAGCAACACCATCATCAAAATGGCCACAGGGACCTACACCATTGACAATGCCATCACGAGTTTGGCTGGGAATTTTACCCTAGAAGGAGGTTTTCAAGAGTCTAATAGCTGGCGAAAAACAAGTCAGGCACAAGCTACAAGTATTGTTCGTTCGAATCTCAACCCAACAGGACCCGATTATGGCAAACGCCTGATTGCTTTTGATCTAGCAGGAGCGAGTAATTTCCGATTCCAGGATCTAAGCATTTTGGTCAGTACCCCTCAAGATACAGGTATATTTGCAGGTACGAGTACCTATGCGGTGCACATGTCGAACTGTAGCGATTATGCCTTTGTGAGATGTCATTTAGAAGCTGCTGCGGGTGCTGCGGGACTCGATGGCTCACAGGGTACAGATGGGGTAGATGGAAATATCGGAATTACAGGTAACCTGGGCAATGATACCAACCAAACGGATTCGGGAGAAGGTGGTGCAGGTGGTGCGGGTGGTTCATCAGATGGTGGTGTAGGAGGTCTTGGAGGTACAAACCCTATCAATGGAGCAGGTTGCTGTCAGTCGGGTAGCTCTTCTTGCTGCCTCAATGGAATTGACGGAACAGACGGAACCAACTCGGCTACGGATCGTGCAGGCGGTGGTGGTGGTGGTGGTGCGAGTGGCGGCGAAGCCCGAAACGATGGAGGTCGTGGTGGCCGTGGAGGAGGTGTAGGTCCTGCGGGTGCTTTTCAAGCTTACTGTGCGACCAATAACTCCACAGGAGGACAAGGCGGAGGAGCTTCTAGTGGGAGTATTCCTGGAGAAAATGGACGCGATGGCTGTGATGGTCTAGATGGATCTGTAGGTGCTACAGGGACTGCAGGCCTAGCAGGAAGTCATATAGGAGGATACTATGTGCCTGGGGGACAAGCTGGGACAGGAGGGGATGGAGAAGGCGGTCGTGGCGGCACAGGTGGAGGAGGTGGCGGTGGATTTGGCTGTACCTTCTTTTGCAACGATGGCGCAGGTAGCGGCGGCGGCGGTGGCGGTGGCGGTGGTGAAGGAGGAACTGGTGGTACAGGTGGTCGTGGCGGCGGCGGTTCGTTTGCTATGTATGTAATCAATAACGGCACAGGTGGACAGATCTTGGATTGTATGCTCACATCAGGTGCTGCGGGCACTGGTGGTGCTGGTGGTACTGGGGGCATAGGAGGTACAGGTGGATCAGGCGCTGCTGGTGGCGTCATCTTCGGTGGAGATGTAGGAGATGGGGGAAAAGGAGGAGACGGAGGAGATGGTGGTGCTGGTGGAGTAGGAGGGACAGGAAGCACAGGCGCGAGTGCCAACCTTTATCAAAGCGGAGGGACTGCCCCTACGGTAGGAAATATTGCCTTTGATTTCATTTCTCCCCCAATCATCCAAATGGACAATACCTCCTGTACCAATACAGATATTGTATTTTATGCACCTACAGTCGACGTGTGGAGTTTCAGTATCAATGCCTCCATCTTGACACCCAATCCCGCAGCCAATGTCACGACACAGTTCAATACCATCACAAGAGAGGACGTGACTTTTGGTGCGAATCAGTATCGTGGTTTCGCCAATCTGGTCGCAGACAATAACATCATCCCCGAAGCCAGTACAAATGCCAACCTTGTGCAGGGGGTCTATCGTATCTGCGAGGGAACAGCCGTAGATTTCGCTGCGCTAAATGGAAGTGGAGGCACGGTCTATATCTGGGATATGGACGGAGGAGCATCACCCAACACGTATTCTGGAACAAGTTTTCAAACTGTCAATGGAGTCATATTCAATACACCAGGTACTTACGACATTTTACTTCGATATGAGGAGGATTGTTGTGGACTGACTTCGGCAGATACTATCCAACTCATCGTGGACCCTCAGCCTACTTTGGGCCTTTCGGGTGCCACAACCTTATGCTTGGGTGCAGGGGCTGTCACACTTACGGCTACAGGAGGAAGCAACTATTTGTGGACACCCGGCACAGGCTTGAGTTCGGATACCGTTGCGCAGCCCTTAGCCAATCCAGCTAGTACGACTACCTATGTAGTGACAGCACTGAATGCTGCTCAGACTTGCTTTGACACAGACAGTATCACGATTCAGGTAGAAGACATTCAACTTACTCCAAGCAGTACAGATGCTGGCTGTATCAATGATGGTACGGCGGCTGTCTTGGCTACTGGAGGTACGGGTGGCTACAATTATACATGGAATACGACACCTGCGCAGACTACTTCCAATATCTCAAGCTTGGCGCCAGGAACCTATGAGGTCCATGTCACGGATGGTTCAGGTTGCGTCGATTCAGTAGAAGTAAGTGTCGGCCAGATCCTGGGCACACTCAATGCCATACCTTCCAGTATTGTGCCTGTCACCTGTTTTGGAGGAACCGATGGTACAGCTAGTGTAGATGTGTTGGGTACGGTCACAGGTACCCTGAGCTACACATGGTCCCCTGGTATATGGCCCAATACAGACAGTATTACAGGTCTGGCCGCAGGGATCTACACGGTGGATGTGACCGATTCAGGCAATGGATGTACGACAAGTATAGACATCACCATCCCTGATGCGGCTCCGCTGGCTTTGAATGTGATCAGTGCAGGTACACCTGATTGCAATACCTTTGCAGATGCACAAGTCAATGCCAGCGGTGGGAACGGGCCTTTTACCTACACGTGGTCTACGACTCCTGCTCAAACAGGGCCCTTTGCTAGCAATCTGATTGCAGGGAGCTACAGCGTAGATGTTGTAGATCAAAACGGTTGCACAACCAATACGACAGTTAATATCCCTGGGCCGCAGTCTCCCATTACCGTGAGTTTTGATAGTGTGCTGGAAGCTACGAGCTGTGCATCCAATGATGGATATCTCTCGGTATCCGCTACAGGAAGTACTGTCATTACCTACACATGGCTTACGACTCCCACGCAAGTGGGACCTTCTATCTCTAATCTCTTTCCTGGCAGCTATCAGGTGATCGCGACAGGAGACAATGGGTGTGCAGATACTGCGGGACTAAGTCTGAATATTGGCTGTCCGCTTGCACCAGAGTTGACCCTACATCCTCCAGAGTATAGAGATCGGGAAGCAAAGCTCACATGGGAGAACCGAAGTGGGTTGGAGTTGAGCCGCTATGAAATTTGGAAGGGTGAAGATGTGCGAGACTTGAGGAGCTTGACGACCATTTCAGTCGGTCAAACACCTCTCACCTTGATGAATTATTATGACCCCCAAATTGTACCCCACACAACGTATTTTTATCAAATTGCTGGATATAGTTTGAGTGGCGATGTGTATCGATCAGATATCCAACGCCTAAGGGTAGAAGAGAGCGAGAATATGAGGATGGACATAGTGTATTATGATCCAGAAAATGAAGAAATATCTATTCAGCTATGGTTGAAATATCCATCTGCCTTAAATATGCGATTGTTCAATAACTTAGGTCAACAAGTCACAAAAAAAACCTTTGATTTAAAAAGTGGGATAACTATCTTAAAAGAGTATACTAGAAAGCTATCTTCAGGAGTTTATACTATACAAATCGTTTCTTCGAAAGGAGAAATGATCGAAAATAAAATCATGATTTTTTAGTGATTTTGTGTTGAGGTTTTGGTAAGGAGGCTGGCCCGTGAGGGTCAGCTTTTTTGTTGGAGTAAATTCTCTAAACAGAGAGTAAA
The DNA here is from genome assembly GCA_039820545.1 of Bacteroidota bacterium. Taxonomy (GTDB): domain Bacteria; phylum Bacteroidota; class Bacteroidia; order J057; family J057; genus JALEFZ01. The sequence goes on along the minus strand of JBCBPW010000006.1, from coordinate 30,014 downwards.
TCATAGTTCTCAGGTAACATTGGAAAATAATTCATGGGTTTGTAGCTGAATAGGCTAGATTTGTGTGAGCATAGGGAGAATGAAATGGGAGAGCGTTGTAGGTTATATGGGAATAATTCCTCTTTATATTTTTGGAAATCTTGCCGCTATTAGGATAGATTTGTTCGGATGTTGGGGAATTCCCTTTTGAGGAATCATAGAGTTGAATAGCTGTTTGAATCTCTTGATCCTAAGAAGAGAAAATTTCGATCGAACAGAATACTAGAAATTTATCTTTAGAAAAGAGGGGAAGAAAGAATATTATGTAAGAAAAATGTTGATAGGAGAAATATTCTGGTCTTTCTGTATATCATGAGAATCATTATGAAACGATTCCTTTATGTAAGTAGTATCCTTCTTGTCTCACTTTTTGGGTTTTGGGCATGCGAATCACAGCCCCTAGAAGATCGAGGGATTTTCCTTCAGATCTTCAAAGATGAAGCAAGTACCTTCAGGGGGATAGAGCCGGGGGATCCTGTGTCACTCGTGAGAGAGAAAGAAAAGCCTCTAACGCCTACCTTCGTCGATGAAATCGGGATCTCCTATGAAGATACCCTTTCAGAGGGACGATTTGTATTGGTTGACTATCTGATCGACAATCTCAAAGAGGATAAGCCAAGAGAGAAAGTAGTCTCGATTGTGGCAAACATTTTTATGCCCAATGAAGTTGAAACCGCAACCTTATATGGGCAAGTAGCTACATATTTTGACAAGAATTATGGCGTTTCTTCAGGTTTGTATGGAGATTATAGCTGGGAAGGGGTATCCAATAACTCTACTCCGATGCAAGTCCATCTCAAAATGTCTGACAACAAACGAGGATTCACAATCAACTTTGTAGATACACAGCCCTACGATGAAAAAGGGGATAATTAATTGCTTGGAATACATTACAAAAGCATACCTCTCTTGTTCATGAAGATGGGTGTCTGGAAAAGTTTATGAAGATATACACAAAGAAAGGCGACGAAGGCAAGACCTCACTCTTGGGTGGGACCCGAGTATTTAAGTCCGATTTGAGAATAGAATCTTACGGTACGGTCGATGAGTTGAATGCCATTATAGGAATGCTGGGAGATTATCCAGAAACATCCTTTCAAATCGAAAGAATTAGAGCTATCCAGCACGACTTGTTTAACATTGGGAGCCATCTAGCCAATGATCCTGAGAAATCAAAATTTCAGCTTCCTCCCTTTGATGCTTCGGCCATTGTAGATCTAGAGGAGTCTATAGATCAAATGAATGAAGAATTACCTCCTTTGAAAAACTTCATTCTTCCTGGAGGCCATTTGGCAAACTCTACTGCCCACTTGGGACGTACAGTCTGTCGCCGCGCCGAACGTAGAGTCGTAGCTTTGAATCAGGAAAGCCCACTGGATCCTGCCATTCTCAAATACCTTAATCGCCTCTCTGATTGGTTATTTGTGTTTGGACGAGCCATCGTCCACAAAGTGAATGGGGAGGAAATTCTCTGGAAGCCTTGATCGAGAAAGTACATAAATAGATTCGTTATGACTCCGTCTATTGCCCACTTACTTAAACCTTTACGACTGTGACGAGATCAGTACGTATCGGATTAACTGTAGTGGCAGCTATTGTGGCCATTTATCTCATCATTGCATGGTCCCAGCGGATTCATTTCTTTTCTCCCTCTGTCCAACGATATACACTGAAGTTTCAGGATGTCAGTGGATTGCTTGTGGGGGATCCTGTCAAGATGCGGGGCTATCAAGCGGGCCGTGTCGAGTCTATTCGTCCCAGTCAGGAAGCTGTATATGTGACGGTTACCCTAGATGAGGAAATTCTCCTCTTTCAGGATGCCTATGCAGAGATCCAATTGAAGGAACTGATGGGGGGAAAGCAGGTGTATCTACTTCCTGGACAGAAAGGACGGCAATTATCCGTTCAAGATACATTGAGAGGAAATACAGCCTGGGATTTTGCCGCTTCATTTAGTGAGTTTGGGCAGGTGGCAGATCAGATCTCGCTTCAGGGATTAGACCGTAAACTAGGGAAGTTGGACAGTCTGTTTCAGTGGATGTCCCAGATGAGCCAGCATATAGATCCTGAGGCCCCTGGACGTATCGTATCCCACTTGGATGAGGCTTCAAGAGATTTGGTAGAGGTGACGGCACTAGCGAAAGAGAAAGACTGGCTCTCCGACATACAAGAAAAAAGTCGCCAACTTGATACGCTGTTAGCAGATGCCTCTCGCATGATGGCTCATACCGATGAGATGATTCAGCAGATCGAAGTAGATCAGGTCAGCCATACACTCGTCCAGTCCCAAGAACTGATCCAGCGACTCAACCATCAAATGGATCATTTGGAAAAACTCCTGACACAAGTAGAGAATTCTGAATCTTTACTGAATCGATTGGTCTATGATTCTACTCTTTCTCGACAGGTGGATACCACACTTTACAATCTCAACAAGACATTGGAACAGATCCACTCCAAAAAAGTCATTGTAGGATTGAATCGGAAGCGGCAGAAATAAATATCAGCTGAATCAGATGGCACCTGGTCGATCCTTAGAGGATAAGGAAATATGAAGGTGGTCTGCTGTACCCACATGCCTGAGTGTATTGAATCCCAAGATCTTAAAGTAAAAGCTCAGCAATTCATTTCGCGTTTCAGAGTAGCCTTTGGTACGTAGATCCATCGCATGGACAAAGCCATCGGACTGTGGATAGTGGAGGGAATGCTTCTTAGATTTGAGGCCCATTTTTTGGTAATCTTGATGCCCTCTCGCCATGTCAGTCACCAATATATCTTGATTGAAAAGGATCATCGTGCCTACAGCTACACGTAGGAGAGGATGTAGAGAGGAATATTCTTTTCTAACTTCTTCTCCCTTTGCATTTGCCCCCGAAAGATTAAAAACAGTGTAGCCAATAAACAAGCCCATAAGCCCTACGACTAGGACAGATTTCAACTTGATTGAGCCTTTAGACATTTTCCCTGGTCCACGAATCCAGTCATATAGCATTGCGACATAGATCAAGAGTAAGAGAAAATCAAGCACAAGCATGGTAGCTACAGCTCCCCACCAGGGCCAGTCATAAGATTGATAGAGCCAAGTGGAACCTTTGATAAGGATGAAAAAAGGTAGGACCAGCATCAAAATGAGCTGGATTAGGAAGGAGAGCGTACGGAGGATGGGCTTTTTCATGGCAACTCAGACTTTGTTTGCTCTCTAATGATCAATAAATTTAACCAATAGTTGAAAGGAAAGGATCGTTTTTTCGTTCAAATATGGGATATATGCTATGCAAATACCCATTTTCACAACTTTAACTTACGCTCATTTATCTTTTTTCTCAATATTCTTAGCTCCAGCTCATATGGATAATCGTATCCACCTCTTGCTCTTGGGTCTCTTTCTTGCGCTCTCACAACCTACTTGGGGACAGGTAGATCGTTTCGTAGAAGTCATCGCTAAGCGTGGGGATGGGGTCATCCGTCTACTTGACCGCTATCAAGTGAATAACCCCTGTAACAAGTCCTTTTTCTACCAAGTCAATCAATTGCCACGAAATAAGGGATTGATACAAGGGAAAACCTATTATTTGCCCATCTACCAATACACCTACAACAAGACCTCTATCCGATCTACCGTGGGAAATAATGACTTGTCTTGGGCTGAAAGCGTGCAAGCGTACAACATGACTATGATGAAAATGGGGATCAAGGCCAATGATTATCGAGTGGATCTCGAGTTGTGGGTACCTTACAGCAAGATCCATTGTATTCAGGAGACACTTCCATTTGAGCAATCTCAAGAAGCCCCTCAACCTGTAGTCGCCAATCCTCCTCCTGCAAACGTGAAAACCAAGACTAGGGGAAACTATATGATTTTTGGCTCTAAATACGCTTCTGTGCCCTTGATAAGTAATGCTCTCAGAGGCAAGGTGTATTACCTCGTAGCAGGACATGGAGGGATTGATCCTGGAGCTGTCGGTAAGTATGGTAAGTACCAGCTCTGTGAGGATGAGTATGCCTATGATATATCGCTAAGATTGGGTCGAAATCTACTGATGCATGGAGCTACAGTCTACCTGATTATAAGAGACAATGACGATGGAATTAGGGAGGGAAAGATTCTCCCCTGCGACAAAGATGAGGAAGCGTGGTTGAACAAACCCATTCCTACTGGCCAATCCGATCGACTTACCCAACGGTCAGATATTATCAATAGGTTGTATAAAAAAAATAAACGACAGGGAGTCACCTATCAACGGACGATTGTCATACACGTAGATTCTGATAGTAAGAAGGAGCGGATAGACATGTTTTTTTACCACAAGATCCAGGATTCTCCTAGTAAGCGATTTGCGACAGCAATGCATCAGACAATCGCTGAGAAATACGATCAGTATCGAAAGGGTAGGGGCTATACAGGAACGGTTACTTCTAGAGATTTGCACATGCTCAGAGAGGTCATTCCTACAAGCGTCTTTATCGAGCTGGGCAATATTAGAAACAGCAACGATCAGGCCCGTCTGGTGATCGAGAAGAATCGCCAACTAGTGGCTGACTGGCTATTTGAGGGTGTGATAAAAGACCAATCTACCAGATAAAAAAAGGCCTGCATGAAGCAGACCTATGATTGGTATTTGTCGACGTATGTTATCGTTAAGCTTTATGATTCGCTACGATCAACTCTCGAATATTCATCGTATGAACTACGATGAGGAAGAAGGAAGATGCGTAGACGAAGTAATGAAACATTTCTGCATACGCTTCCAGGAAGATAGAGCCTGCCAGACAGGCGAAAGAAGCCCATAAAAGCAACTTTCTGTTTCGGACGCTGGTGTGCTTGGCAGAAAACCAAACGGCGATGAAACCTATCGTCAAGAAAACGTAATCCCAAGCAGGGGCGAGGAAAATAGAGCCTTCGTGTGTGTGTGCATGATCATGTGCATGTGAAGCCGCTCCCAGTATGATAGGCCCGACAAGACAATGAATCAAACACAATAACGCGCTTGCTATTCCAACGTAATCTGAATATGTCGATTTAAAGTGCATGAATATTTGCGTGTGTAATAATAAAAGAAATAACAGTCCAACTGCCTTTATGCAACAAAGTTGCAAATATAATACGGTTTTTCTTTCGAAAGAGTTCCCGTATTTTTGAGGCTATCGTTTCACTTAGTAGATTCGATCAATCTAGATAATCTTTATATGATGATCTTAAGTTCGGGGCTCAAATTTGCCTATACAGAAAGACAACGGTTTCAGTTTCCTGATATTACAGCTAGTGTAGGAGACCCTCTCTTGATTCTCGGAAATTCAGGTAAAGGTAAGACTACTTTTCTTCACTTATTGGGTGGGCTTCTACAAGCCCATGAGGGGGAGATTATCATCAATGAAACCGATATCACGCGGCTGAGCATTCAGGATCTGGATCGCTTCCGTGGCCGAAACATCGGCATCATCTTTCAACAATCTCACTTTGTCGCTGCCTTGACAGTGAGAGAAAACCTCCAGCTGGCGCAAAAGCTATCGGGGAATCCCGTAGACCATGATCAGATCATGGATATGTTGGCTCGCCTAGGCATCGCAGCCAAGTCAGAACAGTCGACCTACCGACTGTCGATCGGAGAACAGCAGCGTGTAGCGATTGCCCGAGCCCTGATCAATAGACCTAAATTGCTCCTGGCAGACGAACCTACTTCTAGTCTAGATGATTACCACACACAGGAAGTCATCAACCTACTGGAAGAACAAGCTCACGCTGCAGGATCGGCCTTGATTATTGTGACACATGACAACCGACTCAAAGAACACTTTTCGCATAGTGTGGAGCTAGATTAGTCGACGAATCCTATTTTTCCATATCATTTTCTCACTTTACCCGTTTAACCGATAGTCTCTATAATTCCAGGTATATGAACCTCTTATTACTTAGTTGGAAAAACCTGAGAGAACGTCCATTACATACTTTGATGAGTGTGATGCTTCTTACGTTAGGTGTGAGTATCATTTCGCTTTTGCTCATCTTGAGCCAGCAATTAGATGGCCAGTTCAAGGACAATATCAAGGGGATAGACATGGTCGTAGGGGCAAAGGGGAGTCCGACACAGCTTATTTTATCCAGCGTATATCACATCGACAATCCTACAGGCAATATCCCACTCAAAGAGGCAGAAGAGTTGTTGAAGCATCCCCTTATCAAAGAAGGGATCATGATGGCCTACGGAGATAGTTATAAGGGCTATCGGATTTTAGGTACGGAGCATAGCTACGTTCAGCATTATGAAGGGGAGCTAGCAGAAGGAAAACTATGGGAGGAACCCTTTGAAGCAACGATAGGGGCGGGTGTAGCCGAACGACTCAATCTATCTATAGGAGATACATTTTATGGGAGTCATGGCAATGTAGAAACAGAGGAAGGTGTACACGATGAACAGGCCTATGTAGTCGTAGGCATTCTGGCACCGTCAAGAAGAGTCATTGACCAGTTGATCATGACACCTATACAAAGTGTGTGGGATATCCATAGCGACCATGGTCATGAGGAGGAAGGGCATGAAGAGGACGAGGAGGAGCATGTAGATGAAGAAGATCATGGCCCTGAGCATGACGATGAAGATAAAGAAATCACTGCCATGCTCCTCAAGTGGAAAAGTCCTATGGGCATGATGATGTTGCCACGGATGGTGGATAAAGAAACTTCGATGAAAGCGGCCTTACCTGCCATTGAGGTAAGTCGCTTGACAGAACTGTTTTCGGTGGGTAGGACGACGATAGAGATGATTGCTTTGGCGATTATTCTCATCTCTGGCATCAGCGTCTTTGTCTCGATTTATAGCTCTCTAAAGGATCGAAAATATGAGCTAGCCCTGATGCGTACCATGGGAGCATCCAGAGAGCAGTTGTTGATTCTGGTCTTATTAGAGGGGATCATTCTAGGAGCTTTAGGCTACGTTTGTGGTATTCTTGTAAGTAGAATAGGGGTAAGCGTGCTATCTTTTTATTTTGAAGAGGCCTATCACTATCCTTTGACCCAAATGATCGTATCGATAGAAGAACTATGGTTGTTGTTAGCAATCATGGTTATTGGAGGTCTTGCCGCATTGATTCCAGGAATCCGCGCCTTCAGCCTCAATATTTCACAAACACTCGCAGATGGGTAAACGATTTTTCTTCATTTTTATATTGGCATTTCCCTTACTATCCTGGGGGCAAATCAAGACCAATTGGGAGACCTTAGCAGGTGTACAGTATTCTTATATTCAGAATTACGAGCAGAACTTTTGGTATGGTAAGCCTACCTTTTCGGAAAATGTAAAAGCACTGGAAAACCAAGAGATTATCATTCAAGGGTTTATCATCCCAGGAGATATTTCGGGTAATTCTTATTATCTATCTGCCTTCCCTTTCAGTAGTTGTTTCTTTTGTGGAGGTGCGGGGCAAGAATCTATCATGGAATTGCGTCTGAAGAATCCAAAGAAGAAACTCAAACTGGATCAAGTCGTAACCCTAAAAGGTACGCTTCGCTTGAATGACCAGGAGTTGGAACTAAACTATATATTGGAGGAAGCAATAGTACAAAAGGACTAACAACAGATATGAGACAAGTTTATGTTTTGATATTGGGCTTTGTAATTGGATTGGTAGGATGTGAAAACCAGTCTACTTCTGTCGATCAGGCAGATAAAGTGGATTCCTCTGCCGTCAGTTCCATTACGCCCAAAGCTATCAAAGCCAAAGAAGACGCCAAACAGATCAATTGGACAAACTTGGCAAACGTCACCTTCAAAGAAAAGTATTTCGAGGATATACAAGAGCTACTTCTTTTCCCTTATTTCTCTCCTGAGGTAAAGGCGCTTGACAAACAAACCATTGTAATCTCTGGCTATATTATTCCTGTTCAGCCAGGGCGCTATGTATTATCAGCCAATCCTTTTGCCTCTTGTTTTTTCTGTGGAAATGCAGGACCTGAATCTGTAATGGAGCTGGAGTTGCGTGAACCAGAGCTTATTTTCTATACGGATGACTTTCGATCCTTCCAGGGTAGACTCCGACTCAACGATACAGATGTTGACAAAATGAACTATATCATGGAAGAAGCGGTTGTGGTTGAATCAGGAGAAGATAGCTAGACAAGGATAGCATATATTCCGCTGGCTCCCTAAAAAAAAGCCTTGGTCGCCATAACCAAGGCCATAAAAGGTAACAAGAGAAAAGATATATCCATCGCTACTGGGCATCCAGTAGCTTTTGTTTTTGTTGTAAAAATTCCTCTTCGGTTAGAATACCTTTTTCTTTTAGCTGTCCTAGTTTTTCCAGTTTGACAAAGAGGTCGTCCAACGGATCTTTCTCCTCTTCTACGGGTTTTCTAGGCTTCTTGCTAAGGAAAGGTTCCTCCTCTTCTTCCTGATAAATATCTACTTCTTCATAGGAGGTATGATAAGAACTGCCTGCTTGCAGATAATCGTAGACATAGTCCATGATACGACCAGGCATCTGGGATTGATTCCACATCCCGACTGCATTGGTCAAAGCCAAAGGAGGAAATAACCAGAGTCCAATAGCTCCCCCCGCTATTTTGTCAATCCATTTTCCTTCTCCAATCTCAAGATAGAGCGCGTCTTGGTCTTGGGTAAAGACAACATTTAAGGCAGTAGACATACCCACAATCTTTCGCCACTCTCCTTTTTGGGTAATTTGGACTACCGTGCGCCCATCTTCGAGTACGTGGGCCTGAGAGCGGTACCCATCAAGGTATAGCCAGCGTCGCAGTCCATCGACGAGATTGTCAATTTGGACTCCAGGTGCTCGAAAGGATCTTACTTGATTAGACATGGTTTGTATGGGGGCTAGGTTAATGGTACATAATATGGCTTGCTTATAGAGTTACGAGATCTGCGAGGAAGGGTTGTAGAATCAAAGAGGCTAAATAGAAAAGGAGCCGTTCCTTTGATTGGGACGACTCCTTTTAGGATTTATGTGGTATCCCCTAAACTAGCTCTTGGAACGAACAGCGGCTACCTCGGCTGCTGTTACGGCACTTGCCTCATTCCCAAAGTTGCTACGGATATACGTGAGTACAGCGGCAATCTCTTCGTCTTTTAATGTCGCATAGGAAGCCATCACATTGTTGTAGGTTTCCCCATTCACCTCGATTTCACCTTGCATCCCATTGAGCAAGACACCGATCAGCCTTTCTTTGTCTCCCGTTACCCAGTCTGTACCTGCCAGTGGAGGATAGAGCCCGAGGTTGCCTTTGCCATTTTTTTGATGACATACAAGGCAGTTCATCTTATAGACTTTTTCCCCTAGACTCGCAGCTTTATCTACTTTGGGTTTGGTAGCAGAATCTGTAATAGGAGGCCTCTCAGTCGTTTTTTCTTCGCTAGGTCCACAGGCCCACAAAACGACAGAAAGTAGCCCAAGACATAATAGTATTCGTTTCATGTTAGATCTTTATTCAAAAATTCAATAACTCATTCATTCAGCATTACTTTAGCTTCCATAGTACATGATTCTCCATATACGCCCTCTCTGAGAGTCCGCTACATACAGAGAACCGTCAGGACCTTGTGCCAATCCACAGGGGCGGTATACAGCATCAGAGGGACTTTCTACTACTTCGAGCTGGGGAAAACCATAAGCAAAAGGTTCCCATTCACCTACTACTTTTCCGTTTTTCATGGGGACAAATACCACAAAATATCCCTTCTGTGGCTGAGGCGCACGATTCCAAGAACCGTGAAAGGCAATGAATGCCCCGTCTTTATATTTCTCTGGAAACTGATCTCCTGTGTAAAAGAGTAGATCATTGGGGGCCATGTGTCCAGGGAAACCCAAAATAGGCTTCTTCGCCTCATCACACCTTCCCGTGATTTGTCCATCTCCTCCATATTCGGGAGCTAGTAATTTCTGCTCAGTCATATGGTTGTAGAAGCAGAAAGGCCATCCAAAGTCATCACCTTCATCTATCTGTAAAAACTCCTCGGCTGGGAGCTCCACGCTTTGTTCCTTGGTGAAGGTAGAAGGCCAGAGCTGGTGCAACTGGTCTCGTCCATGTTGAATGGCAAATAGTCCGTCAGTTGCTTGGTTCCAATCTAGCGCAATGGCATTTCGGATGCCTGAAGCATAAAGTACACCGTTCGCTTTTTGCGTCTGTCCAGGAACTTCCGCGTCGAATCGCCAGATACCTGCCTGCCATACTTTCTGCGGACAGGGATCAAGTCCAGGTGAACCAGGTGTACGCGGCTGATCTTGGCAAGCATTAGAGGGAGATCCTACATTGATGTAGATATTACCCTGATTGTCAAAGGTAAAAGACTTCGCCGCATGCTGTCCCTGTTCTGGAAAATCCGAAACGATACTTTCGCGACTCCCAGGTAGGAGCTTTTCATTCTCCAATGGAAACCTAAATACTTCGGTTCGGGAGGACGCATATAGATCTCCCTTATAAATATCTATGCCTGTTCCTTTGATGTCCTCTGCAAATTTTTTCTGAACATCAGCTTTGCCATCCTTAGTAGTATCGCGAAGAGCCCATATTCCCCCTTTCCATCCTTTTATATAGAGATCGCCGTTGTCTCTGGCTACAATGTGACGCATCCTGCCGAGGGTATCTGCTACCACTACTGCGCCAAATCCTGACGGAAGGTCAATGCCACCATTGTCTGTGTCGGCTGTAGGAAGACCTGCCACCTTGGGGAGAGGAGGAGCCTGCTGATCGGTATTGTCTACTGTAGAGTTACAGCTTAGGAAAAAACTTAGGATTCCTATGAATCCAATGAAAGTCATTCTATTCATGTAGGTGTTTATAGTAGTAGGTTAGTCTGTCAGTTTACTTGGTCTGGAGGTCAAAAAAGTACGGAAGCAAACTTGTCAGCCTGCTTCCATGCATTTTTAACTGCTGGGTATGTGCTTTGTTAGCAAAAATGAGCCTTGCATCTTCGTGCATAGTGACTCAAATATCATTTCTTTACTTCCGTAATTCTACTTGCTCAATTTCTTCCAACGTATCTGGATTCATGACGCGCATGGTGACGCTTTTTCCTTCAATGTGGAATAAAACAAGGGCATTTTGTGTGGTAAATCCGCTTACAAAAGGGGTCCACGGCGTCGTTTCCTGCGCATAATAAGGTGCTCCTGCTGCTCCGTTGTTGATCTGGTAGATGGTTCGAGAAAGTTTGATGCGCAGATTTTCAGGAAAGTTTGCTGGGTGAATTTGTGTCTCAGGCCCGATGGTGGTACGTGCATAGTTGTGCTCATCTCCTGTAAGGATACCCAGCACCTTCTGGCTCTTGTTGACGATCAAATCTAGCATCTGATCCCTGCGCTGGATGATGCCCCGTGATAAAGGCTTGCCAGCAGCAAAGGCACGCTTCGTATTGTCTCCATTGTACCACATATCATCGCTTACATGACCTCCATTGGGGAAGAAAGGCGTATGCTGTGTAATGAAAATATGGTCAATCGCCTCATTGCTTTCCAAAGCTAAGATCGTTTTTTCTAGCCAAGCAAATTGCTGGTCCATGATGTATCCGTGCATGCCTCCGCTTGTCACAGGGATACGTCCAGTAGAGGGAGCATACCAATAATCAGAATTCATGACTACCACGGCTACATTGTCATAGATATAATAAAATACATTTTCTTCGTAGCTAGGGAAGTCCTGTACCTCAGGGTTGGGATCATATGAGGCACCGTCTTCGCTTGCAGGACCATTGAGAGGGTTGACGAAATTACGAGCAAAAACAGCTTCACCTGACTCGGTAGCGTAGGGGAAACGGTCTACCGTAAATCCGCTGCCACCATCTGCTTTGTAGAAGGAGCGCATGAGGGCCTCGTGGTTGCCCATGCTGACATAAATCGGGAAGTAGTGTCCAAAAGGCTCCACAGCACGCTTCCAATTGGCATATTGTAGATCCATTTCACCTGCATTTGTCAGGTAGCCATTGATGAGATCCCCAGAAAATTGGAAGAACGCTGCATCCTGCATATGGGCGAGGGCCATGATTTTTTTCATGATATAGGCATTGGAACCGTAGATGTCACGTTCTCCGCCCCCCTGACCTGCGCGTGAGTCAGAAGCATAGGCAAATACCAAAGGTTTGCGTGTCCCTGGTTCGGGAGAAGTATGGAGCGTATACGTCTGCTCGATCGGTCCTACAGAAACGGTGTAGTCATAGTCCGTATCTGGTTTCAAGCCTGTGACCTTGATTTCATGTTGAGTCTGTCCCGTCGTCTTTAGTTCTTGATCATTAATCTTGAGGGTGGCATCAACTGGAACATGCGTAGTTAAGGCGATCGTAGCTTCTGTTGGTTTCATGCGATGAAGGAAGGGGCCTTCGATCACAGTAGGAACAACCTCAAAGGGACCTGTACCTGAGAAAGATACTTTGCCATCGTAGTAGACTTGACCATCATCCCCCATCACACGAAAGCCAAGTGTACCGTAGCCATTTTTGGCCCAACCGATCATATCGTATCTGCCTTCGAGCTGACCTAGGATGTCTATAGATGCCTTTCCTTTTTCTATTTCAGACCAGCGCTTAAAAAATACAGGATGGGGGTGTTTGGAATCTCCATAAGGAATGAATCCATAGTACAATTTCCCAGAAAAGCCTCTCTTATTAAAATTGAATTTGATGCCAATCTTTGTGCCTTCTGGATTACCCATAGCTTGGGTAAGCGTCATTTCGGGTACTCGATCTGTGTCGTAGTACTTTTCACCTCTAAAAGTGACGTATACTCCTTCACGATCGCTATCCATATTGGAGTGAATCGCGGGAACTTCGACCTGGGCTTGGAGCGTTCCTAAAGCAAACATGAAACATGCTGCCATCCAACATCCGTTTTTAAGGACTGTGTAAAACATGAATTTTTGGCTTGTATTGAAAGTTAGTTTTTAGAATTTCAAATAAGAGAAAAGCCCCGTTTTTCACAATTATCTATGGATATTGGCATATGAAATATAGATGCGAATGGGAAGTACTGGATAAATCCTTGATGGTAGAATAAATAAGGGCGAAGACAATAGAATGGAGCTTTGATGCAGTTTTTACCAGAAATGATAAGATAAAACTGTAGGCGTTATATCCTATGTAATTATCTTGTTTGAGAGAAACCACCTAGCGAAAATAATCTTATCATGAAACACCCTCTTATTTATATTTTCCTTGTTTTCCATTTAGTCTACGGTCAAACGGATGATTCTCGTAATAGATTTCCTTATCCTACAACCCCAACGAATCAATCCATTTGGGATCAAGCGCAGACAGATTCTACCCTTCAAGTTAACCCGCTGTCCTACGATCAGATCCCTCGCTATCTAGAATTTAGAGGAAATGTTGTGGAAGCGCTTACTTGGGAGGATGGTATAGGGGAAAATATTCTCGTGCAAACAGTAACGGGACAATTTGATTGGAAAGACTATTTGGAAGATTCCTCTGAGTACGCAATCGAAGATAAATCAGCGCTTCATGCCTACCTATTTGTGAAGAAGAAGGGGGAAAAGGTGTTCCAGAAAATATGGCGTATATATGATTTCATGGAGTGTTATGGAGTAGATTGGTACACGGGATTTATTCCTCAGGCGACAACAGTAACCGATGTAGATCAGGATGGCCTCAGTGAAATCAGCTTACCTTATGTATTGGTTTGTCGTGGGGGAGTAGATCCTGGAGTCATGAAAATCATCATGTACGAAGGTGGAGAGAAATATGCACTAAGGGGAGAGACGGCAATCTTATGTGAGACAGGCCAACCCATCGGAGGTGCGTTTAAGCCCAGTTCCAATTTGGAAAATCAATCCATATTAAAGGAATTTCTCATCCAGCGTTGGGAGATAAACAAATGTAAAAAAGGAAGATTCAATTGACCTAAGTAGGAGTACCGCCATGGCCTGCTCATCTAATTCATCCTAGGCATGCTCACCTGATCTTTTCCCAAAAAGAGGAGAATAAAAAAGGCTGAAAGTGCTAAATAACCCTTTCAGCCTCTCATTATTTATGATTACGGTCAGTTTCCTTTCTCCGTCATAAAAATAATCTGTCCTTTATTCTTCGCGACTTTATCCATGACAAATGCGACGTCTTCAAAAATCACCCGCTTATCAATACGGAGTGTTACGACGTCGTTGTTGGGGTTTTCATCGCTATCAAAAGCGTCTTTAATCAAGCCCTCTAGTTCGCTGCGATCCTCGACGATGCGCTCGCTACCTCCTTTGGATTTCCATGAGAAGGTGCCTTCTTGTGTAACAGTAACAAAGTTTCCGTCAGGACTGGGCTTGTCTGAAGCTGAAGTAGGCAACTGAATATCCAAGCTTCCTTGCTTCACGAAGGTAGAAGTCAAAAGGAAGTAGATCAACAGAAGAAATACGATATCTGCTACGGAGGCAAAGCTGAACTCAACAATGGGTTTGCTTCTTCTTTTAAGTGCCATCTTGTGGTTGGATTAATGGTGAAAAGTAAAAGAGAAGACTAGCCCGCAGGCTCTTGTAGTAAGTCAATGAAATCATTCGTAGTGATCTCTAGCTTATATACGACTCGATTGACGCTAGAAGTGAGGGAGTTGTAGGCGAGATAAGCCAAAATACCTACAATCAGACCACCTGCTGTCGTGTACATCGCTGTCGAGATACCTCCTGCTAGTTCGACCCCTGAAGCCGAGCCACCTGTCTGTACAATGGCAGCGAAGGCGGCGATCATACCGAGTACGGTACCCAGGAATCCAATCATAGGCGCAGCACCTGAAATGGTTGCCAAAACTGAGAGGCGGCGCTCTAGACGATAAATTTCGAGGTTGCCCACATTGTCGATAGAACCTTCAATATCTTTGAGGGAGGCACCTGCTTTGAGGCGAGAAATCCCCTTGTGAATCATGCGTGCAAATGGATCATTTTTGGATTCGCAGAGTTTGAGTGCGCCCTGTATGTCACCTGATAGCACGAGGCGACGAACATCCTTCATGAAGTCTTCAGAATCGGTATTTGCCCGATTGATGGTCAGCAGTCTTTCGATGTAGATGAAAATGGCAACAGCTAGCAATACGACTAAAACAGCCATGGCGACTGTTCCTTCGATACTTTGGGTGACGGATTCTAGGAGTGAGTCGGGTTGTTGGACAACTTGGGCTGAATCTGCTGCTCCGAAACTAGCAGGATCCTGAAGCAAAAATAGCATATAGGTTTTAGTAATAGGTGAATCTCTTAGAATGAGAGAATCGAGACGGAAGAATCGAGACGAAAATATGGTTTATCTCGGTTCCCTGCTCTCGCTTCTCACCTCTTTAGGTAATCAAATGTAAATAATTTTCCACTAAGGCAAAATATCGATTACAGGTCATAAAACGAAAAAAAGACCTAGAGGTTACCCTTTGGGCTGCCTCTAGATCCTATAAATTAAGCTTTTACCTCATCTTTTGCATCTCTCATCAAGAGATCAAGAGAAATTGGGCTTGCTACGAAGATCGAAGAATAGGTACCTACGACGATACCAATCAGGATCGCAAACATGAATCCGCGGATGACATCACCACCAAACAAGAACAGAATCAAGGCTGTCAAGAAGGTCGTGAAAGAGGTAATCAGTGTACGGCTGATGGTCTGATCGATCGAGACGTTGTAGATCTCCTTGAGTGGAGATGCCTTCATCTCGCCGAGGTTCTCTCGGATACGGTCAAACACGACCACGGTATCGTTGATCGAGTAACCAATGATGGTCAGCAAGGCTGCAATGAATGCTTGGTCCACCTCCAGATTAAATCCAAGATCAATCTCACTGAGCAAGGAGAAGATACCCAACACGATGATTACATCGTGGAAGACCGCAGCTACTGCACCTAGTGAGTATTGCCATTTGCGGAAACGGATCAGGATATACAAGAAGATGATCAAGAGTGAGAAGATCACCGAGTAAACAGCCGCTGTCTGGATGTCGTTCGCTACGGTAGGACCGACATCAGATACACTGAGTACATTGATATTTGTCTCCTCGCCGAGCGTCTGTTTGAGACTCGCGACCATCATATTTTTGACAGAGTCTGTCGCCGTACGATCATTGATCAGGAAGGCCGTTGTGATCAGAAGCTGGTTGTCGCTACTTACGGTCTTGATGATCGGTGCATCTGTTGTAAATACACCCGCTAGATCCTTACGAATTTGCTCGATATTGCCTGGCTCTAGGTAGTTAGGTGCCCCACTTTGATCTAGGAACTCCATCTTATACTGGCGACCTCCTTTGAAGTCTACCCCTGTTTTGGGCTTCACGATGAAGATACCTACAAGACCTACTGCTACTACTCCAAGAGAGATATAGTAGAACAGCTTGCGACGAGAAACCATGTTGATTTTTACTTGGTCGAAGAGTCCTGTGGTCCAAGAGAACCCAAAGTTCAGGGATTGGCCACCTCTATTGGCATAGTAATCTAGGATCAAACGTGTAATGATCAGCGCAGAAATCAAAGAAGTTACGATACCGATCATCAAAGAAACCGCGAAACCACGAATCGGACCTACACCAAATACGTAGAGTACGACACCTGTCAAGAAGGTCGTGATGTTCGCGTCCATTACAGAGCTGAATGCGTTGGAGAAACCAGCCTTGATCGATGCTTTCAGCGTCTTGTCTTTCTTCAATTCTTCACGGATACGCTCGAAGATCAGTACGTTGGCGTCGACCGCCATACCTACAGTCAATACGACCGCCGCGATACCTGGAAGTGTCAATACAATCGTGAAGGCCGCAGAGCATCCCAAGATGAAGAATAAGTTCGCCAGCAATGCCAAGTTCGCGATGATACCTGAACGTGCATAGTAGATCCCCATGAAGATCAGCGTCACGATAAAGGCACCGATGAAAGACAACATACCAGAGTTGATGTTTTCAGCACCTAGTGTAGGTCCTACCGTTTCTTCTCCTTCGATACGTGGGCGTACATCAAGTTTACCTGCTTCGAGTACGTTGGCCAAGTCCTTGGCTTCATCTGGTGTGAAGTCACCAGAGATCTGAGAGTTACCTGTGAGGATGGGCTGGTTTACTACAGGGAAAGAATAAACAAAACCGTCTAGCAAAATCGCGATGTGGTTATTTACATTTGCCTGTGTAATCCGCCCCCAAGTACGCGTTCCTTCTGCAGTCATACGCATACTGACGACCGCGCGACCCGTCGTAGGATCAAAGTCTTGGCGTGCAGTAGCGACGGCATCTCCATTCAAGTCAGCTTCTCCCTCTTCATTGAGACGAATACCGATCATACGGTAGATTTCAGGATTTCCGTCAATTCCTTTGAAGGACCAAACGAATTTCAAGTCTTCGGGAATCAATGCCTGAATATCCTCACGCTTGAGGATTCTATTTACTTCAGCTGTATCGGTGTAGCGGGAATATCCCACAGTAGGATCGTTTTGTCCAGAAGGCTGTGTGTTGGGGCTCAATACAGCGAAAAAAGGATTTTCACGCTTGAAACGCGCCAATTCTTCCTCCTGGCTCAATTCCTGTGCCACAGAATCTGTTTCACCAGATACAAGGTCGCTCAGTTCGTTTGAGCCTTCTTCCTCGTCACCTTCTGCAACTTCTTCCCCATCGCCTGTTGCCTCATCACCTTCTGTTTCTCCTCCTTCAGCAGAGGCGATAGCCTCAGATGAGTCTGTGGCTGTTGTATCATTCAATCCGCGTTCGGTACGCAAAAATTCGTTGATAGCTGTCAAGTAAGGAGCTGTTTCCGAAATCGGACGACATACGTAGAACTCTAGCTCTGCTGTGTTTTGGAGGAGCTTACGTACACGCTCTGGCTCCTTGACGCCTGGAAGTTCGAGTAGGATACGACCTGTACTTTCTTGCTTTTGCAGATTAGGAGATACCACACCAAACTGGTCAATACGCGTACGCAAGATGTTGAACGTACGATCGATGGCAGATGTGGCTTTCTCTTCTAGTATGGTTGCCACCTCGTCATCTGTCGAGCTCACGCTGATATTCAACTCTTCACTTGAGAAAAGGACACCTAAGCTTCCATTGGGGTTTTGTTCTTTGTAGCAAGATACAAATAGCGAGACATAGGATTGCGCTTGCTCCTGTTGCTTCTGAGAGGCACAGTCGAGTGCCGCAATCAAGGCAGGATCGTTTTGATTACCTGCCTGATTTTTTACGAGCTCTCTAATTCCCAATTCGAGTGTCACAAACATCCCTCCTTGAAGGTCAAGACCGAGACTAAAAGAATTGGAAATCGCTTTTTTACGTGTGCCCTGAAATTCTTCATCTGTCAACAAAGCCGCATACTCTTCACTTATGGCAGAGTCTGCGACACTCCAATTGGCTTTATTGGAGTCTAAAAGTGCTACCTGCTCTCGATAGTTGGCGAGTTCGCCATCTGAATCGAACTGGACGTAGGTCCAGTACAGGTTATATCCACAAATCGCCGTAAAAACGATCAGTAGAAAAATAACTGTATTCTTATTACGCATGATAAAAAATGTTCAATTGATTGATTGTCAAATGAATGTATAAGTAAATATGTGTTTGGGTACGAAATGATACGTGCATAACTATAGCCATTCCGTTCAGAATTCTTGGAGAATGCTGTAGGAGGAGAAGAAATGCGTGAAAGACAGATCCTAAGGGGCGCGGATGGGGTAGAGGTTACGACAAGCTACTGCGGGATGCAGGAGGAGATGAGAGGGTAGGATGTGTTTGATCCCTACTGATAGTATACCAATGACAGTTCCTAAGACCGCTGCCCATAGCCAAAGATACATGGTTTGGAAAGCAGAAATAGATGTTGACTGTATTGTAGAAGGTATGTACCAGACTGCCAAGCCCTCATCGGTCAACTCTTGAGAGTTGCGCAGCTCGACTTCCTCTATAACTTTGAAGTAGTGATTAAAGAAGCTGATCTTGTCGATTTTCTTAAACGACAGTAACACCACAGGGAGTAGTGGGATCAGTAATAGGTAATATGTAAACCCAGGCTTCTTCATCCGAATCGCAAATATATACATTTCCCCTATGTCAACCAATGCATGAAGTGCGTATTTTCTATACTTATTGACTATTATTAGCAAAGTTTTCAACAATTTTATCCTCATGGAGGCAAAAAAGTCGGTTGAGTCAAAAAGTTTCAATGAACAATTGAGGCTCAAGGTACACGAAATCATATTTGAAGCGGATACGCCTGCTGGCAAGGGATTCGATGTAGCTCTATTGGTTTTGATCGTACTGAGTGTAGTAGTGGTGATGCTCGAATCAGTAGAAAGCATCGCCCATGCGTTCGGAACCCTCTTTCTATATCTTGAATGGATTGTAACAGTCCTTTTTACTTTGGAATATATTCTCAGGATATACGCGATTAAGAAACCATGGAACTATATTTTCAGCTTCTATGGGATCGTTGATTTACTTTCCATTCTCCCCACGTATTTAAGCCTCATTGTCGCAGGTTCTCATTTCTTGGTGACGATTCGAGCCCTGCGATTGTTGCGTATATTCCGCATACTTAAGCTGGGGAATTATCTCAGACAGTCTCAGATTCTTGTGCTTGCGCTTCGAGCGAGTCGAACCAAAATTACCGTCTTTCTTTTTGCTGTTTTGACCATTGTCATCATTGTTGGATCGACCATGTATTTGGTGGAAGGAGGAGAGGGAAGCAAATTTTCCAGTATCCCACGAAGCATCTATTGGGCTATTGTGACACTCACGACGGTAGGGTATGGAGATATTTCGCCTACAACAGATTTTGGTCAGTTTTTAGCAGCTATCGTGATGATTCTGGGGTATGCCATCATTGCCGTGCCTACAGGTATCGTCTCAGTCGAGCTAGCCAAAACTGAAGCTAAGGAGGCGGATATCAATACCATATGCTGTCCCAATTGTGGAAAATATGGCCATACGCATGATGCCGTTTATTGTAAGCATTGTGGTCACGAGCTATGAGGCTTTTTGCGGAATATATAAACAAACCTTCGGCTCTTTCTTAAGAAATCCAAAGGTTTGTTTCGAAATGGGATGACGTTATATACTAGTTTGATATGGGCACCATTTTCATGAATGGGAGGGAAGGAAAAGTCATCCGTGTCAAATAGAAGTAGTAGGATACCAGCGTCAACACGATTCCAATAATCTGGGGAATGACAGGGTCACCCACAGACTGATGCGCCACAATTGCAAAGATCAGGGTAAAGATCATCCCTGCATAGGCCCAATGCTTCAAAACAAAGCGGCGAGGAATGAGAATCGCAATGGCTGCCAAGAGTTTTAATGGTCCGTGAAAAGAAGGGAAATAATCAGGGAATCCCATTGCATTTAGTCCCTCCAAGTACTCTGGAGTGGCTTGTAAAGCCATAGAGGCAGAGAAGAAAAACATGATGCTGACGAGAAGGGTTGAAACCCAGTAGATGATTTTGTTAGCCATAGATAGGTTAAGAATGGTAGTTCGAAGTTTCAACATTAGTTAAAAGTTTTGGTAATTGAAAGCTTCCAAAAAGCTATTTTGACTTCACAAGAAGTATGTCCTAATAAGGATAAAATCATATATACTTAAGGGTATGTGTCAAGTACTATGGCGAAAGAAATCAGGTATCTTACATATGATTAGATTTTGGATGCCAACACTTTAAAGTCTGATACCTTGGATGAAGTGAAATCTCTTGTGGGATGATCGTTTGTATCTGTCTATCTACTTAAGTCAGGTAAGGATTCTATCCATTTATTCAGAAAGACGCTCTTCCCATCATCAATCCCAACGAAACTCCTTCACGATCCATAAAAAGTGCTATTTTTGCCGCATGGATCAAAAAGTACTGATTGTAGATTTTGGCTCACAGTATACGCAATTGATTGCCAGACGCGTACGTGAGCAACATATATATTGCGAGATCATCCCCTATCATAGGGGAGTCACATTTGCAGAGGATCTGGGAGGGATTATCCTCTCAGGAGGCCCTTGCTCAGTCAATGATGAAGGAGCCCCTGACATCGATCTTTCCGCAGTATGGAATAAAGTACCTATCCTGGCAGTTTGCTATGGCGCACAATTGATCGCCAAGCAAAAAGGCGGAAAAGTCGCCTCAGCAGAAAAGCGGGAATATGGACGCGCCATGTTTGAGCGTGAGAAAAGTGCCCCCATTTTTGAAGCCCTCAACCCACAGTCACAGGTGTGGATGAGCCATGCGGACACAATTACGGAGATGCCTGATAGCTTTGTCTTGGCGGGTAGTACCGACTCTGTCGAGATTGCGGCTTTTCAGCATCGCTCGCTGCCGATCTATGGATTGCAATTTCATCCAGAAGTGACGCACTCATTGGAAGGTACCCACATCATTCAAAATTTCCTGTACAAAGTTTGTAAGATTTCTCCTACATGGACCCCCGCCAGTTTTATTCAGAGCACAGTCGATGAGTTGAAAGAGCAATTGGAAGGCCAACGTGTGATCTGTGGGCTTTCAGGAGGGGTGGACTCTACCGTTGCAGCTTCTTTGATTCATCGCGCCATTGGAGATCGATTGTACTGTATATTTGTGGATAATGGATTATTGCGAAAAAATGAATTTCACGAAGTTTTACAGCAATACGAGGTGCTGGGAATCAATGTGATAGGCGTAGATGCACGCGAAAGATTTCATACAGAGCTGGCAGGTGTAACCGATCCCGAAACCAAACGTAAGACCATCGGTAGGGTCTTTATTGAAGTCTTCCAAGAGGAAGCAGATAAATTAAAAGATATCACCTATTTGGCACAAGGCACCATTTACCCCGACGTGATCGAAAGTGTTTCGGTCAAAGGTCCTTCTGCCACCATCAAGTCCCATCACAATGTGGGCGGTCTACCAGAGCAGATGAAACTCCAAGTGGTCGAACCTCTCAAGTATTTATTCAAAGATGAAGTACGAGAAGTAGGACGAGACCTGGGACTGAGTGAAAGCTTTGTGGGTAGACATCCTTTTCCTGGGCCAGGACTAGCCATCCGTATTCTGGGAGATATCACCGCCGAAAAAGTCGCCTTATTGCAAGAAGTAGATGCCATATTTATCAATGGCCTTCGCGAGTTTGACCTGTATGACAAGGTATGGCAGGCATTTGCAGTCCTACTTCCTGTAGCCTCTGTAGGAGTCATGGGAGATGAAAGGACATATGAACAAGTGGTTGCCTTGCGTGCAGTAGGAAGTCGAGACGGGATGACAGCCGACTGGTCGCGCCTGCCCTACGATTTCCTCGCAGAGATCTCCAACCGAATCATCAACAGAGTCAAAGGCGTGAACCGCGTCACATATGACATCAGCTCTAAACCCCCCGCAACCATCGAATGGGAATAACAGAAGCATTGTTCATTTTTCATGTATCAGATATCATAAATTGGATTAACTGACAGGTGAAAAATGAACAATGTAAAATGAACAATGTATATGCGATTTTTTGTTTTGCTCTTTTTGCTGGGAATGATTCACATGGCCCAAGCTCAAACCCAGTTCTTACCTGATTCCTTGCAAAGAGATACCACAGCAGAAAACTTCATCGAGCAAGGAAAATATTTTCTTTCCCAAGGAAGCTACGATCTTGCTGCACAAGCCTTCCAAGCAGCGAGTAGGCGCCCCGACCATCAAGCGACAAGTACCGCAAGATATTTTCTCGGATTGAGTCACTACTTTTTAGAGGACTGGTTAAGAGCAGAGAGGTACTTCATGGCTTTTGGCAGGGAGTACACAGATTCCAGGTACAGAGAGGATGCTCTGTATCACCTGGGAATCATGGGGTTGCGAGACTCGGCCAATGTTACTCAAAAACAATCGTTGGCGATCCTCTTTGATCTGGTAGACTCCGCCTCTACTCAGAGCTTGAGACAGGATGCTTATCTCGCTACGCAGCAATATTTATTCTTCGAAGTACCAGATGATAGCCTGGAGCTTTGGATGCTCAGTTTTGACACCCTTAGGCAGACCTATTTTGTCGAGGCACTGGCTCACCACTATTATCAGCAAGAGCGCTTCTCGATGGTGCGAGAAATGTATCGATATTACCAAGAAAGCTACGGTTTATTCTCTCCATTTGTAGAGACGATGATACGCAAGGAGCCAGAATATAAATATGTAGGCTCAGATGTACTCAAAGTTGCTGTGGTCATTCCAGCAAATTGGGGGGATAATCCCATGGTCTGGGAAGGAGCAGAAGAACTACCCAAGCAAAAACAGATCGCGATGGAGTGGGTAGAGGGTTTTTTGATGGGCTTGGAGGATAGTTTAGAGGGTACGGCAAAGGTCTATGTAGAAATCCTGGACTCTGAGAGAGATTCAATGACGATGGAAGAGATTCTTGCTCGCCTAGATGTCATGGAACCTGATTTGGTGATTGGAGACATTTTCAATCGGGAATCTAGGCAACTCTCTGTTTGGTGCGAAGCCCAAACGACCACCCAAATCGTACCGCTTAGCCCTTCCTCTTCTCTTTCTTACAATAAATCCCACGTATTATTAGCCCACCCATCGGCTCAGCAACATGCCGAAGCCATGGCGATCTATGCTCGGCAGTACTTGCTTCTAGATACAGTTGTCGTCTGGTCAGACGGAGGAAATAGTGCGAAGCTACTTGCTTTTTCTTTTCAGCAATTATTCGATACCCTTGGAGGCAAGAGTATCTTGTATGAAGTCCCATTGGCGGAAGAAAAAGAGGATCGGAAAGAGATCACTCAAAAGGTCAGAGAGTTGAAGGTCTCAGGAGCCGATGGGGTTTATATTCCTATTCAAGGACAGCAGGAGACAGCAGGACTAATCGTCAGTCAGATGCAAGCACTGGATGTGGACATGAAAATCATGGGTGGACCTCACTGGGGAGAACGTTACAACAACATTGATCGGGATCTAAAAGAAAGATACAAGCTCTTATACACCTCGAGTTACTTTTTGGAGAAAGGAACATTCGAAGTGGAAAAGTTTTTTCAATCGGTATTGAAGACCTACGGATATCCACCCAGTCAATATATGGTGCAAGGATTTGATCTTGGAAAATATACAAGAGAGGTGCTATCAGATTATGTGGACCAATCTTTGTACGATCTAGGCACTTTTATTCGCAATCATCCCGTGACTTCGGGCCTACATATGGATATGGACTTTCGTGGACAGGCAGTCAATCAATCAGTCAATATCCTCCAATACTCAAAGGAAGGGGTCAAATGTATAAATTGCGAAAAAAAGTCTCAGGAGAATTTCTTGTTTATAACCGAAGATTAAAAAATCACCTCTATCTTTAGAGGTCGTTTGAATCTTACGCTTCAGGTTTACAGTGAATCTGTGCCAAAAGGACAAAATCTCATCTGTAAACACTATTAGCTAACTGATATTGCACTTATGACCACTCGCTATCTTATCCTCATTTGGCTGGCCATCAGCCTTTCTGCTTGTTCTTTATTTCAAAAAGTGGCTGAGATCCCTGTAGATCCTGATGCTGAACAGTCCATCACAGAAGGCAGAAGGTTGTTGCGGAGCAAGGACTATCCCGAAGCATTGGATGCCTTCGATGCAGCAATAGGGGAGAAGATGCACAGGTCCACGACCATGGCTTTATACTATGCAGGTCTGGCAGCATACTACGCCAACTACGACGATGTCGCAAAGGAAAATTTTGAAAAGCTGGTCATTGGATTTCCAGAGTCTAGATATGTGGAGGAAGCAGAGTATCATCTGGCACTGATCCGTATGCACAAAGCGCGGGAATATGATAAAGTAGAAGGGCTTGTGAAGCTCACAGAAATCGCAGATATATCGTCTGATCCTGCCTTGCAGGATGACGCATTGGTCCATATTCAAGAGGCCTTATTTACACAGTTTTCGATAGAAAAACTAAAGGGGATCGAAGCAAGATTTCCCAAATCTTGGCGTGTGTATGTCAAAGAGGCCATCATTTTCAAGTTGGTTCAAGAAGGGAATCTGGAAGAGGCCAAAACACAATTTGAGGTTTTCCAGAAAACGGGAAATGATGAGTCTGAATTCTTGACGAAGATATTGGGAACCAATGAGGTAGAGGATCCTCAAACCTTATTTGAACCCAATATTATCCGACTCGCGCTTTCTCTTCCTTTGTATTTAGATGAAACCAGCAATCTGTTCAACAGAGAGATTCCAGGAAAAAACCGCTTAGGTCTGGAGTTTATGGAAGGTTTTCAGATGGCTATTGACGAATTTGATACGACGAAAGGAAAACAATTATATGTGGAGCTATTTGATTCTCAGCGAGACACATCTCAGACGCGGCTTTCACTTGATCGTTTGGATCAACTCGTTCCCACGCTTGTTGTGGGGGACATATACAATGCACAGACGCGCATCCTATCCGAATGGGCGGAGAGTAGAGGCGTACCGATGGTGGTGCCTTTGAGTCCGACGCCAGACTTGGTGGAGGGGAAGCAGTTTACCTTTTTGGGGCATCCTTCTTCTGAGACACACGGGCGCCGTATGGCTGACTATGCGTACGATGTACTAGGCTTGGATCGTGTGTATGTATTTACAGATGGTGGAGGAGCGACACAAAATCTAGCGATTCACTTTGCGGACCAGTTTATCCTCAAGGGGGGAATGATTGATACATTAAATTTCAACTCTGACTATGAATTAGCTGTCAAACAAATCCCTAAGTTGGTAGGAGAGATTACCGATGATTCTACAGGTTCTGGCGTGTATATCCCTGTCATGGGGAATGAGGAAGCCGCAGGTTTGATCATCAACGTGCTACGTCAACGCAACAAACTGATGCCCGTCATGGGCTCTCCACACTTCAGATCCAGCTACAATGCTATACCTCGTGACATCAAAGAGAGCTATGAGTTGATTTTCTCTACCTCTCATCTCCAGAATCCAGAGGATTGTAATTTTGAAGCCCTCCGCCAAAGCTACCTCCAGAAGTATGGGTATCCACCTAGCAATTTTGTGGTCCAAGGGTACGATCTGGGTAAATTCATATTGGGCAAACTAGAGACCTATGATCCTTCTTTAGGATTCGGGTTGGATGCGCTCCTACGTGCAAGTGTACCTTATGAGAGTCTGCACATTCCGTATTACTTCAGCGGAAAGCAAAGTAACCAGTCTGTGAATATCGCCCAGTATCAAGAGGGAGGAGTAAGACGTGTCAATTGACCAGACACAAGGAAGAAATAAGACACATAAAAAAACTGCTTCCCATGCGAGAAGCAGTTTTTCTATTTTCTATGACTTTAGGCCTACTTGACAGTGTCAATGACAGCCTTGAAAGCTTCAGGATGATTCATTGCTAGGTCAGCGAGTACTTTGCGGTTAAGCTGCACATCTGATTCTTTGAGCTTACCGATAAACACGGAGTAGCTCATACCATGCAAACGTGCACCTGCATTGATACGCTGAATCCAAAGACGGCGGAATTCGCGCTTTCTGTTTTTTCTGTCTCTGTAAGCATATAGCCAAGACTTTTCAATCTGGTTTTTTGCTACAGTCCACACATTCTTCTTGCGTCCGAAGTAGCCCTTGGCATGCTTCATCATACGCTTACGTCTAGCTCTTGAAGCTACGGTATTTACTGAACGAGGCATTTCTTGTTACTCTTTTAAGTGTTAAAAAATTACTTGCCCAACATAGCTTCAATACGACCCATGTCTGACTCATGAACAAGTCCCATTTTCTTGAGGCGCTTCTTGCGCTTTTTGGTCTTCTTCGTCAGAATGTGGTTATGGAATGCGTGCTTCCGACGAATCTTTCCTGAGGCGGTTTTCTTAAAACGCTTAGATGCCCCGGAGTTAGATTTCACTTTTGGCATAATTATGTTCGATTTAACGGAGTGCAAATGTAGCGGAAATTTCTCTCTTTGCCAAAGAAATTCCCCTTATGAGGTTTGTATTGAGATTCATGAAAAGCTCAAATAGGGATGGATGCTTATATCTTAGGCTCAAAATGACCAAGGCCATAAAAAAATGTAGCCCAACCCAAAGGGTAAGGCCACATATAAATGAAAGGATAATTTCTTTACAATCCTTAACAGATTATATAAGAGTGGGCTTGATTAGTTTTTAATCACAAAGCCATCTCTATCCTTGAAATTTCCTGTGATAATCATGATCAGATCGACGAGAGACCATATTCCCAAACCACCCAATGTGAGAAGCTGGAGAATACCAGTACCTGTTTTACCCACATAAAATCTGTGGACGCCAAGCCCACCCAAGAATAGGCAAAGAAGTACTGTAGGAACAAATCCTTTGTCACTTTTTTCCATAATAGGACGAATTATTGGTTGTTGTAGATTAAATATAATTAGGGTTTATTTCTTTTTTTGACCAGGATAGGGAACAATCAATCCGTTGCCATCTCGATACTCTCCCACGAGTAGCTTATATGTCACAAAAATCGTATGGATCCCGTCGAGCCCAAGTAAGAGTGCTCCAAGCAAGGGCATGTCTGCTGCTAAAAATGCAAGTCCACCGACTGTCAATCCCAGGTCAAAAAATCCCATACCCCAACGACCCAGATAGAAGTGCTGAATCCCCAATACGCCGAAGATAGCCGATAGGATGACCGCAACAGTGTAACTTTTTTGTGAATATAAGCCCTCTTCGCGATCAAGCTCTAGTTCTACTTCTCTAAAATCCCGCTCTTCGTACTGGTCCGAATCCTCTGGAGATTGATATCTTTCCTGTTCCATGGGACAACTGAGATCTAAAATAATGATTAAATGGTTTTATAAATGAGAGATGAAAATAAAGAAAGTTGTATTTTTCTTCTCTCCCAACGTTCAATTCTATAACCAGAATATAAAAAAATACATATTCGACCAAAAATATCTGATTTTTTCCTTTAAACATTGTTCAGTAAAGATCCATACGGTTATTGATGACTACCTTTCCCTCACATGAAAATTGTAGAGTATTTGCTGACCCCAAAAATGGAATGCTTACTCATCTACTTAAAATAACGGAAATCCATTCCTGCTTCGATCTTTTGTAAGGTCGCAAGGATTAGTTTGATGACCCCGTCCACATCGTCCTTGTGCGCCATCTCCACGGTTGTGTGCATGTAGCGCAGAGGGAGAGAGATCAATGCACTGGGTACACCAGCAGAAGAATAGGCGAAAGCATCTGTATCAGTTCCCGTAGATCTAGAAGCAGCCTCACGCTGGAAGTCAATTGCTTCTTCTTTGGCAGCGTTTTGTATGATGCGAAGCAGTTTGTTGTGGACAGCAGGTGCTACCGTGAGCGAGGGGCCTTTACCCGCTTTGACGTCGCCATGGGTAATCTTTTCGATCATAGGCGTGCTCGTATCGTGGGTCACATCAGTGACGATCGCGACATCTGGCTTGATCCGCTCGGCGATCATTTCAGCTCCGCGCAGCCCGATTTCTTCCTGGACTGAGTTAACTACATAGAGTCCGAAGGGAAGTTGAATCTCTCTTTCTTTGAGTAAGCGCGCCACCTCCGCAATCATGAATCCACCCATGCGATTGTCGAGTGCCCGACCTACATAAAACTGCTTATTAAGTACCATGAACGCATCTTCGTAGGTAATGACGTCTCCTACTTGGATGCCGAGTTCTTCTACCTCTTTCTTGGATCTACATCCACAATCGAGGAAAATATTTTTGAGGGTAGGGGCTTGTTCTTTGCCGTTTCTACGCGTGTGAATGGCAGGCCAACCAAAAACGGCCTTGATGATTCCATTTTCTGTATGGATATTTACACGCTTGGAAGGAGCGATTTGGTGGTCAGATCCTCCGTTCCGTACGACATAGATGTAGCCTTCTTCATTGATGTAGTTGACAAACCATGCGATTTCATCTGCGTGTGCTTCAATGACGACCTTGTAGGGAGCATCGGGATTTACAACGCCATAGGCCGTTCCATAGGTATCAACATGATATTCATCCACAAAAGGTTTGATATAATCAAGCCATAGTTTTTGTCCACTGGACTCAAAACCCGTAGGTGAGGCGTTGTTAAGGTATGATTCCATGAATGCAAGGGACTGCTCATTGAGCAAGGATGAATCTGCCATAGGTTTATCTTCTATCATTTTTTGATGGGGACAAAGCTATGAAATTCAATAGGTTCAGCCATAAGATTTTTAACAAAAAATTCATGAAACATATCATATCATCTTTCCTGTGTTGTCTTGGCTGTTATTTAGTCGGTTGTGCACAGTCCTCAGAGGTCAAAGTACAAAGTCCTGCTTTCGATCAAACGATTCAAATGCTGATTGATCAGTCGGTTCCCTTGATGGGGGTAGACTCATTATCCAAGACGTATCGATCAGTCCAATTGCTAGATGCGCGCGAGAAGCGAGAGTTCAAAATCAGCCATATTGAAGGGGCCACATGGGTGGGATACGATGATTTTAATGCGACACGCTTGAAGAAGCTAGATAAAAAACAGCCCGTAGTCGTCTATTGTTCAGTAGGATATCGAAGCGAGAAAATAGGGGAGAAGCTCAAAGAATTGGGGTTTGAGGATGTAACCAATTTGTACGGAGGTATTTTTGAATGGTCCAATCAAGGCTATCCTTTAGTCGATAAGTCAGGAGAAGCTACGCAAAAGGTCCACGCTTATGATCAGATTTGGGGGGTATGGTTGGAGAAAGGAGAAAAGGTTTATTGAGAAATAAAATCTAACACTGTTATATACCTCATTTAAAATGATCAATTCTTAAAATTATAGGATGACTTGGGGTAAAAGGGTAAGTTGGCTATCTCGCATCAACTTACTCAAAGTACTTAATCTCCCACCTTTCAGACCTTGTCAAGTTATGCTCAGGTCCTCTAAATAATCGATATGAGGTTTTCTGTCCTTTGGAATCGTAAGTAAATCTCTCCTGTGAGTATAAGGTTGTATCATGTGAATCTCCATTTGAATAGTAAAAGTTCTGCCAAAAAGTCTCACAATCTCTTTCTAGTAGTTGACCAGAGGGATTAAAAAGTTTCCGTTCTGTGCATTTACGACGATCCATTTCATTTTCATTTATCCATACAGTTGAGTCTTCGCAAGTTACATGATACTGGAATTCA
>JBCBPW010000005.1:0-165086 GCA_039820545.1 Bacteroidota bacterium | reverse complement strand
CTTCGATTATCGCAATATGAAGGACAAGGACATTTTCCACTTCTCGGGACTTTTCTACAGTAGGACCCGAGAAATTCTCCATGCGGCTACACAGATCCTCATTGAAGATATTTCTCAATTCCCCCCACTTGTCATCATACATATTCAGGTACTCCGAAGGAAGCTGACCAAAATATTGGGAGCTGACTGCTTCGATAAAATCAAACACCAGACCGAGCCTTGGCTGGACATCAATGCACAAGCCAAATCTATTTTGGATGCTTTAGGATTGCAGCCTATCTCTCCTGTGGACTTCGAGGAGTCTGAAGATGTAGATATTAGTTGGATTTAACAGTCTGTGACTTAATTTCCTTTTTGATTTGACTATCAGATTCATTTGCGACCTGGGGACTCACCGTGCGGCACCGTCACTTTGACTTCTTCCTCAGTTCTCCATCCACTGGTACCGCTCAAGGGTCTTCACTTTATAATTCCCGATGGAGTCCAAAGGATACGATTGGAGCCCTCGCTTCCCTTTATCTGCTCTCAACACATTGAAATGTAGGTGTTCTTCTGTAGTCTGTCCTGTTTTTCCACTTATCCCGATAGGCTGCCCCAAGGTCACGTATTGCCCTACTTCTACTAAGCTACCGTCTTGCTTGAGGTGCCCGTACATCGTAAATAGATGTGAGGTTGTATCATAAATCATGATCTGATTTACATAGGACTTCCATTTGTCGCCTGATCCCCAACCTGTGTATCCATCAATAACAGCCACCACATACCCGTTTTGAGTGGAAGTAACCGTATCTCCGATCTCCATTGTAAAGTCAAAAGCATATCTAGACAGACCATAATTATGAGTGGGGTTCGAGTTGTTTCCCTGTAATAGTTGATAGCGTCTATGTGTAGGATAGGGAAGCTGGGAAATAGTGGCCGCTTGTATCGGAAGGTTAGGATCTCCCCATTTCAAATGGATCTTCACTTTGCCTTTTAAATCTCCTCGCCCTGTCATGCTGAGCGTCGTATCTGCCTTGGCTTCAAGGAGTAAGGGAGAAAAATCCTTTAATACTTCATTTGCTCCTTCATCTGCACAACTTAAAAAGAATCGGTTGGGGCAGTCTACAGGATTGGTGATGGTCAACTGATATGTCTGATCGTGATAGCTTTCTTCTATATCCAATTGAATCGCGTGCAGTCTCTCTTTGGGTAATGAATGAAAGGAGCACTTTCTAACCACAAGCACAAAAACGGCTATGAGTATGATAGGGAGAATGATTCTCTTTGACTTGAAACCCTTCATCTATTTGTTTTTTGTGTAAAATACTTTATTCAGGAATGATTATCACAAATAATTTTATATAGATGATATAGGCTAGGTTTATAGATGAGAGAATCAGACTAGCACATCAGAAAGGATTCCCCCGCCCCACACAAAAAAATCGACCATTCTTATTCAGAACAGTCGATTGCTATTTCTAGAAGAGACAGTCAAGGCTGAATCCTTGTCAACTCAAACTTAATCCATCAATTTCTCCACGATATGGTCAGTGGTGATGCCTTCTGCATCTGCCGTAAAGCTTGCCACGATACGGTGTCTGAGTACAGAAGCTGCTACATCTTTGACTTCCTGGATGTCAGGTGCATATTTCCCTCTCAGCAAAGCCTGGGCCTTGGCTGCGAGAATCAGATACTGCGAGGCACGTGGTCCTGCCCCCCAAGTCACCAGATCCTTGATGTTCTCAGGTGCATGGGGCGTGTTGATACGTGTCTTATTGACGAGATTGACCGCGTAGGTGATCACATTATCCGTCACAGGCACCTGACGTACAAGATTTTGGAAGAAAATGATTTCTTCATGGGTCAAGACCGCATTGACTTGCGGCTTTTCATTGGTCGTCGTGCGCTTCACGATTTCGATTTCCTCCTCGATAGAAGGATAGTTTACTGTGAGGTTGAACATGAAACGGTCCAGCTGTGCCTCTGGCAGTGGATAGGTTCCTTCCTGCTCGATCGGGTTTTGCGTAGCCAACACAAAGAAGGGCGCTTCCAGCACATGATTCTCACCTGCGATGGTTACACGCTTTTCCTGCATAGCCTCCAACAAAGCTGCCTGTGTCTTGGGAGGGGTACGATTGATCTCATCCGCCAAGATGATGTTGGCAAAGATCGGTCCCTTGATGAACTTGAAATATTTCTTGTTCGTGTCCTCGTCAATCTCCAGAATCTCCGTACCCACGATATCTGAGGGCATGAGGTCTGGGGTAAACTGGATACGATTGAAATTCAGGTCTAAGGCTTGGGCAATGGTACTGATTAGGAGGGTCTTCGCAAGACCAGGCACGCCTACGAGGAGGGTGTGACCTTTGCAAAACAGGGCAATCAATAATTTCTCGATTACTTCATCCTGACCAATAATAACTTTTCCTATCTCTTGCTTCAGCTCCTTGTACTTCTGCGCCAGTGCATCTGCCGCTTCCACTTCCGATTGATATTTCTGCATTACTCAAGCCAATTTTTTAAGGCGTTCTGACATTCAGTGGGTTTGATGTCAATATAGATATTTTTCTTAGCGTCCTCTAACCATTTCTCAAAATTTTCGGCACGCTTAGCAAGTAAAGCGGCGTTTCGAATCTTTTGATAGTCGTCTTCCAAATTGGGGCGATGAGGATCCACCTTTGACTTGAGAAATAATACATGGAATGCGCGAGAACCGTCAGGTAAGCGATACTCCAATGGTTTGGAGATTTCTCCTGATTTCATCTCGTCGATCTTGAAATACATATCTGGGTCCAATGCATCCATAGGGATTTTGAGTTCCTGCGTCTGGGGATTCGAAATACATCCACCACACTGACTAGAGATCCTATCTTGTGAATATACAATCGCTGCCTGCTCGAAGGTCAAAGAGTCCGTGTTCACCAGCTTCATGATACTGTTGAGGGAGTCTATGGCGATGGAGTCTCCATTGGGAGAGTAGCGCAATCGCTTCAAGATGTGGCTAGCTGTCACGACTTCTCCACGACGCTTTTCTAGCTTCACAATGTGTACACCAAACTCCGTTTCAAATGGCTGGGAGATCTCTCCTGGACGCATGTTGAAGACTACCTCTTCAAACTTGGGAACCATCATCCCGCGACCAAACTCTCCCAGACTTCCCTTCGAGCGCAACGCATTGGGTTCATCGCTGTTGCGAGAGGCGAGATATCCAAAATTATCTCCTTCATCCAGGACTTGGCCCCTCAGGTCATTGAGTAAGTCATACGCAGCCTCACGACTTTCTTCCGAATAAGGAGGCTTCACCACGATGTGGTTGATCTGCACCTCTGCTGGAAGCAGACCTAAGCTATCCACAGGGATCTGGTCAAAGTATTCTCTTACCTCCTTGGGTGTGATGTCCGTCTCTGCCTCAATGGCTCCACGCTGACGGTTGATGAGTAGCTCCTTGCGAATATCTGCCCGAATATCCTCTCTAAACTGAGATACAGATTTGCCATAGATTTTTTCAAATTCGGCTACCGGTACTTGCTGCAGAATGTACTCCATCCTACGTACCAGTTCGCCTTCGACCTCTCCATCACTCACCTCGATACTGTCCTGCTTTGCCTTATCTAGAAGGAGTTTGTTTACAATCAGCCCTTCCATTACCTGACAACGCAGGGTGCCATCATCTTTTTGACCATTGATGATGAGGTAATTATACTGATTATCAATATCAGATTCCAGGACAATGTCGTCCCCAATCACAGCAACGATTCGATCGACCGTTTGCTGTGCAAAGCTTATGCTCATGGAGAAAATGCTCACAAGCGCCAGACGCCACAAAAGAGACATTGATGTTAATTTCATAATTATATACAGATAACAATAAAGAGTCGATTTTTAAAGAAGTAAATGGTCGGAAGAAATCAGGTATCTTACATATTCACACGTTAAATTCTGATCTCTGTTTTTCTACTCGCATCCCTCCATTTTCAACTATGTTAAACGAGACAAAGGGAGTGAAGATGTTGCTCTCCTCATCTATTGTCTTATACGTTGCCTTACTTCGCAAACACCTTGGCTCGCTGTGTTGCTTTCGCTTCTTGTACGAGTCGGGCGATATACTGCTCGACCAATGCTTGCTTCCGCTGGTTTTGGATGATCAATTTGATTTGGTCTTTCACCATTACTAGCGGCATGGTCTCCCCCGCATTGATGACATCGATCATTTTGAAGAAGTCATAATAGGTCGTATCATTTTTCTTATGCGCGTAGGGATACACATTTCCTTTGACGGCCTTACGGATATTCCCAAAGTAATACCCTTGTGCATATTCCATCAGCGCGCGTTCATTGACATACGTGCTGTCGAGCTTGTAAGTATCCGCAGACTCGGCTGCATAAGCAATGAGTTCGTCTATTGTCTCCTGATCTTTAGCACCCATCTGATTGACGACCTGATACTGACGATCCAGCTTAGTATCTAAATGAAAGAACTGATAATATTCCTCATTACTCACAAACTTCTCTGGGAATTTCAAATAATACTCCCTAACATCTGCTTCACTCACCTTGAACTTATCTTCATTCTGACCGATCAACCACTGACCAAAAGCCTGCTCCCGCAAGGTATGTGCATAGGCATCTACCTTGGGTTGAATCTCCTCGTCTAGCCCTAGGATTGTCCGTTTGGCCGCTTCATCTACCGCACGATCTTCTATCCATTGTTCGATATAATCTTTGGCAAAACGTGCGCTGTCTGCCGTAGAAACACTATCGGGAATAAAATAATCCAACTCCTTGCGAAACAAAGACTGTTCACTAAAAGTAGCAACAACCTCTGACTTGGTTCCCGCTTTCTGGTTATTGCAGCTGGTCAACCCAACTAACAGTGAGACGGAGAATACAAGGCAGAGGTTGTAAAGGGCAAAATTATTTGTACAATTTCTTAAATGCCTTCTCATTGATCTTTACGGGATATGTTTGTGCCAATTCATCCAACCACGTCTGCTCCAGATAATCCTGATAGCGGGTGATGCACTCTGATTTGGCTTCGTCAAATGTCTTGATTCCTTCGGGACGTTTATCCTCGATTACGATGACTCGATAGAAAGAGCTCGCGGATAGGGGGTCTGAAATGTACCCTTTTTCTTGGGCAAAAATCGCTTCATCCAATCCTCCTGCACCTTTCTCATACGTCTGAGAGGTAATCCGCACATTGATGGGAGAGTTTTCATTAAAAGCAGAATCAATCTGTTGGTCGGTCATCCCCATCTTCAATGCTTCTTTTACTTTCACCATCGCCTCTTCGGTCTCTGCACGATACTCACGTACATCCAGTCTTTCATTGGCCTTGAATGATTCTCTATTCGCCTCGTAGTATTCTTCTAGACCTGTCGTATCCTGCACAGCTTTTTTCCAGACCTTCTGCTCCATCAGCGTAAAAAGGAGAATACCGTCGCGATACTCTTGCAGCAGATTGCGAAAGTCCTCATTTTTATTGGGAAGCTGTGCTTCTTCGTAAGCCAGCAATTCGCCCTCTAAGTACGTATTAAAAACCTGATCTACAGCATCTGATGGGCTTAGACGGGGAAAACGCAAGCGTCGACTGCTGTATACGTCGATCATGTCTTGCACAGTTGCTTCAAAGTCTTCGCCTAAAGTAAAGAGCTTCTTGGCCATTAGCTCATCCGTCGTAGAATCAGGTCTCCAACCTCCACGAGCGAACCGACCATCTACAACTTCTTTTAATTCTTGGATAGGCTCTTCGAAGCTCTGATAATTATTGTCCGTTTTGACACGCTCCAAAAGGGCATTTCGACTGATCTGCGCACGACTGTCACGCGAGATCTTCTGCTTGAGCTGAGGTCTTGATTCATCAAAACTCCCCAAGCCTTCTACCTCAGTCACTGTCAAGATATGAAAGCCATATGGGGTCTGAAATGGCTCCGAATAAGCATCCTTACTGAGCTTCATTTTGATGTCTTCCATCACAGGTAAGAGACGTCCTGTTCCTAGATCTCCCCCACGATTGGCCGTATTAGGATCATCTGAATATTGACTTGCGAGATCGGCAAATGCATCTCCCCCTTTTAGCTTTTCATAGATTTCATTGATGATCTTTTCTGCTTGGGCTTCGTCCTTGGCACTGTAGCGATCTCCGATCCGCACGATGATGTGTGCCGCCTGCTTGGTTCCTTCATTCTTGATCTTGTCATTGACCTTCACGATGTGATAGCCAAACTGCGTACGAATGGGTGTTGAGATTGCGCCTACATCAGTCGTAAAGGCAGCTGTCTCAAAAGGATAAACCATGGCAAATGCCGAAAAATATCCCAGATTTCCTTTGTTTTCTTTGGCTGAAGGGTCTTCGGAGTATCTCTCAGCCATCAAATCAAATGATTTGCCATCCTTGACGATAGAATCGCGCAAAGACAAGATCCGCTCATATGCCTTCATGGTATCGGACGGAATCGCATCTTCAGCGACACGGATCAGCAGATGACTTGCATTGACGAGCTCTTGTGAGCGATCAAAGGCTTCCTGGATCAGCTTCTCCTCTACATCTTTAGCAGAAAGATAAGGCTGAACCAGTTGTTTTTTGTACTGATTGAATTCGCGCTGGAACGCTTCTGTATCTTGCAAGCCCTGTGCTTCTGCTGCAAATACTTTCCTTTTGAAATTGATGTAGAGGTCAAGGTACTCGCGATATTGCTCGGGAGTATGTACCTGTACGGCCTCCAACCCTCCATTATTTTTGGCATATACACGCTCAAACTCAGACTTGGTGACCATACCTTGATCAAAAGTGAGGAGCGATACTTGTTTTTTCTTCTTCTTCTTTTTCGGTTGCGCGGCAACTGGAGCTACAAGGCCAATAGCCAATACCAAGTGCAACAGATACAATAGGATGCTTCTGTACATAGGTGAATTTGTCTTTTTATCAAATTTTTAAGCTGAGCAAATTTAGTAATATGAACCAATTAAAGAAATGCAGGGAAATGCATCTGTCCTATATATCGAAATCTTAACGGATACATTCCCCTTCTCTCATCCTATTTTCCCGCAATCTCCCCACTAATTAGGCAAACGAAAACTATTTATCCGCTTTCAGATTTATACTCATGAAAAGTATTCGTAGAAAAAGTGAGGGGAGAATCAACTTCTTTCCTAATTTTGCGCGGTCACGAATGTGACAAAGAGACAAGGTAAAAGGACATCTTGTCATTGGCATACATTGTGCCATCCCTTTTTGTACAAAACACCTTATAGATAGCTGAAAATCATCCCATACCTATGAATGAAGAGCTGAAAGACCAAAAGGTATCTCCTGATCAAGAGGCAGAAACCACACAGCAAGAGGAGAACGTAGGAGGAGAATCACAAAACCATACGGAAGCACAGGTCGAAGAGGCAGATGCTGGTGCCAAGGCAGCACCCGAAGAAGATACAAACGAAACGCCTGAAGATCTGGATAAAGCCATGGAAATCATCGCGAATCTTCAGTTGGCACTACGTGAAAAGGATCGTAAGCTCTCGGAAGAACAAGACATCAACATGCGCCTTCAAGCAGACTTTGTCAACTTCCGCAAGCGCAAGGAAAAAGAAACGCGGGATACTGTCCGCTTTGCCAATGAAGATCTGCTCGTCACGCTTCTTCCCATTCTTGACAATTTCGATCGCACCCTTTCTGCCATCGAAAAGACTGACAATTTGACAGCTGTCAAAGAAGGGATTACGCTTGTCAGCAACAGTATGAAGAAGCAGTTGGGCAAAATTGGGCTAGAGATTCTCGAGACTAAAGGAAAGCCCTTTGATTCTGCGATTCACGAAGCCATTGCGACCATACCAGCACCTGCTGAGGACCAGCAAGGAATCATCATCGACGAGATAGAAAAAGGATACAAACTCAAGGATAAGGTGATTCGCTTTGCAAAAGTGGTCGTCGGTGAGTGACAGATGGATCAAATGAGCATGATTTTCCCATTATTTTATGATGCGGAAAAAATACCAACAACTATTTAGGCAAAGTCAAGTTTTTCTCTTTTGAGTTGATAAAGAGTTCTTAAGATCTCATTTTTTACATGCCCCTCGCGGGCTGACCAATTTTAGTTATGGCAAAAAGAGATTATTACGAGGTACTTGGGGTCGAGAAGGTAGCTACAAAGGATGAGCTGAAGAAAGCTTATCGCAAGATGGCTATCAAATATCACCCTGATAAAAACCCAGACAATAAAGAAGCTGAAGATAAATTTAAAGAAGCAGCTGAGGCCTACGAAGTATTAAGTGATGATCAGAAACGGGCTCAGTACGATAGATTTGGACATGCAGGTGTCGGAGGTGCAGGAGGATTTGGGGGTTCGGGCAATTTCGAAGACATCTTCAGCCAATTCAGCGATATCTTTGGAGACAGTGCGTTTGGAGATGTGTTTGGAGGTCGCGGAGGCGGAGGGCGCCGCCGTCGCAGACGTGGTCAGCGAGGATCAGATATCCGTATCAAGCTCAAGATGAACTTACACCAGGTCGCTACAGGTGTAGAGAAAAAGATCAAGATCCCCCGCAAAGTCGCCTGCGAAGCATGCTACGGCACAGGTGCCGAAAATGGTACAGCCTTCACTGTATGTCCCACATGCAATGGGCAAGGGGAGATTCGCCAGCAAGCAGGAGGAGGATTCTTCCAGCAGATTGTGGTCACGACCTGCCCTACCTGCCAAGGAGAAGGCAAAATCATTTCCCGTAGCTGCAACGTCTGCGAAGGATCTGGCCGTGTAGATACAGAAGAAGTCGTGAATATTCCTATTCCCGCAGGTGTAGAGGATGGCATGAACCTTAAAATGTCGGGTAAAGGAAATGCAGGCCTCAGAGGTGGACCAAGTGGTGACTTGATCATTCAAATCGAAGAAGAACCATCCGAACTGTTCGAAAGAGATGGTGACAATCTGATTCATGAGTTGTTCATCAGCTTCCCAGATGCTGCGCTTGGTAAGCAGGTGGAGATTCCGACACTGGACAACAAAGTACGAATCAAGATCCCCGCAGGTACGCAAAGCGGAAAAATCGTCCGTTTGAAAGGAAAAGGGCTAACCAATATCAACGGTTATGGAACAGGTAATCTGCTCGTCCACATCAATGTATGGACACCCGAAAATCTAACAGGCGAGGAGAAAAAAATGCTGGAACGACTTAGAGAGGCCAATAATTTTCAACCTACGCCCTCTAAAGAGCAAAAAGGATTATTCTCACGCATTCGAGAATATTTCAATTAATATAGATGACAGACTTACAAAGGCTGGATACCAGACCTGAAGTGTAAGTAGTAGATCTTCTGCTTTACATAAAGTTCCGTGTATATTCTACGAGCCCTTGAGTGCCATATGTATTCAGGGGCTTTATTATTTTCAGTGATGCCTTACACTATATCTTCCATAGATCGACTAGTACATGGATAGACATATGTAGGACTTCTCACAAAAAAAATCCTTCCTCCCCAACACGCACAGTCCAATTTTCGTATATTGAGTTATCCTCTCGGATACTACATTTTTAACTTGTCTGAGACTTTATTTGAACCTTACATTCAGAAAAGTCTTGTAATAAATAAGGCTTAAGAAGGAAAAACAAACTTTATTTTTCCTTCTCACACAAAAATTCTGCTTCCAGCCGCCAGTTTGCGCCTGGCTCAATAAATACTCGGTATGGATCGGCAAAAGATACTGACATTCCTTGCATTTACTTTTGGTTTGGGCATTTTGGCAGCCTTCCTGCCCAAGATGTTTTTAGACCCTCAGTCTATGATATTCCCTTTTGTGGGTCCCATTGCATTTGCGTGGACGCCAGCTCTGGCTGCTATCCTCACTCAGCGGTGGCTCTACCAAGGCTCCATGGCGAAGTACGGCTGGAATCGCAAACGCTACTCCTTTCGCTGGATCGGATTGACCATTCTGGTTCCCTTTATTCTTGTCCTAGGTAGTTTGGGCGTCGTATTCCTACTAGGTAATGTATTCCGCATCCCTGGTTTTGGAGAGGTCATCACCCAGACCATCGATCCTGTATGGATTGCGCAGTTTCCTCCTGTCTATAAGATGGATTTCCTCAACCAGTGGTTCTTGCAATATGTAGGAGTGGATTTCATGCATTTGGTCCAAGCTCAGGGTCTTCCCAGCGAAATTGCCTCATTACTCATTATGCTTACCGTCATTGGTTTGATCGCAGGTCTGACAGTGGGTATGGTCTACACGGTAGGAGAAGAAGTGGGCTGGCGTGGATTCATGCTTACCGAGACCCGTAGCATGGGATTCATAGAGTCCAACTTTGTCCTTGGAGGGCTTTGGGGACTTTGGAACTTAATTCCCTATATCGTTTACAACGACCTGACCCTCTTGCCCTTATCAGATATGCTTTGGGAAATGATGGCCATCATCGGATTTTGTGTCGCCATGTCTTTCCCCTTAGCTTGGCTAGCACAGCGCACCCGCAGTATCTATGCCTCCGCGACAGTCACCAGTATCCTGAATAATGTTGGTGCGATGGGCATGATCTTCCTTTATGATGGACACTCACTTCTCACCTCCTCTACAGGATTGGCAGGTATGATGGT
The DNA here is from genome assembly GCA_039820545.1 of Bacteroidota bacterium. Taxonomy (GTDB): domain Bacteria; phylum Bacteroidota; class Bacteroidia; order J057; family J057; genus JALEFZ01. Next base: position 154,528 of record JBCBPW010000005.1, on the reverse strand, counting down.
CCTTCTTTTGGCAACATTCTTTATCATCCGATTTGATAAGAAATTTGTGGATGATTATCCCAATTTGTTTTATTAAGCAACTCTACAGGTTGTAGATTGCAAAATGAAACTCACTGGAATATACTGCTACCCCATCAAATCATTGGGGGGAATCACGCTGGCAGAAACAGAAGTAAATGAAAGAGGCATCGCCTATGATCGTCGCTGGATGCTCGTAGACCCTGATGGGCAATTCCTGACGCAACGATCCTCTACCGAATTGGCGCTTTTCTCTGTTTCTCTAGAATCCAATCAACTCAAGATTGACCATAGAATGTCTCGATCAGCGCCCCTTTGGGTTCCTTTGCATCCTAGAGAAGGAGCTACAATGACCGTACAGATTTGGGATGATACAGTAGAGGCTATCCAATGTGGAGCAGAAGCCGATGCTTGGTTCAGTCAACTTCTTCAGCGTCCCGTGCATCTTGTGTACATGCCCGATCAATCGCCTCGCCAGATAGATCCTGCCTATGCGCCCGATGGTGCCAATGTCAGTTTTGCTGATGGCTACCCGATTCTCATCGTAGGTGAGTCTACGTTGGCAGATCTAAATGAACGATTGGATACGCCCGTTCCGATGAATCGCTTTCGACCCAACCTTGTCTTTGAAGGAGGGCATGCGGGAGAGGAGGATGCTTTTGACGAGGTCAGGATAGGAGATGCTGTGCTCAAAGGAACTAAGCCCTGCGCACGCTGCCAAGTCATCACCATCAATCAAGACACTGGAGAGAAAGGGCAGGAGCCCATGCGCACACTGAGTACTTATAGAAGGGATGGACATAAGGTATTATTTGGCATGAATATGTATCCACTGGTACAAGGTAAACTTGCCATCGGAGATGCACTCATTCTCACAGCCAAGCATTCTTGAACTTTTTTGTCAGTCATTAAGGGTAGATTTATTTCTCTATTTAAGGCACCAACCTGTCAGCTATTTAACATAAGAGACGAGAAAGCTATCGCATCTTCGTGCTATATTCAGTTGGTTGGAAAATCATATGATGAGAAAACTTTTATTTCACCTCCTACTCTTGATGGTTTGCTCAGGAATCCAGTCATCCTGGGCGATCAATGAGGATTTTCTCCGCAAGAAGGTGGAATACCATCTTATGGCCTATGAGTTTGATTTGGCAGATGATTATATCCGACAGCTTTCCCACAAAGGGGACAGACAATTTTATCAGGTCCACATCCCACTATACAAATTTCTAGGTACCCTTGATCCTGTATACAGTGATACCTTTCGTACCCAATGGTCTGAGACTCTAGCGGCTGTTAAGGAACTCTCCGAGTATAAGCAACAGCTCTTTTTGGCTGAGCTTCACGGCAAGCGGGCCGTTATCGAGTTTTTGGAACAAAACTATCTCAATGCCATTCGCCACGCGAAAAATTGTTACGGATTCATCCAAAAATATCAAAAGCGCTACCCCGAAAGTGTCGAATCCCTCAAGTTCATGGGGCTATTCAATATCTTATTGGGAAATGTCCCACGTCGCTACCAATGGTTAGCCAAACTGCTGGGCTATCCTGGTGATCTCACCCTGGGTGTCGAACAACTTGAAGAGGCAGCAGCAAAATCTACTCTCCTCCAAATTGAAGCTCAACTGGTCCTGTGTCAGGTAGAGAAATCTATGCTGGACAAACCTTTGGATGCCCTGGATAGATTGTACGCAGCAAAACAGAAATTCAATGGCAACATCTTGATCGACTACCAGCTTGCCAGTGGACTCATGCGCCTCAAACGCAATGATGAAGCGATGGTCATCCTCTCAAAAGTGGATCAATACAAAAATGACAGGGTATTCTACATCCCCTTTTGGGACTTCCTACTGGGAAAATCCTACTATTATCGCAACGACTATGGAAATGCGCAGCGCCATTTGGCTTTATTTGTCCGTGATTATAAGGGAAAACTCATGCGTACGGATGCGTATTTTCGCCTAGGGATGTCCCTTACGCTCAACAACCGCTATCAAATGGGGCAGACCTTTTTCCAATTGATTGCAGCAGAGCAACACGGAGGCTTTGATGAGGATGAATACGCGGAGTACATGGCCAAAAAATTTGCCACAACTCCTCCCGATCCCATTAGCCTTTCTTTGTTTCGCGCGAGAAACTACTTTGATGGAGGATACTACAGAAAAGCCAAAGCTGTCCTAAGCCAATTGGGGCTCTTGCTTCCTCCACAGTCTCCTTTTAGAACAGAGATGTACTACCGACAAGCACGTATTTTTCACTCAGAAGGTGCGCTGTCCCAAGCCATCGAAGCTTATGAAAAATGTATTCAGCATACAGGAATAGAAGAAAATAAATGGCTGCAAGCCTATGCCAGCTATTTCTTGGGAGAGATCGCGCATGAACAAGCACGTAAGGAGGATGCCGAAGTTTACTACAAAGCCGCTCTGAAATATGATGAGTTTTTCTACCAAGCAGGATTAGAAAACCGTACGAAAGCAGCACTAGCAGACCTAAAAAGTACTTCAGACGAATGATTTTGCGCAACTTTCCCCTAAAATAATTTCTCCCCTTCTTCGTCTATGAATCAGCTTTCGATAGAAAGCCAGGACTTTTTCAACCTTTAGGCCCAAACACTATCTTTAAATTGTAGATACTTTCTCGCAAAAAGATCTTACAATTTGGGGACTAAAGGAGGAAAAATATATCTCCTCACAAAGAGTCCATTTTATTTTGATTCACATTTAACCCTATCAACTTATGTTTTCATTTTTGGGAAGTGTCATCGGTTCTATCTTGACGATCGTCTGGTTTCTCCTTACGATTGGTGTCCTCTTCAATATCTGGAAGGAAAGCAAGAAAACTACTTTTGGTAAAGTAGCTTGGACAGGATTTATTTTGTTCGCTCCCATCTTTGGTTCCATTATGTACATGCTATTTGGCATGCCGCGTCAGAGTTAGTAGGCAAATCTAAGAAGCTGATCATTAGCATTTAAAATAAAAAGGCCTCCATCAATGGGAGGCTTTTTTTTATTGTACTTTGTGGAATGCCGTGCTTCTTATTCCTCAATCAGTTTTTTCACATCGGCCACCATCAGCTCTACCCATTGTCTGTACATCTCTCCCGAAGGATGTAACCCATCAGATGCAACCAGTTCAGGTTCATCAATTGCCTCTCTTGAAATAGCTGTGATATTGAAAAATGGGATGCTCCGCGCTTCGCAGATTTGCTGGGCATAGGCATTGTACTGATCTAATTCCTGTGCGATCCTAGCGGTATCTCGCGTCTGTCCGAAGGGTGTCACGCCATAATCGGGAATAGAAACAACAAAGACTTTTTCCGTATCATCCCCTGCATATTTGATCGCGGAGTCCAGCAGGGCGACAAACTCGCGCTCGTACTGATCAAAAGGATAGCCCCGAAACTGATTATTGACCCCAATCAATAAAGAGACCATGTCATAAGTTCCTATGGGCAGGCTGTCAACCAGTGCCTGTGTCAACTCGTCTGTCGTCCAGCCTGTCCTTGCAATGATGCGAAAGGAGTCAAAGTCTACACCTGCGCGCGTCAACGTATCCACGAGCTGGGCAGGCCAACGCTCGGCTACAGGTACAGATTCTCCTATCGTATACGAATCTCCAAGTGCCAGGTAAGTCAGGCTCGAGTCACTCATAGGTGGCTCTTGGATAGGGGGCGATTCTGGCGTCTGCTCACAGCCAAAGAGGCAGACAAGCAGTAAGAATGGCAGGAAAAATAAACGATGGAGGAGTAGATTCTGTAATGGCATACTTTCGGCTAATAGCATAAAGGACGGTCCAAAAAAATTATGGGCATTGGGGTAGAGTAAAACTTACGGTCCCACGTCTACAAATTACAGGTTCTCATCAAAACGACAAAAAGCCGCCAAACATATACCAATTCCTATGTGTGGCAATAGATAAAATTTTCTCTGACGTGTCACGTCTTCCCTATCATGTGTGTTTTACAAGCAGGGATACAAAGATATAGGTCATGACTTCACTAACATATCAATCCTACAAGGAAATGCTCTTTCCTATCGCCTACAATATGCTGGGCAGTCAATCTGACGCTGAAGATCTGGTCCATGAGACCCTGATCAAATGGCTTGATTGGGACAAATCCGAAATTGAAAACGAACGGGGCTACTTGGTACGCACCCTGATCAATAAATGTTTGAATTTTATCCGCGACCGCAAGAAGGAGAACCTGGATCTTCCTACAGAGAAGCAGGATACAGCGGTTCACATGCCCTTCAGAGTCGAGCATGATTTTTCTCTTTCCATGAGCATGCATCAACTTATGGCAAAGCTCAATCCTACTGAGCGTGCGGTCTTCCTCCTCAAGGATATTTTCAATTATACACATAAGGAAATCGCCGAGATTTTGGACATATCGGAGGCGAATTGTCGGCAGATATTGGTTCGTGCGCGCAAGCACCTGAAGAAATCTTCCTCGCGCTTTGATGTAGACCAAGACGATCATCAACATCTCTACCGAACATTTGTAGATGTATGTGAAGGAGAGGATCTAAGTGCTTTGCTAGACTTACTCAAAGCCGATATCGAACTAGAGGTATTGAAGCCTGCGGCTACGACGGCACAGACCGTCAAAGGAAACTTACAGGTAGCAGAAACCTTGCTGGCTCAACACAGGCAAGGTCTACGCTACAAATTGATGTTCATCAAAGATATGCCTTACCTCGTGGCATACCTATACTTACATCCGATCAAATACATTCAACTCGAAGGAAATGGCCAGGAGATCCAACGCATCCGCATACAGGATCTAGGAAAAGTCACGCTTACTCAGCCTGCAGGTGTTCCTTCAAGTATGCCAGTGTAAGCGCGTAAGCTTCTTCCGCCTCTTTTTCCTGATAGCGCGCCCCACTCGGATTGGCAAATGCATGATCTGCATCAAACTGATGCACAGTTATCGCTTTTCCCGCCTTTTTCATATTTTCCTCAAATACCTCCACTACAGCTGGTGTGATGTAACGATCCTTTTTCGCAAATATTCCCAATACATCTGAGTTCAAGGTCTTTAGCTTCTCCACACTGCGCTCAGGCATGCCGTAGTATATCACGCAGCCTTTGACTTTCTCACCTAGAGCCATCGCAGACTGCAAAGACCATGCGCCTCCAAAGCACCAACCGATCGTCGCAACCTCTGCCTCATCACCCATATACGCACTCAAGGCATTGACAATCGCGAAGGCCCGATTCTGGTCGAGTCCCCCCATGTAAGTGCGCGCATCTTGTGGAGTCGTCGCCACCTTTCCATCGTACATATCTACAGCAAGCATATGGATATGCGGAAGATCCTTGGCGAGACGGTCCGCCTGCTGCTTGATATTTTCATTCAGTCCCCACCACTCATGAATGATGATCATGTACTGATTGCTCGGATTCTGGGCCTTAATCTCATAAACATTGGCTTTTTCACCTCCTTCTACAGGGATCTGTATCATCTCTCCTTGAACTTCAAATGTGGAAATGGAACGTACGTATGGATGTGTCTGCATAAAAGAAGGATCTTTAGCAAACTGGTCCATGCCACACATCGTAATCGGTGGGGACGTAGGAGGCGTACTTGCAGGCTTCTCTATCAAAAACATACTTAAAAATAAAGCGATAAGCGTCGTAAACTTCATGATGGATAGAATTTGATGTCTTGCCGATCTAGGAGATCGTATCCTATAAAGGCATGACGCTCGCTTTGGTTTTAGACATATGAAATGATCTGCATGTACTTCTTAGACCTTTCTTCCCTTCACATGTGGACGGATCACAAATCGCCAGAGTCCCCATAAAATTCCCATGAGAAAGGCTGCAGGCCAAAAGGTGAGGAAGAATAAGAATATATTTTGGACTGCCTGCCAACCAGTGGATAAACTTTCAGCTGCTTTTTCTCCAAAGCCAGGTGTTTTCTCTATGGGTTTAGATGAGGCAACCTTTTGGTAAAATGTCAAATGGATCGTACTGAAAGAAACCTGGCTATCCAAGTAGCGCAGCTTACCTTTCAACCTATCAATCTCTAGCACAACTTCATTTAAGTTTCGGTCTACTTCCAGGATTTCATCAATTTTGTTGGCCCTTTGGTACAACTTTCGATAACGATCGGCTTTGGCCTCCATATTTTTTAGGCGAATAGACAGATCTGTGTAGGCCTCTCCCACATCTTTCACCGTGATCTTTCGCACATCAAATGCCTTCACACCTGTCCCTAAAATCTGCATCAAATCCTCAAACTTTGAGTTAGGGATTTTGATGGTGAGTTGATGTTCCTGTCTGTAAGCATTGGAAAACTGATTTTCGCCTGCGATGTATCCCTGATGTTGATTGACCCAGCCACGCACACGCTCGTAAGTAGACCAGCCATCATCCGTCTGAAAGGTAATGTGTCCTTCTTTGATAAGTTTGAGATTGCGAATCTCAGGAGAGGGAGGAATCGCATCTGCTGTGGCAGTAGGTTGTCCTGTTTCCAGCAAATCAGTTTGAGGTGCCATTTCATAGCCTTTCATTTCATCAGAGTGACAAGCTGTCATGGAACATAGCAAAGCACAAAGGAAAATGAGATGTGTCTTTTTCATTTCAACTAATTTTTTAGTTAAGATGAAAGTACCTGCACTTTTCCATAATCAGGAGTTAATTATTTTTCATTTCCTCCCAATACCCACGAGACTTGTATCCCCGACTCAAGCCCTATCCAAAGGAAATTTAGCCCCTCAATGATATTGGTAATATCCGATAGATTGAACATGGGCTCTGCATAAATGCCTATACGGAACGCTCCTCCGCTACCAAGGGCTTTCTCTATGCCTCCCGCCATACTGAGTGTGGGCTGTAGACGAAACTCGCTAGCAAAAGATCTATTACTGATGATATCAACTGGTTCTCCCATTGCATCTTCTACGTTCACCATACGGTAAAGTAGTACATTGGCCGCCGCTCCTACCTCTCCATATATTTGCTGTCGACCCAATGTACGAGTAGTTCCCAGCGTGATAGGGATACTTCCCATGATACCTGTAAAGTTGATTGAGACAAGTTCAGGTGTTGCATTAGGATCGGGATTGGGTTGCCATGATTGCAAATTCGAGACGATCATGTTTATCTGGGTTCGCTGTCCTACTTGATGCAGGCCCAAGCCTGCACGTAGGTAACTATTGCCATGTAGAAAGAAGCGTCTCGTTACAGCAAACTGTGAGTACAACGTGAACTGCTGCTGCGAATTGAACTGACGTGTATCGATGAGGCTAGAGATGACATAGGGACGTCCCAACCCAAGTTTACCTTCGATGACCCAATCTGATGACTTCTGGGCAAATGCGAAAGTAGGCAAAAGCAGGAGTAGGAAAATACGTGTGCGCATATGTGTAGGGATAATAGGGGTTGGACATAGTCTATAAACGAAAAATACCCATTCCTTTTGGAGAAGAACAGGTATTTATTCAGTACGTTGGTCTCTTATCTCAATCGACCTTTATCGATATCTCTTTCGGAATCGGTTTGCTTTGATCGTTCATAGAAGAGATACGGATGATGATGGCCTGCGCGCTGTCTACATTTTGTGTATCCGTCCTGAAGGTCGCTGAAACCTTCTGATTCGCATCAGATTTTGCCTCATTAATTCCTGTGAAGCGGCCAACTGTCACCTGCATATTATTGGAGTCTAATTGAAAAGCGTCGAATGCGACCTCAGTCCCGATGGTCACTAAGCCTCGATCGGGGAAACGCTCCAAAAAGACCACTATCTCATTCGTCTCGTTCTGGCCCATAATGAGCTTTTCGGGCTCGATGAATAAGGTGTCTGGCAAGGCACGTTTCATTTGAATGACTTCTTCCCTAGTACTTACAGGCCCATCCCCTACTTCAGCAGTTACGAAAATAGAATCGATCGACTGATGAACCTGTAGGCGTGTAATTGCTTCATTCTCTAAATCAGTTTTGACAGTGACTTCGTTCTTGCCATTTGAGAATAGACCACCTGACGTCTTAAATGTAATGGTATTCAAGACAGAGAAATTAGTGAGCACCTTACCTTTGACCACAACGGTCTGCTGATTGTCAGCAAGGACAGGCTCCACCAGTGGTTGGAGATTTTCGGAAAGTAATTCGACGGACAATACTTCCTCAATTCGCTGGAGACTGATACTTGCATCATCGTCATAGGTACCCGTAGTCGAGGTAAAAAATAGTTGCGTCTCTTCTGTCGAAAAGGGCACAGTAAGGCGAACCTCAGCCACACCATTTACATTGACTCTTTCTTTGATGGTCTGGTTCCCACTACCGATAAACGTTCCATCAGAAGTAGTGAACGTAATGTCTTTGAAATTATCGTCTGCATTGGATGGGATGGTGGCACGGAGGATCAAGATGGTCTTTCCATCGGCCAAAGGATTCTCCGTGAGTGCATCTCCATTTTCATCCAAGACTTCCAGCGCAATGATGTCCTTAGGATCTACATCTGGCGTATCAATCCCTGTGCATGCGGCCATGAAGCACAGCAAACCGTAAAAGAATAGATTAAGCTTCGGCATCTTTAGGCTTTTGGGTAAGGTTGAACTTGGATATTTTGAAAGTCTTTTGTGTCAATTGCCCGACTCTCGCTCCTCCATTAGCTTGATCTTTAATCTGAACATCCACCAGCATACTGACGGAAGCCAGAGGCGTGGGAGAATCTGATGTCAAGAAAAGACGGACATCTTTAAATACATAAGGAGATGTTTGTTTCGTACGTGTGGGCAAAATTATTTTTTTGCCATTGAAGGTGTAGCCATTCTGCATCACCATTAGCTTCAAAGAAAATCCTTTATGCGCAACCTCCGTCTCCATCGACACCACTAAATCAAAGGGATCGCTGATAAAATATTGGTCTCTGCCTTCGTTTTTATAAAAATAAAAAACGATCTCTGGCTCGTTGTCAAATTTGACTCTCAGATCTGCCATCTATGAATTACTTGAAAATTTGATCAAAAACGGTGAATATATCCTTCAGTGCGATGTCTAGAGAAGCCCCTATCATGTACGTTCCTTTTGAAGTTGTCTCTGATATAATGGGATTTTCATCGCCTTCTCGATACCATAAATAGCTTCCGCTGAAGCGTATGAATCGATTGGCGCGCCATCCTACGCCTACAAAAGGCGATCCCCAATCTCCTACTCTCACAAAATTGTCATTATAATTTCCGATCCGCTGGGCAATTCCCACAGTAAAACTCGCTTGTTTAAGAACATAGTCCCACCCTCTACTCTGAGAGAGTCTCGCTTGTTTATTGACAGGTCTTGCATGAAAATTGAAAGACTGAATCGCAAAGGTAGATCCGATCTCAGGTGCTACAGCCAGCCCAAAATCTACTCCGATATAAGGCGTAGCTTTCGTAAAGAGGGACAGCTTCGAGGTCACTGAGGGGGTAGAGATCTTCTCGATGTAGTATTTGTTTAAGGAAAAAGGAAAGGTCTCAATACAAGTCTTCAGCTCATTTTCACCTGTTCTTAACTTCACAATGGCATTCATCCACTTTCGCAAAGGTTGGATCAGTAAATTGATCTTTTTAAGCTCTACTTCATTGAAGAAAGGGGCGCCATTTTTATCTCTTAGTCCCCTCAGATTTAGCAGAGTAGCTAACATTAGCTTCCCACTCCTAAGATCAAAATCGCTCGTTTCTATGATTAGATTACCCTGAATTTTTCCTCCTCCTCCCAATAGGCGATGTAGCTCATTTGAAAACTTCGTCTTATCACAAAAGTCGATCGAACTATCGGGACAAAGATTGTCCTCATCCAAGAAATTCCGCATGATCTGAATGATCTGTTGGTGAGAAGCTTTTTCATCTACACTTTTGTTGACGACTGCTTTGAGAAAGTCTTGGGACTCTTTTTGGGCTGTAATCTGATCTAGTTTTGATTTCAGGAATGTTTTATTCTTCTGAAAGGCTTCTAAGACCGCCAAAACATTCTTGGCCCCGAAGCTACAGATCGAGAGACGTTGTCTTCGCAAATCGTCATTTAACTCCTTAATTTTTAATGTGCGAATAAGTGTTCCTACATTTCCTGTATCCAATAGAATTGCACTAGATTTAACTTCCACCCCACTTCCTGTCACAATGTTCGTTTCCAACTCATCCACAATGCTTTTTTGAATATTATCATAGAGTTCCTGACTCTTATCCTTACCTACTATGGGCCCTTTGTAGCTAAAATGATCAGCGACAATCTCTGCTACCTCTTTCCGCAATTTCTCTCCTCCATCTGTCAGTTTGATCTTTTTGATGATCTCTAGGCGAATACTGTACCGCTCCTTCACATGTAGAGGAGGAATGCTTATTCGGACCCTTCCATTGTAAGCAGAAAACGTATGGATGTATTTGTACCCACTATCGTTGAGCGTGACTGTCCCATTCTCAAAAAACCGGTAATGCTTCCACTTCTTGTAATCATTCGTATCCAATCGTCTGGATGGATCTTGGGGATCTGTGATACAGTAAAATACTTGAACCTTCTGGATTTCAGCGTCTACAATCTCAAAGGTCAATGGCTGATCAAACGGGATTTTTTCGCCATCTTTGGCCTTGAGCTGCCCTGTGGCTGAGTCATACTGGATCTCTACTTCTTGCCCATGTGATAGAGGAGGTCCTAAGAACCAAAATACCAAGCCTATACAAACAATAAAATGAGGTTTCATAATCAATATCTTCTTCCTTAAGACAAATATATCACAAAACGAGTTATGGAAAAATAATTATGATCAAAAATTATACTTATAAAAACCAATCATCTTTTACATTTTTTCAATCAGAAATAATATACATTGACTTATATAGCAGATATATAAAAAGTATGGCTCATAGTTTTTCAACCTATCCAAATAAAAAAGCTGTACCTAACTTCCTTGAATAGAAGTAGATGCTGCCTTGTCTCATTCATTTTATAGCTAGAGAATGGAAATAGTGCGCTTAGTGGTCTCCCGCCGAGACCAATACCCAAGAAAGCTGTAAACCTGTTTCATACCCTAAAGGAAAAGCATCTCCAATCGCTCGATCTGTACTTGTTAACAGCATTTCCCCGTACAATCCGATTCTATACGCAGACTGTGCATTTCGCTTCTTCTCAATACCTACAGCTAGATTCAGTGCAGGCAAGAGGATGAATTGGTTGGTAAAAGAACTTATTCTATCTATGGATACAATGCCGTTGGGTTCACTTTTTCTCACGAAAGAATTGTATAGCGATACATTGAACGTAGGACCTAACTCGCCATACAAGGTAGATTTACCCATTTGTTTCGTTGTACCAAAGAGGAGGGGGACTTCTACGAATAGGGCTAGATTGCGAAGGGTGAGTGTTTCTATATCATTTGTGGGAGAACAAAATCCACAGGTAGGATCTATCTGATCAGGAAATCTTAATTCTTCTTGGGCACGCTGCGCCATATGATGTATCCCTAAACCCGTACGAAAATATACCTTATCATGGACGTTAAAGCTGCGAGCAACACTGATTTTGGAACGAAATCCTATCTGCTGACTCTGTTCCAGAAAATCATACGAAGGGCCCAATATATTGAATTGAGACTGGCCGACGCCTGTGTGGATCTGAAAATGCCAAGCGTCACCCGACTGCGCGAGAAGTACGGTTGGAAGAAGTAGGAGGACAAAAACCTGTGCTTTCATTGATTCTGTGATAATAGGTGATCAGGAAATGAATAGATGTATCTGCGATCGAGAGTTTATACAGTCTCAGTCGTTAGATGAAACAAAAATGTCTATTTCTCTCAGCGAAAAATAGACATTTATCCAGTACAGATGATTTCTGTTGTAGTCTTTATCTCCTATTCAGCTTCCAAGCACTAGCAGGTGTATAAGGATGAGCTTGTGTCGAATTCCTCACGCCTCCCTGGCTCAGTGCTTCTTCTCCGACCAAGGCAGCAATCAGTGCCTCTGCCTCCGAAAACTCGGGACTGAGATCTCGCTTGGGGTCAAAGTGATTTTTCACGAAGTGGGTATCAAAATTACCACTGGTAAACGCCTCATGTCCCATGACATATTTGCAAAACTCCAAAGTCGTTTGAATCCCTACGATCTCGTATTCCTCGATGGCACGGATCATTCGCTTCATCGCTGCTTCCCGATCCTTGGCATGTACCACCAGCTTGGCGATCATCGGATCATAATAAATCGGGATGTCCATCCCCTCCTCAAACCCATCGTCCACACGGATTCCCAGTCCCTGCGGACGCTTGTAGATGTGGAGTTTCCCGATATCGGGCAGGAAATTATTGGCTGGATCTTCTGCATATACGCGGACCTCAATAGCATGCCCATTGATCTCGAGATCATCTTGCGTGAAGCTCAGCGGATGTCCTTCTGCGACACGCAACATCTCTTTGACGAGGTCGATTCCTGTAATCATCTCTGTCACAGGGTGCTCTACTTGCAGGCGGGTATTCATCTCCAGGAAGTAGAAATTGTGATTCTCATCCATCAAAAACTCGACCGTCCCTGCATTGACATAGTTACAGGCTTTGCAGACGTTGACGGCGGCTTCGCCCATCTGCTTGCGCAGGGCGGGTGTGAGAATAGCCGAAGGCGCTTCCTCGATCACCTTCTGGTGGCGACGCTGGATCGAGCACTCTCGCTCGAAGAGGTAGACAACGTTGCCGTGCTGGTCAGCTAAAACCTGAATCTCGATGTGTCGAGGCGACCCCACATATTTTTCGATAAATACTGCTCCATTCCCAAAAGACTTTTCAGCCTCACTGACGGCACGCTCCATCTGAGACTCAAAATCCTCGCCACGATCAACGATACGCATTCCCTTTCCACCTCCACCTGCTGAGGCTTTCACAAGTACAGGATAGCCAATCTCATCCGCAATTTTCTTGGCCGCAGGGATATCTATAATGGCCTCATCCAGACCAGGAACCAATGGCACCCCAAATGCTTTGACTGCTTGCTTGGCAGATAACTTGTCGCCCATCGCGTCCATAGAGTCCGCCGTTGGACCTACAAAAATCAGCCCCGCCTCATCTACACTCCGACGAAAAGCAGCATTCTCAGATAAGAAACCATATCCTGGATGAATGGCGTCTACCTGATGATCCAGACAGATTTGGATGATTTTGTCTCCCAAAAGATACGACTCGCTCGCTGCTGGAGGGCCGAGTAAATACGCTTCATCCGCAAATCGTACGTGGGGAGACTCTCTGTCTGCCTCTGAATAAACAGCGACGGTCTGGATACCCATCTCTTTGGCGGTGCGCATGACGCGTAGCGCAATCTCGCCTCTATTGGCCACCAGTAGTTTCTTAATATCAGGCATAAAATGGATGGTTTTCGTGTCTGTTAGGCAACTCAACCCAAAAAGTCAGACAAATAAGAACAAATCCTATGTTCACAATCTACACTTTCAGTCTGATGTCTGGCGTCTTTGAGTCGGCCTGATTACATAAGACTTTTAGCGCTTCAATTTGTATATTTTTAAGGAAAGGTTCTAACATCCACCCCATAAGATCGATGATTTATGTCATAAAGGATTCGCCTTCATCTGGTGTCGGAGACAAGTAGGCGTGCATTTTGTGAAGTTCTCGCTCGTCTTCCTCCCAAGCATATTGTTCTGGAGGAAAAGGGGGGCGCTGCCATTGCTCAAAAAATGCCCATAATTCCCTTCCATGCTGCTCTTTTTCATGCAGTCCGATGTCACCTACTTGGTCTAAAATAGGGAGTAATGCATCCGAATACAGCAGGGGTTTATGTAAAGCCATAAACTCATAAACCTTCGTCGGGACTTTCCCCAGGATATTGGGCTGTGGATGATAGAGCGCCGTGCCAAACATGCACTTTCTGATGGCATGGAGGATGTCGACATAAGCGACGTACTGCTGTCCTCCTATCAGGTGAAACCTATTGTTTAATCCCCATTCATTCACTTTCTGATGGATGATTTCTAATATTGCTCGTTGTGGCGCAAAACCTATGACAACCAAATGTATTTCCTTCACCAGATTCATTTTTCTCCATGTCTCTAGCGTCTCGATAATGCCCCATGGATAGGCGATGGTCCCTGTAAACACCATAAAAGGTTCATCTGGTAAGGCAATCGTGGGCATCTGATTTTCTACTGGACGAAAGGAAAAGGTGTTCCTGAGGAAAAATTTTCGGTTAGGAGGAACATTCAGGATGTTATCATAACACTTCTCAGCGTAGCTCACAGCATCTATCCATGGAATCGACTGACTTTCTAACACTCGTACGGCATGTGCAAGGGGTCCTTTTAGCCATGGAGGATAATGATTGGCGGCTAGGATATTGGCTTGATAATCTTCGTGGACGTCATAGACGATCTGTGCCTTGTACTTTTTCTTCAGCCATTTACCTAGATACAGGAGCTCGGGACTATGGAGAATGTAGATATCTGCGGGCTGCTCCTTGATCTTCGATCTGATCCACCATGTAAATAAGAGCCTACGCCAGGAAAGCCGATGAAAAGTCCCTGTGCCCCACAAGTGAATACCATATCTGTCTTCTGTAGTACGCTTTTCCCCCTGTGCCATGATCGTCACCCGATGATCCATCTCACGCTGGGAGCGCGCCCACTTATAGTATATCCGCGTGTGTTTCAAGGGATTCAATACCGATATGTGGCAGATATGCTTCATGTTTCAGCTAGGGACTCGTGATGAATGGGAACTCTTAACTTTAGCATATAGGGTTCTATACCATCATTTTTTGAGTAAGCGGTTTGTATCATTTGCCTCGTGACAATAACTCGCGGACCATCTGCACAGAGAGAAGACGCAGACCAAAACTCATTCCTCCCATCGCCAAAGCTCCTATTCCTGTCACGATGCGCCAGTCCCATCCCTGCATATCCAACAGATAAAATAGCAGCCATAGGACTCCCGTAAGAATAAATAGTTTCACAATCTGTATATAGGGAACCTGGATGGATAGTCGAAATTGGAAATATAAGATATAGCAAATGCTCAGAATCAGGTAGCTAATCACGGTCGTCCAGGCAGACGCAATCGCTCCATGAATGGGAATGAAGTACCAGTTTAAACCAATATTGACAATGATGCTTACTCCTGCGAATATATTGACGGCGTTTTCATGTCCTGTAGCGGTGAGGAGGGTAGAAAAAATGGCAAAATTTCCGTTGAGCCAAAGGGCGACAAATACGGCCTGCAAGCACTGGGTCATCACAGCGATCTCTTCGGGCGAGCTTTGATCGAATAGAAACAATAGTTTTTCTCCGTAGAACCAGACAAATACGCTGACCAATGTCAAAGGCAGACTTGTGATAATCTGTCCTTTGTGTAGGAGATTTTCCTGTTCTTTGAGGTCCTTTACATAGAAGGCAAAACGCGCAAAGAAGATCGGCAACACCGTCCACATATACATGCTGAACGCCTCCAACCATCGATAAGCACCAGCATAGAGTCCGTTTTCTTTCTCACCTGCCAGTCGTTCCAGCATCACTTGGTCCACCTTGTCGTGGATGGAATATAGCACCGTCATCAATGCTAGCGAAAGGCTGTAGGTGATGATGTTGCGCACCAGTGGGATGTCGAGCTTGGGCTTAAACCAGCCATACATGCGGATGATCAAGCCATAGAAGACAATCACAGCTAGAATCACGGTCACCACCCTGGCATAGATAAATCGGGAGATGTCCAGTTGCGTGTAGAAAAGGTAGATCGTAATCAGGAGCAATATGATTCTGTCGAATATAGACAGAAAGCCATCCAGACTGAATCGCTGCATGGCTTGAAAATTTGCCCGAAAAAAGTTCATCAGTTGCCCTCCACTGTGTACCAGACAGAGCAAGACCAAGAAATAAATATGCTGCTCTGGATATCCCAACGACCAAGCGAGGACACCCATAATCACTGGATAAAGCAGTGTCAGGAAAAACTTGAATGAAAGGAGATTGGGAAAATATGAGCGCATCAAACCAGGGTCTCCTGCCAGCATCTTGGTGGCATATTGGTTGATCCCCAGGTCTGAAAGCGTGATGAATAAAAACCCAAAAGAGAGTAGGGCAGCGTATAGTCCCCAATCAGCATGTCCTACTTGATCCTGCACCTCCATCTCTACGAGAAGCCAAAGCGGCTTCACGAGTAGGTTGAGAAGGACGACGATACTGATATGACCGAGTAACTTTTTGATAAGCGATGAATTACTCGGCTAATATAGGAAAACTATACCTGGCTACGCAGATGCGCCAGCTGTTGCGAGATTTGTCTCATGAGGGATTGGCAAGCAAATTCAAAATCCTCTAATAACTTGGTCAGATGCTGGTGGTTAGGACTCTGTTTGGCGCCCAGTTCTATACTTTTCACCAAATTATCCAGTTCCTGACTCCCCAGAATATTGATAGAGGACTTGTACTTGTGTGCAGTGGCTGAAAGTTTCTTATAACTCTTGCTGTGCAGTTGTGATTGCATATCAGCCAGAACATCAGGAGACTCTGACTCGATAATCTCCAAGACTTCGATGATGAACTCAGAATCTTCTCCAGTGAGTTGAAGAAGGTGTGTAAAATCTAAGTGAAATGTAGCGTTTGACATACTCTATGATTTACACAAAAGAGCAGAGATTTCAGACACTTTAAAAGTGTGTTTCAAAATATTTATTACATAAAATATCAAAATCTTAAAATGTAATACTCACCTCTCTATTGGCTTTATGCTTAGGGGGTATCCTTTTAAATTGAAGCCTGATATATAGAGCATTTATGTCAAGAAAATATACAAACAAAGTATTTGTGGTAGAGGATGATACCGTATTTGGTAAGGTCCTCCAAAGATCACTTGAGCGTACAGATGACAGTCTGGATGTTCGGATTTTCCAGAGTGGGAGAGAGTTATTTGACAACCTCCACTTGAATCCTGACATCGTGAGCCTAGATTACAATCTGCCCGATATGAACGGCCTGGAGATTTTGAAGAAAATTCAGCAATACAGCCCTGAAATCTCTACTGTCATCTTATCTGGTCAGGAAGAGGTAGAAGTCGTGGTGGAAGCCTACAAAAACGGCGCAAATCAGTACATCATCAAAAATGAAAATGCGCTGGTAGAGCTATCTAATGTAGTCAAAAATCTGAGTTCGCATGTCAATCTCAAGAAAGAGGTGGAAGAACTGCGCGCTCAAATCGCAGACCGAAACAAGTACAGTAGCGTCGTAGGAGATAGCAATGGCATCATGAAGGTGCTCAGGATGATCCAAAAAGTCGAAAAGAGCAACATACTCGTTTTGATCACGGGAGAGAGTGGCACAGGGAAAGAAGTCATCGCCAACACCATCCATTACAATTCTCCCAGAAAAAAGCGTCCTTTCGTAGCAGTAAATGTCGCGGCTATCCCTGCTGACCTGATCGAGTCCGAATTGTTTGGTCATGAGAAGGGCGCATTTACAGGTGCAATCGGAAGGAGAATCGGAAAGTTCGAAGAGGCCAATGGAGGCACTATCTTCCTAGATGAGATTGGGGAAATGGATGTGAATCTGCAAACCAAACTGCTGCGGGTGCTGCAAGAAAACTCTATCGTCCGTCTAGGCTCCAACAAAGAGATCAAACTAGATGTCAGGGTCCTTGCCGCGACAAACAAGGATCTCCACAACCGAGTGAAGGAAGGACTCTTCCGAGAGGATTTGTACTATCGTTTGCAAGGCTTCTTGATCCACCTCCCACCACTTAGGGACAGGGGCAATGATGTGGTGCTGCTAGCCAAGCACTTCCTCCGCAATTTCTGCAAACAAAATAAGATGGTCGAGAAAACCTTCGACAAATACAGCTTACAAGCTCTGATCGACCATGACTGGCCAGGCAATGTACGCGAATTGAAAGCTGTGGTAGAAAGGGCGATTTTGATCAGCGATGGCAACATCATCTCGGAAGATGACCTGCTGTTTTCTGCCGCGATCGCATAGAGAAGCTATTCTTATATATATAAACAAAGTCAGACCTGTCCATCGATGCTACGCTGGATAAGTCTGACTTTTTGTTCTTTATTTACTATCAAGCAGCAAATTAAGGTAGAAAATTCACCAAGCCCAGTTTAGCTCTCAAATCCTGATCTGCCAAGGCATTTTTGGACCAGTAGGGACTGAGCAGCTTGTGCGTACGTTTGGCAATGGTAGTCCTTGGACGACGATCAAAGGCCGAGGGATAGGTATCTTTCCATCCCAGAATCTCATAAGGGGCATTTCCCGAATACACAATCTCAAGCTGACGATTCAAGTCGGGATAATTTACGATCAATACTTGCTGATTGTCTCCCTCAAACTCTTCTCCTACATAGCTTTTCTTTTCCACTCGGGCTTTGAAAGCCTTGAATGGTAAATGCATCATCCGGATGACGTTGGAACTTGGCAGGAGGTCTATCTCTCCCTGTGGCAATTGATCGGGATTGAGACGGATGCGATTGTATAGCTCATCTTCTAGCATCGAGACGGGCACGGTCGTCATGACATCTCCTTCACTCTCGAAGTACGAAAATGAGCTGACTTTGTAGCCCTCTTTCTGACGGTTGAGTTGGAGGTAGCCCTGTCCACACCAGTCCTGCGCGGTATGGGTGACTTTCAGTGTTTGGGGAAATTGATTGACATCAAAAGGCGTAAAGACCGAAAGCATCAGAGAGTAATCGTAAATTCCCGTAGGAAAACGAAAGAGGCCATTGGTCTTCAAAATGGGGGTGCTATTCGGATTCCGATAATTGTCGTTTTTCACTTGCTTATCGGTCAGGAAATCCTCCAAGACAAAGACTAGCACGGCTTCCCCTGGATGTAGGTCGCGATATCGATTCTGTAAAAGTTCGTATCGATTGAGTTCTGCTTTGCCTTGTCTCCAGTACTGATCATCATTGACAGACTGCTGGGGCATGCTCGTACGGATGGCCTCGACATCTACGCGAGAAGTGACAGGTTGGGATTCTTGAGGCTGGCAAGAAATGAACAAGGCCAGCAGACTCAAGGGTATAAAAAGACGGATGATATGCATTTCACTATTTTTTGAATGACTCTCCTTTTCTATACCCAATCAACACGGGCCTTGTTCGAAATAGTGGTAAGCAGCCGACAAAAAGGGAGTCTTACAGCTTAAACATGACCTCTAATGACAGAGCGGCGCGATTGAGCCCAAAGTATCGGGCGTTGGTTACGATCAACTCATTACTGTCAGGCGAGTCTGTCGTCAGGCGGTAAATGGAGAAAAAGTTACTTCGAATATTGAGAAATAGTTTTTCACTTATGAATGCAGATAACCCTAAGGCTCCACTAATGCCTCTATCTCTTCTCTCAGAAATAAGCTCGTAAGTAGCGTTATAGAGTTCCTTTTGCTTTCCTGATCTCATATCGCCCGAAATTTGAATGAAGGGTTTGAGCTTCGCATTTGCATCAGATCCTGTGGGGTAAAATCTGATGGATGGTCTGAATGCAAGCAGATCATAATCAATTTTATATGATTCTATTCCATCATCCCCCATACTTGACGAGTAAAGATAGTTGACCCCTACTCCAATGCCAATCTTGGGTGATAAATAAAATTGCGCATTCCCCCCCAAAGTCGTATTCCAAGCAGTTTCTTCTCCTCCATTATCCGTTCGATAAGCGGCTCCCAAATCTGTCCCGAGATAAAGTCCTTTTAAACCTTGTGCATCTAGATTAGATAGAAAAATGAGGCAACAAACTCCGATAAATAGTGATCTCATGATACTGTTCTTTTATGGTTGACTATATAAAAGATTAGACTTGAAAAGTCTTTATATATTAATAGTCACCGTTATATAACATTTTCTCTACCTGTTCTTATTCAAATATCATCTCTACAGATCTAATATATTCGTTATCAGCTATATAAAAATAGTGCATAAAAATGCCCCCATAGAACTTACTAAGGTTCTACGAGGGCGTTTCATCAGCACAGAGTTGAATAGATTCTGCTTCGGCTTTCTCCATCCAGGGATTTAGAAAGCTTTCACTAGCTCTACAGCTATAGTAGGTTTATTGAGACCAAAGAATAGATTGTTGGTAGAAGAGGTAAAATCAGTGTCCTGAAAACGGTCTGTCACACGGGAAAAACGGGCGACATTACTCCAGACATTGAAGTAGCTGTCTTCCTTATAGTTGACGGTGGCACCAATCCCTACACTTGCTTGAAGTCTTGTCTGATTGATAACCGTTTCGCTTCCATCGAATTCAGATACCAAATTTCCTACACCCAAGCCTGCTTGAAAGCGTGTAAACGGTTTGACGGGAGATTCAGGGTCATCGCAAATACAGCTAGGATAGTAGGAAAAAAATGGACAGACCATCACCGAATTTTGGGTGGTACGACTATCACCTGAACTTGGACTATCGAAAGTACTTCCATTACGGTGGTAACTTACAATTCCACCAGCCGCAAATTGCTCATTGATGTTGTACTGTCCTACGATTCCCAGGCCAAGGTCCAGATTGGTATTGAACTCCCCAAACCATGCACCGAGATAAGCGTTGGTTCCGAGTAGTAGGCCATCCCAGTCATTGCCATCGTCGGTTGTATCCAATATGCCTACTTCGGTAAGGGATAAAGATGCCTGGGTCGCCATGACAGAGGCGCTTACATGGCTTACTTGCTGAGCCACCAGGGCTCCTGTCCAAAATAGCAGAATAAAGAGATAGGTTGATTTCATGATACGGATCTTTTTGATGAATGATGCAAAGTCTTTATCAGAAATTACATAATTCTGAAAAAAAACGCGAGGGAAAAGGTACTGCAAGCCCTATCATCGACTATTCTGAATAAAAAGAAAAAGGAGAATCCATGCGACCCTCCTTTCTCATATGTAGCATAGAAATATTAACTCAGCTGAAAAATACAAGCCTCATAAGGTCTTAGCTGGCCACTCTCTCCCTCATAATTCCCCTTTACCTTCTTCCAGCCTTCGCCTGGACCTGCAAAATCCACCGCTTCTTCTGTCAAATTCAGCAGGACGCGCAGCTTCATTTCTCCTAACTCACGCTCATAGTAAAAAATCTGTGCATGATCGAGTGCTAAGTCTTTGTAACTGCCATATACCAGCACGTCATGTGCTTTACGGAAGGCAATGATGTCTTTGTAGTAATGAAAAATCGACGCAGGGTTGGCTACGGCTGCAGCAGCGTTGATCTGGGGATAGTTGGGGTTGACCATGAGCCAGGGCGTGCCTGTAGTGAAACCCGCTTCATGACTGTCGTCCCACAAAAATGGCGTACGCGCGTGATCTCGACTCACCGTGTTGGCATGTGGCAAGAAATCTTCGTCACGGCCTCCATTGGATTTATAAGCCTTGTACTGGTTGATCATGTCTACATCCGCAAACTCCTCAGGACTATTAAATGTAATATTTGTCATCCCAATCTCTTCTCCTTGGTAGAGGTAGGGAGTCAGTCTCAAGGTAAACAACATCGTCGCGAGCATCGTGGCAGAAGCGTAGTGGTATTGCTCGGTGTTTCCAAAGCGCGAGGCCGACCTCGGCTGGTCATGGTTCCCAAAGTAGAATGTATTCCACCCCTTGCCTTCTGGCACTGCGCTGTCCCAATCGTGGATGATTTTCTTAAAGGCAGGCCAGTGCATCGGCTTCAATCCACCGTTTTCGAAGTCGCGATCTAGGAACATATGGTCAAAGTAATAGATCATATCCAATTCCTTGCGATCGGGATCTACGTACAAGGCCCCATTGTCTGGCCACACACCGATGCCTTCCCCAACGGTCATGCAATCATAGTGCGCCATGACTTCTCGGTTCATCTCCTGCAAAAATTCGTGGAGTCGGGGACCGTTGGCGTACCAGTTGGTGAGACTGATCATCTGGGCTTCGCCCTCCTTGAAGGGTACGTCAGGTAGCCCTGGACGCTTGGAGATAAAGGGAATCACATCCATCCGATACCCATCAATGCCTTTATCCAACCAAAAACGCATCAGCTTGTATACTTCCTCTCGCAGGGCAGGATTTTCCCAGTTGAGGTCGGGTTGCTTACGGGTAAACAAGTGCAGATAGTAATCATCTGTTGCCTCATTATATTCCCAGGCAGATCCTCCAAAAATAGACAGCCAATTATTGGGCGGTTGCCCGTCTTTGCCTTCGCGGAAGATGTAATAATCTCGGTAGGGACTGTCTTTGGAGGCTTTAGCCGATTCAAACCAGCGGTGCTCGTCTGAAGAATGATTGACCACAAGGTCCAGGATCACCCGCATACCGCGCGCTTTGATTCCTGCCAGCATCTCGTCAAAATCCTTCATCGTCCCAAATTCGTCCATGATGTCGGTATAATCCGCCACGTCATAGCCATTGTCGTCATTGGGAGATTTGTAGATCGGACTGAGCCAGAGGGTCTCGACCCCCAGGTTTTGTAAATAATCCAGGCTTTGTGTGATGCCTTTGAGGTCTCCGATCCCGTCTCCATTAGAATCCTTGAAGGAGCGCGGATAGATCTGATATACAAATGTTTCTTTCCACCAGTTTCGCATAGTAGTCTCTTTTTTGTAGCAGCGAAACTAAATAGATTTTTAGAAAAATGAGAAGACGTCAAACAAGTTGTACTCTTGAATGTTTATCCTTCATCTTTCTCCATGAGTGAAGAGATGTAATACCTATTTGCAAGGAAGATTTGGTAGTGAGAAGAAGCTGATCTACCTTTGTAAGTAGATCAAAAGAAGGAGGGGTTGTATTTCCTCAGAAAAAGTTCTTAGCCTTCTTTTGTTGTTCTTTTATATACGAGCGACGTTTGCGGCAAAACGGTATATAAGGCTTTCAGGGTCTTGAACTATTTTGTCTTATGCATAAAATGTCCTGCATAGATACCGACTTGTTTTTGAATCTAACAATTTCAACAATTGGTGCTAAGCTCGGAGAGCCAAGGGCGGGCCCCCACTTTCGGGTGATCGGGGATTACCGAAGTTTTCTGGCCGTACCATACATGTCATTTTTAGGGGGTTCTTAAACTCCTGGTGTTTGTGCAGGTTTTTTTATTTCAAAAAGAAAATGTTGAGAAATGCAACTTTTATCCTAAACTTTTCTTGCTTTTTTCAACTTTTTATCCACATCTCCTCTTTTCCTTCTCTCCACCTAATCTAAAGATTCACATATATAAAAACGCCTCTATATAACTTAAATAGAGGATTTTTATGCGATTCCTTTATCTGTAGCTATATTCCTTTGCCCCTCCTATATAAAATTTTTAAAAAAATCTCTTCTAAGAGAACCTTTTCAAAAGCATAACGTTAGTTTCAAAACGAAACTTTCTTTAATGCTCCCAAAAAATCAACTGGAACAAAGCCTCGGAAGTTTGGTGGGACGAACCGCCAAACTCATGACCAATGCCTTACTCACCAAGTTTAGAGCAGCTGGTCATGAGATGGGCATAGATCACTGGCTGATCTTGGTCCACCTTTGGCACCAAGACGGAAGGAACCAGCAAGACCTAGGCCACATCTTAGGGAGGAATAAAACGACCATGACGAGAGCTATTAACTGGCTAGAAGAAGAGAATATGGTCGTTAGAGTCTCTGATCAGCAAGATCGGAGGCTGAAGCGCATTTTTCTGACTCACAAAGGAAAAAATACCCGAACCGATATGGAACCTTTCATGCAGGAAGTAATCAAAGAAGCGACCGATGGGGTTCCTCCCAAAGATCTCGAAACGTGCAAGCAGGTCTTGGCACATGTTTTTGACAATCTTAGACTTTATATATGATTTTCAATATATGGTTTCCATATGAAACTATTTCAAACTAAACCTAATCTCAAACTAACTATATCACGATGAGACAAATTCTCGTTTCCGTTATCATCTCCGTCGTAGTCCTTGGCTTGGGCTTTGCGGCTTTTGGTGGGTTGAGCAGTGCGAAACCAGAACCTGAAAAATTGGAAAATGTCGTTCCAATCAAAAAGGTGAAGACACGCACCGTGACCAACGGAGCTGAAACTACTGAAATTGAAGTCACGGGTCGTCTGACAGCTCGTGATCGCATCGATGTATTCTCCGAAGTAGGAGGTACCTTCATCAAGGGTAAAAAGTCCTTCAGAGAGGGCGTTTACTTTAAGAAAGAGGAAGTGATGATTCAAATTGACAAAGAGGAGTTTGAGCTGAATTTGCTCGCTCAGAAAAGTTCTTTTATGAATCAGTTGACGCTCCTTCTACCCGACCTCAAGACGGACTTTCCAGACAGCTTTGACAAGTGGCAGTCCTACATCAACAAGATGGATCTGAACCAGCCTCTTGCACAGCTTCCAGACCCTAGTTCTGAGCGTGAGCGTTACTTCCTTTCGGCTCGCAACATTTACAATCTGTACTACACCATCCGTAGTCAGGAAAAGCGAGCGACGAAATACGAAGTGAAAGCCCCCTTCAACGGAAAAGTGTCTGAGTCAATGATTACTGAAGGGACCTTAGTGCGTGCAGGTCAGCGACTGGGACAGTTTTACAATCCTTACATCTATGAGATGGAAGCTTCTGTCAACCTACAAGACCTGAAATTCGTCCGTCCAGGAGGACGCGTTGCCCTTTCTTCGGATGACATTGCAGGTGCATGGAGAGGAGTTGTCGCACGCGTGAGCGACGTGATTGACCCTCAGACGCAAACCGTCAAAGTATTCATCACAGTTACAGGCAATGACCTCAAAGAAGGGATGTACTTAGAAGGCAATGTAAAAGGAAGCTCCATCGAAAATGTAGTAGAATTAGATCGTGCCCTAGTCCAGTCTGATGGCAGCATTTGGATTGTCAAAGATGATTCTTCTCTAGCCATGCATATGGTAGAACCCATACAATACACAACGAATACAGTCATGGTCAAGGGAATTCCCAATGGTACTGTGATTGTCGATGAAACAATGATCGGTCCATACGAAGGAATGGATGTAGAACCTTACCAATAAGTTGTTGCGGAGATCAATCAAATAGTTACCTGTGAGCCTATAATCACAGGCAAAGAGGATCATTATTCAATATGAAAAATCTAGTAGCATACTTTATAAAATACCCCATCACAGGGAATGTCCTGATGGTGGCTATCCTGACTTTGGGTATGATCGGGCTTTTTTCGCTTAAAAGTACCTTCTTTCCCGAAAATGATGCAAAACTCATTACCGTCGCTGTAGTATACCCAGGTGCTTCTCCTGAAGAGGTAGAAGAAGGGGTTGTCAACAAGATTGAGGATAACATCAACGGCATCACAGGTATCGACAGGGTATCCTCTGTTTCGTCAGAAAATACAGGACGTGTCACCATCGAAGTGGCACGAGGATACGATATCGATCTTGTACTACGTGACATCAAAAACTCTATAGACGGTATCAGCTCCTTTCCATTGGGGATCGAACCGCCCGTCATCTATAAGTTGGAAGTGCTCAATATCGCCTTACAGTTTGCCATCAGTGGGGACGTAGATCTCAATACGCTGAAGGAATACGCACGAAAAGTCGAAGATGACCTACTGGCAAATCCCGATGTGTCTAAAGTGGAACTGTCAGGTTTTCCGGAAGAAGAAATTGAGATTGCTGTAAGAGAAAATGTCCTCAGGACCTATAATCTTAGCTTCGATCAAGTAAGCAACGCTGTGGCAGCCTCCAACATCGACATCACAGGAGGTACCCTCAAAGGAGAGAATGAAGAAGTCCTCATTCGTACCCGAAACAAAGAGTACTATGCAGAGGATCTGGCAGATATCATTGTGACCACTCAACCAGACGGTCGCAAAGTATATTTGAAGGAAGTTGCCACCATTCAAAATAAATGGGAAGACTCGCCCAACCGCGTGTTCATCAATGGGCAACCTGCCGTAAAGATCAATGTACAAAACACGACCGAAGAGAGCCTCATCGGTATCGCCGCCATCGTGAATGACTATGTTTCATCCTTTAATAAGTCTCACGATGACGTAAAAGCAACGATCATCCAGGACGGAGCGATTCTTCTGAATCAGCGTATCGGGCTACTGAAAAATAATGGGATTATCGGTTTTGTGTTAGTTTCTATCCTATTGGCGATGTTCCTGCGGCCCAGTCTTGCATTTTGGGTAGCCGTAGCCATTCCGATTTCCTTTGCGGGTACATTCATGATTGGAGCTGCGATTGGCCTTCAGGTAAATGTCATTTCACTCTTTGGACTGATATTGGTACTGGGGATCTTGGTGGACGATGGGATTGTCATCAGTGAAAACATTTATTCACACTGGGAGCGCGGCAAAGATCCTTTCCAAGCAGCTGTAGATGGCACATTGGAGGTATTACCTGCCGTATTGGGTGCGATCCTGACAACGATGATCATCTTCACGACTTTCTTCTTCTTAGATGGAATTACAGGAGATTTCTTCGTCGATATTGCCATTGTCGTGATCCTCTCACTCGCATTCTCTCTGATCGAAGGTACCTTTATTCTACCTGGACACATCTCTCACTCCGCAGCCCTCAAAAGCCGAGGCGAAACCAAGAATGATGTTTTTGGAAGGATTCAGTCGTTCTTCTCTAGCGTCATGGATTGGCTGAGAGACAAGTTCTACAAGCCGCAGCTAGACATTGTCATGAAGTATCCACTCCTGGGCTTCACCGTTCCATTGGCGATCTTCATCATGTCGATGGGGCTTCCAGCTGGAGGATTCATGAAGCTCACGTTCTTCCCCGTCATTGAAGGAGACTATTCTACCATCAATCTGGAGATGCCCGCTGGAACGGCAGAACCCATTACTAAGAAGTGGCTGGATCACATTGAAAACAGCATCTATGAGGTAAATGAAGAACTGAAAAATGAGCGTCCAGATGGACTAGATGTCATTCTACTCACCAATCAAAATATTGGCCCTACTACTTATAAGGGCAACGTATTGGTCAGAATGCTGGACAGTGAAGCTCGTCAGGAATATGAGCCACATGCGTCTTCTTTGGCTATCCTGAGCCGGATAGAGAAAAAAGTAGGAAAGATCTATGAAGCAGAAACGGTCAACTATGCCCTAGGAAGTCCCTTTGGCAAAGCCGTAGATGTCGCTATGTTCTCCGATGATATATCCGAACTCAAATCGGCGGTTAAGGCTGTCAAGGATAGTCTGTCAGAACTTCCCGAACTCATCAATGTCGAATCATCTGACAGAGAGGGGCTAAGAGAGATCAATGTACAGCTCAAAGACAAAGCGCGATTGATTGGCCTGGATCTACAAACTGTGATCGGACAGGTGCGCCAAGGATTCTATGGGGCAGAAGTACAACGTTTGCAGCGCGGAGAAGATGAGGTAAAAGTATGGGTACGGTATGCCGAATCCGATCGAAAAACTATTGGGGACCTAGAGAAAATGTACATCCGTACCCAGAGAGGAGAGACATTCCCATTAGAGGAGGTGGCTGATTTGAGCATCACGCGTGGTCTGATCACGATCAACCACCTCGATGGCAAGCGTCAGGTCACCGTACAGGCTGATGTAGCGAACGCCGATGTCTCCACACAGGAGGTAAATGCCCGAATCGAAAATCAGATCATCCCGAAGGTACTAGCTGACCATCCGACAGTCAGCGTCTCATACGAAGGACAAGCGCGTGAGAATGCCAAGTTTGGGGGATCACTTGCAGAGGTAGGCCCGATCATTTTGCTGGGCATGCTGCTGATGATTATCCTGACTTTCCGTTCAGTATCTCAAACGCTGGCCCTACTCCCTATCATTATCTTCTCCATCATTGGGGTATTTGCTGGGCACGTCCTGCTAGGAAAACCCTTTAGCTTTATCCTTTCTGGATTGGGACTACTTGCCTTGATTGGGATCTTGGTAAATGACGGTCTGGTATTGGTGAGTCAGTACAATCTTCTGGTCAAAAGAGGAATGGATTTCAGAGACGCACTCTATCAAGCGGCACTTTCTCGATTCCGTCCGATCTTCCTGACATCGATGACCACTATTGCGGGTCTAGGACCTCTGATTCTGGAAAAGAGTCTTCAGGCACAGTTCCTGATTCCGATGGCGATCACAGTTGCTTTTGGATTGGGTGTGGCGACCTTGCTGATTCTGGTCACTCTTCCTGCGCTCTTGCTCAGCATCAACTGGCTCAAGTCCAACCTTGTCTATCTATCTACAGGTAAGATGCCCGATAGAAACACCGTGGAGCCTGGATATGAAGGCGAGGAAAGCTACCTGATTCTCAATACCATCCGTGGTCTTATTGTGGCGCTATTACTCATCATGATTTACACATCCTTAGCTTAATCAATTATCTCAATAATGAAAAGATTCATTTTCATACTTAGTATAAGTCTTCTGATGGGTCAATGGGGATGGGCACAAGAAGTCCTTGGCCTAGAAGACGCGATTGTGACAGCTCTTGAAAATAACTATGGTGTACAAATCGCTAAGTACAATTCAGAGCAAGCGGAGATCCAAAGTCATCCTGGGGCAGCAGGTCTATATCCTTCCTTGAACCTCTCAGGAGGAGGAAACTACAACCTGACCAATCGAACCAAGGTGTCGGGCAACCCTGCCAACCCTATTTTAGATGCGGAAGGAAGGCCTATAGAGGAGTTTGTCTTCAACGAATCCATTACGACCTATGGACTCAACTCGGCTGTAGGAGTGACGTACGCCTTCGGATTGGGGCAGCTTGAGTCCTACAAGATCCTCCAAACAAATGCGAGTCTGACCAAAGAAAATGGCCTACTCATCATGGAGCAAACCATTGCCCAGATCAGCGCGAACTACTATCAACTGGCTAGATTGACCAAAGCTTACCAGTTGCAGGAAGCGTCGCTAGAGCGCTCGCGTCAGCGTCTAGCCTTTGCGCAGACACAGCGTGAGTTTGGTACAGGGACAGAGCTTGCCATTCTCAATGCACGAGTGGACGTCAGCACAGATAGCATCAACCTACTGAATGCATCGCTCAATATCGAGAATGCACGCAAGGACCTAAACTTCCTCATGGGAACAGAAATCGAGCGTCAGTATCAAGTGAATACCGACCTAGAACTCAATCCTGACTTCAATTTGGATGAGTTGGCGACTTCTGCCCTTGCAGGCAATACTTCTTTGAAAGTGGCAGACTATGGCAGAAAGGTGGCGGAACTCAACCTTCGCGTAGCCCAAAAGGCGCGCTACCCACAGCTGTCTGTGAGTGGTAATTATGCTTACAATTTCTCTACGAACTTTCCTTTCGCACAGACACTGGACCAGTCTACCTTCGGATTTGCAGGCAATGGATCGATCTCTATTCCGATCTTTCAAGGCAACCAACTGAAGCGCAACATTCAAAACGCAGAAGTAGGGATCGCCAATAGCAGAAGCCAATATAAGCAGACTGAGCAGCAGGTAATCCGCGACTTACAAAAGGCGTACGCCACCTATCAAAATAGCTTGCGCATCTTGAGTCTTTCTCAAACAAGTGTGCGCGCAGCCCAAGCAAATTTTGACCGAACGAAAGAAGCTTTCGAGCTAGGGCAGAGTACCAACATCGCATTTCGCGAAGCTCAGTTGAACCTGCTTCGCGCAGAGAATCAACTGAATAACGTCCAGTTTGATGTCAAATCTTCAGAGATTGAATTGATGCGGTTGAGTGGACGATTGGTAGAAGATCGCTAGTGTAGCATATATGCAAGTTAGTTGAGAATATGTGTCTTACCTTTTCGCAGGTAAGGCACATTTTTGTTGAGAACCAACGAGACGTTGGCGGATGAGACATTGGTGCTAACGGGTATGTCATAACCTGTAGAACCGTGTACTTTTGATCACATATTTTGAGAACCTATACAGATTATTCCATCGAATAGACAAGCACTCGTCCTTATACAAATGACTTTTTCTCAAAATATCGTCCAAACACAGGAATAAATTGGATCATCTAGATAAAACCATTTGTTCATTTTCCTATCTTATAAACGTTTATTGATTTTTTCGCCCAAAAAAACTGACTTGGATACAATGAAAAATGTATTGAAAATCTCACTCGCAATTAGCCTTTTCACATTCATGATGCTTCTCATGAGTAATACACAAGCACAATCCGTGATAGGAAAGTGGAAAACCATCGACGATGACACAGGAAAAGCCAAAAGTATCCTCGAAATTTATGAGCAGGGAGGAAAGTACTATGGAAAGGTTGTAGAGATATTTCGCGAACCTGACGAAGACCCAGACCCACTCTGTGATAAATGTGATGAAGACGATCCTCGCTACAAACAAAAAGTCCGTGGCATGATCATTATGCAGGATCTTGAGCAAGACAAAAACAATAAAAACCTATACGAAGACGGAAACATCTTAGACCCAGAAAACGGTTCTGTCTACAGCTGCTACATTGAGCTTGAATCTGCCGACAAGCTAAAAGTACGTGGATTCCTCGGTTTCTCTCTTCTGGGTCGTACACAGTATTGGTATCGTCAGTAGACCCTAGGCAGTCATAGAATAAAAAAGCCTTTCCATCTTCATGGAAAGGCTTTTTCATTTCTACGGATCCTTACTTACTCATCCGCTCTAACTTCTCGATCGGCATCCATCCATTTCTCTAGTTCTCTTAAATGATCAGGCCCCGGCTGGGCGGGAAGTAACGTACCCTCCATCGAAAGACTTTTTGCACGATTGACTTCTCCCTGATCATGAAGCAGCTCAATCAAAAGCTGACGCGCTGGGAAGTGATACGGATTTTCGTCCAAGCACAATTGAAGTGCAGCGATAGCTGACGCTTGATCTCCCTTCTGAAGAGACCATTTCCCCTTGAGGTAATAATAGGTACTGGCACGATAAGGTTTGTCAGGCACATTTATGAATTGCAAGATATGCGACGCTTGAAGGGTGTCTCCGAGACTGAGATAAATGTCTAGCCACTTTAGCTTATTCCCGCGCATTCTCCCTTGGGTAAACGCAGGTGTCTGAAGCAAGCCCTGAGCCGCAAGGGTATCTCCCATCCCAATCTTGGAAAGGATCAACTGTTGGACAATACTCGTATTATAGGTCCCACTCGCTTTGAGTAATTCCTGCACCTCTTTGAGGCGGCTATGGGCCGTCTCATGCTGCCCTGCTAGGGAAAGGATCTCCGTATACATCAGCTGATAACGATAGTTTTGCGGTTTGCGCTGAGTCAATGCAGCCAATGCCGTAAGGCTCTCTTCTGTATGGCCTATCTGGCCTTTGATATAGGCTAGGAAGGCCACCGCTTGATCCTTTTCATCTTTCAAATAGGTAGAGTACTCCTGGGGGTCCAATAGATATGTCTCGGCTGTTTCTATCGCATCTTGCCACAGGCTATAATCCATATAAAATAGTCGCTGTCGCTGATTGATCTCCGCGCTTAGTCGGTGGTCCGATTCCTTTTCTCCCGCCATCTGATATGCTTCAGAAATCGCCCGAATGGCGGTTTCTCTCTTGAGTAGCTTTCGCTCTAGCTGACGCTCATACCCTCTCGCACGCGCGAGGTCCACAGGCGCAAAATTAGGCGCTAGCCTGGCAGCCCGATCCATCCATCTTTTGCACTCCTCCCATTGACCGAGATCCATAAAATGTGTCGAATATGCGAGATAGGTGGGCACATAGCTACTGTCCCATGACATGGCCGTGTCTAGATAGGTTAAGACTAAAGAATCTTGTAAGAACTTATTCATTTGAGCCAACTCAATATAGGCCTCAGCCCAGTTTTGCGCTAAGGTGCTGCTATCTCCTGCTATGTAGGCGCGATGCTTCTGAACCAGTGAATCAACCCAAGCATACATCAAAGGGTCTTTGGTCAATAAATCCTGCTTGACATTGGCAGCTTTATGATTGAGCGGATGTACTTTTTGGCGGGAAAAATACGCAGGAAAGGCCTGTGCTAAATATTCGAACTCATTGTTGGCAGCATAATAATCCAGTACCCGATCCTCCTTTTTGGCTTGTTCATAGAGGACGCGAATCCGCCTCATCTCCTGATCAGAAAAGAGCATCCCATGAAATAAGTGGACATACTCATGCAACGTCACATTGCGTTCTAAATGAGCCCCTCTCTCTACATATTCGATTCCTGTAGCTCCACTTCCCACGCCTCGGATATCCATCCATTGGCGATTGTCGAAGGTCGTCGCGCTCCGGAAGTAAGAATTGCCCATCGCAATGGATAAGTCCTCATGCAAAGGCGGGATAGCAAAGTCGCGATTGAGCTTGGCCAAGAGCGGTAGATAGACCTTGCCCGTGTAGAGTTGCTGCCAAACCATCTGTGGAACACGCTCACCAGGAAATCGCTGCAGATCGGGAAACACCTGATAAAAAACCGCTTCCTCATCCTCAGGAATCTCGACCGATGCGATGACTGACTCTAAAGAATCCTGCGCGGCCAAGTAATTGAATTGCCGCTGCTTAATCACAGCTGCCAAGCCATTGTGAGCAGGTCCATAGTGGGTAAAACGATCAAGCAGCTCTTCAAAAAGCTGCTGGGCGCTGTCAAGTCGTGTTTGACCTGGCAAATCAGTTCTCTGATAAAAGAGCGAGGCTAGATAAAGTTGAGGAAAGCGGGAATCTGGATAGACTGTGAACTGGGTCCTCAGAAAATCCGTTGCTTCTTTTTCTTGCCCTAAACGGATCAATGAGTCCATCGGAGCGAGCACTTCACGGATTTCATCTTCATTCTCCTCCACATAATCCGTGTATGTCAAGTGCGTATGTCCATTGCCCCAGTGCCAATGTGTACGATAATGCAAGGGATTCAAGGTAAGGGCGATCTCCCACTGGGCAGCCATTTGAGGAAGCTGAGTGATGTCTCGACGTCGCCAGATGGCATATCCGTAAGCAAATCGTGCGTCTGCGTTAAGGGGATCTCTTTCTAGACAGGCTTGCAGGGCCATCTCTGCTTTCTGTTCCTCTCGCTGCCAAAAATGCGCTTCCGCTGCCAAATAATAAGCTTCCGCATTTTCATCGTTCCACTGCATCACTTGCTCTGCCAAGGCTTGAGCTTTTGAGTAGGATTTTTCCAGCAGTGCCAATGTACCCAGACCTATGACAGCTGCTTCGTTTTGCGTATTCCCTTCCAAAATATTGAGATAAATGTCCCGCGCAGAATCTAACTCCCACGCGTCCACCCAAAGCTTGGCTCTCAAAAGCCTGGCGGGGAGCATCTCTGGATATTGCTCGATCAAAGGGAGGAGTGTGGCTTCTGCCTCTGCATACTGATGTTTCAGTCGATGAAGTTGGGCATTGAGCAGGGTGTGAATGGGAGCATCGACACCTGATGCCGATCGTTCCAACCACTCCTCCGCCAGCTCCCATTCTCCAATCTTGATGGCTTGGGCAATATCCAGGAAGGAGGGGGGTCCCTCCAACAACTCCAGACGAAGGCTTTCTTCTTGAAGGTCTTCCACCAAAATGTGCGTGCTATCTGGCTGTCCCCATACTTGGACTCCCCAAAATATTCCTATACATACGATCCAGAATCTCCTCATACTACCCATCGATCATTATTTCTCCTTTCAAAAATGTCACCGCTTTTCCCGCAATGGTTACTCTTTCCTGATTGAACCCACAATGTAAAACACCTCCTCTCTCAGAAATCTGATGTGCGACCATTCGATTTTTCCCGAGTATATCTGCCCAAAAAGGTATCAACGTACTGTGAGCTGAACCCGTCACAGGATCTTCGGGTACCCCCGCCTGTGGCGCAAAAAATCGAGACACAAAGTCTACTCCCTCTGCCTCTCCTTCCGCTGTTACAATTACACCTACAGCATTCAGCCTCGCAATTCGCTCCATAACCGGCGCACATGCTCGGACCTCTGCTTCCGATCCTACACGCACCAGATAGTCCCTTGATTTCCCTACATAGAGGGGACTTATATTTAGTCCTTCCTGCAAATCATCAGGAGCAAATGCTTGCTCAGGAGGCCTAGAGGGGAAGTCCATAGATAACTGGTCATGGATCTGTGTTACTTTCAAGGGTCCACTCTTGGTATGAAACGTGATGGAGGGTCCTTGGTAGCCCAAATGCGCATACAAAACAAAAGCGGAAGCAAGCGTAGCATGACCACATAGGTCGATCTCAAACTTGGGCGTAAACCAGCGCAGGTCAAAATCTGGCCCATTAGATACAAAAAAGGCTGTCTCAGCGAGATTATTTTCTGCTGCAATGGCTTGCATGTGTTCGTCTGAAAGCCACGCATCTAGTGGACATACAGCTGCAGGATTTCCAGAAAACACCTTCTCTGCAAAGGCATCTATTTGAAAAATAGGTAATTTCATGAGTAGTTTGAGGTAGTAATGAGCACTTTTCTAGAGAAATAAAGAAGCGATAGGAGGCAATTCTTTCGTCCTCCAAAATCACGATTGTTTCAAATAAACATTTTCTGTGGAATATTATAGGTCTATGAGTCTATTATACGCTTCTTAAAATTTGGGTTAAGCTATGGGTTATCGAAAGGCGAGATTTATCTGGGCAGGAATTGGGATCGGCTGGACACTACTTGTGTGTCTGCTTATCCAGATATTTCTCTTCCTCAAAGGATGGGATGCGCCTCAAGAAACGTTATGGGGATTCCTTCTGATCCTATTCATGGGCCAAAGTATCGTAGAATACGTCGGTGGGTATGCCTTGCCCAACAAACATGGTCAGAGTCTCCTTAATAATCCTGGCCAGTGGATGGGGCAGTATCTCCGTGGACTGCTCATCTATCTGATCTACTACGTTTTTAATGGATATATGCTGATGCTCATGGCACAGACGCTGGGATTGGGTGGAGCCATTGGTTGGTTTGTGATCCAGATGCTCATCCTGATGGGCTTTCGCCAATATCTCGCGAGGGGCATACACCCATTTAAGACGCGATTTGAGACAAATAGAGGCCGACCCATTTTCTACATGGAGACTGAGGATAGAGGATTTACAGGGGGAATATCTGGAATCCCAGGCCAGGAGAGCATCATTTTCCCTGCTTATTGGGAAAAGAAATTCTCTTCAGAGGTATCCGATGCCTTGCTTGCGATGCGTCATGGCGTACTCAATACAGGAGGACATGGAAAAGGATTTTTTCTTATCATCCTCCTACACACAGCCCTTATCTCTTTGGCTATGTGGGTGATCCCTGAACCTGTAGGTTCTCTCGAATGGCTCATAGGAAGCGTGAGTCTCTACACATTGCTCATGGCTTTTGCGTCTTTGGGTGTGTTACCCAGCTTGAATCGACGGGGTGTCATAGAAATGGATCGTTGGCTTTATTACAAAAAGGTAGATGCAGATATCCTCCGCAAAGCCATCACAGAAAGTAGACGTTTACAAAACGATATTTCAGCTACAGGCTCGCCGACATCTGGGGTGGCCCTGCTCGTCCATGCTGCGCCCAAAGGGCATGAGCGATTTACGAGTCTACAATCTCAGCGTCCAATTAAAGGTATGTGGTACGTCTTTTCGGACTGGGCTTTTTTGTCATGGGCAGGTTTGAGTTTGATGAACCGTATGTTTCCTGGAGCGTTAGGGACACCCTCACGTTGGATTTTTCTGCCAGGGGAATAACATTTTTCAGTTTTCAGAGTAGAAAACGAAAAAGACATACTGCCGAGTTGAACGACTCGATAGTATGTCATCACATATTTATTTCGTTTTCTTTCTAAGGGGCAATTCTTTGGATGGTCCACTCACCTTCTGAAAGTGTATAGGTGATACGATCATGCAGTCGGCTTTTGCGTCCTTGCCAAAACTCTATATAATCAGGTTCGACACGATACCCACCCCAATACTCAGGTTTGGGGAACGTCTCCTGCCCTTCAAATTTTGATATAAACTCTTCCACGCGCGCTTCTAGTATGCTACGGTCTTCGATGACCTGACTCTGCGGCGAAGCCCAGGCACTGATACGGCTGCCCCGACCGCGTGACTGATAGTATGCATCCGATTCTGCTTCTGATACTTTGGCAACTTTTCCTTCGATTCGAATCTGACGTTCTAGCTCAGGCCAAAAAAAGGTCAACGCCACCTGGTCATTCTGCGCCATCTCCTGCGCCTTTTTACTCTCATAATTGGTGTAGAAGACAAATCCCGCGTCATTGAATCCTTTAAGCAAGACGATACGCACGGAAGGACGGCCTTGATGGACTGTAGCAAGCGACATCGCATTAGGTTCATTGACCTGACGATTCACAGCCGCCTCAAACCATGCTTCGAACTGCTTGATAGGATGCTGGGCCACTTCCGTTTCCTCTAGGCTTCCCTGTAGATAATCTACGCGTATATCGGCAACTTCTTTTCTGATTGACATAAACAAATATTGAGATGTTTCGGCTGGCTATTTACGTTTTATCTACTATTAAGTCCATGACTTGTTTGAATACCTAGGGTGAGATTTGTTTGTCTATTTGGATGAATTATAGCACTTACATAAAGAGGAGGAAGTTTCACTCACTTAGATCATTACCAACCAGAGAGTTTCCCTGATACAAAGCGTTGAGAAATATTGACCTCCCTTATAATCTGACCAAGCTCAAACTGTACATCCATGTAGATTTCCCATATTCCTTCTTGGACTTCGAATCTTCGAACTACGCCTTGTGTGATCGGGACATAGCTAAAATCTATCAGCAAGTTGGGGCATATACAATCATTATCCAATGCAGTCCAATGGTTTTCAATGCTTTACCCTCGTACGTAAACGCCTTCACACCTTCAGGAATTCCAAACTGAATGGTTTCAAAGTGGGTATTCTCTGGATTCCTCGCCGTCTTCTCCCATTGTACATATTCAAACATGCTCCCTGCTCCAGGACGGCGACTCATGATTTCTTTTCCATTTAAATCATAGGAAAAAGTCTCCCAGTCTTTTTCAAAAATAAACTCACACCTGAACTCATCACAGAGGTCTGGATAAACCCTCTCTGAATGGCAGGAAAACGAGAGTAAAGCAAGTATAAAAAGGATGAAAAAATGTTTGAACATCATGGCGGTATCGCATGAGGTCTCCATACATGGAGAAAAATTCAATAAAACTAGACGACTTGAAGGATAAAAAGTGAAGACAAAATGTCAAATACTCGTGGAAAAAGAAGCCGTATCTCTCATCATCCTTGATAAACAGAATTATATGACTTCTACTATATATTTCACTTTCTGGATAAGGGCATATAGATTTGCAGCATGAGTATAAATGTAAAAGCGCCTATTGTTCTAGCGTCCAACTCTCCTCGTCGCCATGATTTGCTTTCCAGTCTGGGTTTGGAGTTTGAAGTATTCACAAGAGATGTGTATGAATACATCCCTGAAGACGTCCATCCACGTGCGGTAGCTGTCATGGTATCCGAAAACAAGGCGAAAGCCTACGATGATGTTGCAGCAAACAACTTAGTCATTACAGCGGATACCCTTGTAGCTCTGGAGGATAAGATCATGGGGAAACCTGCAGACGCAGAGGTGGCTTACAAAATGCTGAAAAGGTTGTCGGGCCGTACCCATACCGTCATCACAGGGGTCACCTTGTTTCACGAAGGGCGGTTTAAGAGTTTTTCAGAAGAGACCTATGTGACATTTCGTCGACTCAATGATTCTGAGATCAACTACTACATCGAAAAATACGAGCCTTTTGACAAAGCAGGATCTTATGGCATCCAAGAGTGGATCGGCATGATCGGTGTCACCCGAATCGAGGGCGATTACTTCAACGTCATGGGACTCCCAACAGCCAAACTATACGCAGAGCTGATCCAATTTGAAGCTTAATCAAGAGGCATTGTTCATTGTTCATTGTTCATTGTTCAAGTGAATCAAGCAGACAGCACATCGTGAAAGATGACCTATGAAAAATCTTCTCTGAGACTTATGTTATTCTTGACAGATGATCATTTCATGCGGCAAGCACTCTTGCAAGCCGAGCGTGCCTACGAAGAAAACGAGGTACCTATTGGTGCTGTCATTGTTTCAGAACATATGATCATCGGGCGGGGCTACAATCAGACTGAGCGTCTCCAAGACCCTACGGCACATGCCGAGGTACTTGCGATCACAGCCGCCTGTGATTATCTAGGGAGTCGCATTCTCAAAGACTGTACCCTCTTTGTGACGGTGGAGCCCTGCCCTATGTGCGCAGGTGCCCTGAAGTGGGCACAGATCGGACGAGTGGTCTATGGGGCATCTGAGCCCAAGTCGGGCTTTTCGCGTCATACTCCCTCTCTCCTCCATCCCAAAACCCAGATCTCACGTGGTGTCATGGAATACGAGTGCAGCGCGCTGATGCAGGATTTTTTTCGTCGAAGACGTAACACATGAAACCCCTCATATATCACACACAAAAACTCAGAGAAAAGCTTCATCTTGCGTCTTATTTGCAGAATGCTTGATGGCTATGAATAAAAAATTTGCGTGGTTTATTTTTGGTTTTTTGGCTTTGACGTGGGGAAGCTCTTTCATTTTGATGAAAAAGGGACTAGAAGCATTTTCTCCTATGCAAGTCGCTGCTCTCAGGATTGTCATCGCTTCTTTATCAGTCCTCCCTTTTATCCTACATAGAATCAAAGATGTCCCCCCGAAATCATGGCGATACATCCTCTTGGTGGGCGTCATCGGCAATGGGATTCCTGCTTTCCTTTTCCCTTTGGCAGAAAAATATATCGACAGTGGCACAGCAGGCGTACTGAATTCACTGAGTCCACTTTTTGTCTTGATATTTGGCCTACTTTTCTTCAATCTAGAGGTCAAGCTCCGTCAAGCCATTGGGATTTCCTTGGGATTTGCAGGGGCACTTTTGCTGACGATGATGAGAGGAGGGGAGTTCGATCCCTTTGACAATCTATTCTATTCGGGTATGGTCGTTTTGGCTACAATGGGATACGGGCTGAGTACAATTATGATGAAAAGGTACCTCAACGAAACCCCCTCGACACTTGCAAGTGGATTTGCACTTTCCTTCGTCGCTATTCCCTACGCTGCCTACCTCTTATTCTTTAGCGATATCGGCCCCATCTTTACAGAAGATTCACTGGCATGGGCTTCTTTTGGTTACATCGCACTACTGGGAGCGATTGGCACTGCGCTTTCACTTATCTTATTTTATCAATTGATCCAAATGACAGATGCCATCATTGCTGCTTCTGTGACCTATCTCATTCCACTTGTAGCCTTGGGTTGGGGATTGATAGATGGAGAGGCTTTTACACTGGGGCAGTTTGTGGGAATACTCGTCATTTTAATAGGTGTTTGGCTTGTCAATCGAAAATCCTAACATTCATCTTTTATACGAAAATCAAAGAATTCCAACTTTTCGTATTTAGCCACAAATCGAGGCATGTCTGATCCATTTGTACCCAGAAAGCCATATTTCGTATTACACATCAATTGCAATTTTCATTTTTTCGTAAAAAATACCATCTTACTGAAAAACTCTTTCATTGACATATTGCGAAAAACGAACAAAATACCTTCCCATTAATCGACGTATATCACCAAAAATGGGGCGAAAATAACAGCCAGCCGAAATGCGGTCACAATTAGGAGGAAAAGGCGTTTATTACAATCATAAAAATAACCTGTAAAAAAACTTTTCCTATGTTTCGCTCTTTACAGTCTGGATTCATCCTTGGGCTCTTCGTTCTACTGTCTTGTCAGCTTTGTGCACAAAATGGAGCGCGACTCTCTTTTGAGCGCTATGAAAGCATTAAAGAAGAAGTATTATTGGTCGCACTATACGAAGAAGACAGTCTGTACAATGACATCATTCGCACCAATATTGAAAAATACTGGAAGATCACACCTTTTAAGTTTGTCCCTGAGCAAGACTTGATCAAGCTCGCAAGCGAAGACGAATACGCCATGCTGGTAAGAGACAACTCCCAAAAGATTCGTGGCAGAGGACGCTTAATTCAAAGAAATCACCTTTCCATTTTCCCCTCAGGGAGAGGAGGAGATTGGGCCAACTATGGAGGGCATTTCGCCATCTCTCAGTTTCATCTGTCCAAAGTAGAGCAGACACAAGACATCGCATACAAACTCCCAGGACTCCTTCAGGTTATGCACCACTACATGAGCTTCTTGGATACAGTTAAGTTCATCGATGAGGATTATTTTCCTCCCCTCTTGGACCAGTGGCAAAATCAATACAATCAGGACCTCAGTCAGAAGACCCTTTACCTCACAAAAGAAGATCTCGGCAAAGACTTAAGCATAGAAAAAGTTCGCAAAGCCTATCCATATCCCGTAGAAATGGTTTCCACAGACAGCATCGGTAAGATGATTGATCAGCAGCAAACAGGCACCGCTTGGTTCCATATCGACCCTCGTAAAAAAGAACTATGGGCCATCGATTCCGAATCAGGACACATCCTCTACCATGCCAAAACCGACGATTATGGCAGCCTGACGATCAAGGATTGGAAAGCCATGAGTAAGGCTGTTGAGGCACAAAACGAGGAAGATACAAAGCCGATTGATGATGCGATCCTCCGTGTGAATAAGCTATTTGGAAAGCTGCGGTAAGGCTCATTTGATATAAACAACAGAAGGTCGAGCGTCTGAATAGGGCGTTTGACCTTTTTCTTTTTTAGGGAACGGGGATTATGCGTCACGTACTTTAAGCATAGGACTAAACTCCATATGCTATATGACATTGTCCCTTCAGGACAATGAATTAGCTTTGAACCCTGAAAGGGTGACATCATATAGGCTAGTGGTTTCAACCCTAGACTACAGGATCATTTTCTATTACCCTATTTCTCATGTCCAGGAACTTACTTCGCATTCCTACAATCGTGCATCCGTCCCACGGATCGCCCCCTCAGTACCAAGTTTTTGGTGGATCTCCTTCCGCATCTCGATGAGGAGCATACTTTGCGTCAGCAGCTTGTCCAGTGCCTCCTCGTTTCGATTTTCTTGTGCTTCCTTCAGTTGATTTTTACACTGCTGGATGAGTTGCTCCACTTTGCGTGACTTATAATGATAGACTGCACCTTGAACCACCTTCTTGATATTGCCATCAAAAGAAATATCTGCACGCACCTTCTTCCAAAAAGGAGAGGTATCTGGGCTTGTCAATAAAGTAGAAATCAAACGTGTAATACTGACATCTGGATGGTTGAGATACTGGTGCAGGTTAATGGTCTCCTTTTCATCAAACTCTTTGAATAACTCATTTTTCAGCTTCTCATAGGTTTGATTCTCAAAAGTCAAATCTTCTAACTCATCCATGAGATAATCCATAAGGAAAATATGCTCGTACTCGATGGGATTTCCTTCTTCATCCTCCGCAGGTCCCTCCTCCTCAGGGAAGGTCTTGTCAAAGTGATTGACCATCACGCGTAGTAGCTCTGCCTCCTGCTTCGCCAACTCCAACTGCTCAAATGATTTGAGCTCCTTGACCTCTGCGGGCGCCTCACGTTTTTTCTGCGCTTCCTCCCGTCGCTTTTCCCGCGCCTCAAACTTCCCGACCTCCTTGCGTGCTTCGTCCACCGCATGCGTCATCAATGCCTCTGTGATGTCCACGCGCTGTGCGACCGATCGGATATACATCTGCCGTTGGATCAGATCTGGAATGAAAGCCAGTGTTTCTGCCACCCCCTTGATGATGCCTGCCTGCACTTCAGGGTCATTGACATTCTTCCCCTCTGCCAGCACCCGCATCTTGAAGTCTACGAAGCTCAAAGCTTCCTTCTCCATCGTATCGCGAAAGCCTTGCGCCCCATAAGCACGAATGTAGGAATCGGGATCGTGCTTATCTGGGAGAATAAGCACCTTGGCCTGCATGTCTTCTTTGATCAGAATGTCGATGCCCCGCATGGCTGCCTTGATTCCCGCAGGATCCCCATCATAGATCATGAGGACATTTTTCGTGAAGCGACGAATGAGGCGGACTTGTTCTACCGTGAGGGCGGTCCCTGAGGAGGCGACGGTATTTTCAACGCCATTTTGATGGAGGAGGATGACATCCATATAGCCCTCCGTCAGGATGCACACATCTTGATCTCGGATCGCTTTCTTGGCGAGGTGCATGCCGTAGAGCACTTGGCTCTTATGGTAGATCGGAGATTCGGGCGAGTTGATGTATTTCCCGACATCCTTTCGTTTGCCTAGGATACGCCCTCCAAATCCCACCACCTTCCCCATCGGATTGCAGATGGGAAACATCACACGTTCGCGAAATCTGTCGTAGAGTTTACCCGTCTTCTCGGACTTACTCACCAGTCCTAGCTCCGTAAGATATTCTTCCTTGTATTGCTTTTTTGAGGCGGCATGCGCAAAGGCCTCCCAAGCTTCAGGGGAGTACCCCAGCTGAAATTTCTCAATGGTATGATCGAGTAGCCCTCTCTCTTTGAAATAAGAAAGTCCAATCCTTTTCCCTTCCTCCGTTTCTTTGAGTTGCTCCTGAAACCATCGCGCAGCAAATTCATTGACGATGAAAAGACTTTGCCGCTTATCTTTGGCTTGGCGCTGCTCGGGGCTTTCCTCCTCCTCCGCAATTTCAATCCCATATTTCTGTGCGAGATGACGAAGTGCCTCCACGTAGGTAAAACCTTCCAGCTCCATCAGAAAATTCACTGCATTTCCTCCTCTCCCCGAACTAAAGTCTTTGTAGATCCCCTTTACGGGATTTACGGCAAAAGAGGGCGTCTTTTCATTGGCAAAAGGAGAGAGCGCCCAAAAATTTGCGCCCTTCTTTTTGAGGGGCAAATAATCAGAGATGACCTCTACAATATCAATTGCATTGTAAATCTGCTCAACGATATTTTCGGGGATACGCGCCATTTGTCGTTGTTCTTACACTTTTCCTTCCAGTCGTTTCGGATTTTTAATACAGTTCTGGGGAGAATGTTTACCGAAAAATCGTGAATTCATTGACTTATTACGAATATGGTAACGATTGGAGAGAATTTTGCGTTTAGAATAATGTAAGTAAAAGTAATAAAACGTTATCTCTTTACTGGCATTCACAGCCCCATTCACTCACAAAGTCTTTTCCAAATTTATTCACATTCTAAGTGACAATGTTTGATTTGTTGCGTCTAGAATAAAAGGGAATTTTATATCCTGAATTTATTGACAAAAAAACTATAAAAGGAAGAAACTTTTGATAGTGAATAGCATCAAACAAATGAAATAAAAGACATTTCTCAATTTTATGACTGAAAAAGCCCCTGATTAATCTTCTGTAATCATCATCCATCATTATGGCTCGTAGTGTCCTATCATATCGCACCCCTGATTCCATTCACTCTGAAAAAGAAGTTGAATTCCATCCACTTCCTAGGTCAGCTGCTTGGGTTCTTTGGGGCTTTATCCTCTTCGGAATAGGCAACATCCTCTGGCTCAACTCCTGTCAGACGACAGAGGGGCATACACAAACTGTTCACGAGTCTTTCCACCACGCAGATGGACAAACTTTTCAGTCTATGCCCAACGAGGGTCTGTTCACAACTTCCTTTGACCAAGAACATATTCGCGTCAGTCTCAACACGTCTGGAACCCATTATCCTGTAGCTGTACGTCTATACGATACTATGGGACGCCTTGTGTACATCGAAAAAGATCCTTTCCCCAACCCTTACACTGACTTAGGCATCGATTGCCGCTACATGGACAAAGGACAGTACCTTTTGCTTGTCTACCTGGACAATGGGCATATGGTCGAAGATTGGGTTAATATCTTTTAAGACCATGTTTGAAACCTCAAATCTGCGAAAAGTTTGCGCCTTTTAGCTAGATTCTCATCGTTCCAAAAATGGTCTAAGTATCCCAACTGGATATATTATAGAATCTTTTCGAGCGTTATCACACATTCCCTCCTAACAAATCCTATTTCCATTCGTTTCTTTCTATGTATCTTGAAATGGATAGATGAAGGCAAAATCTCTTGTCACAGATCATTATCATTAGGTGTCGGCAATTAGACCCTATAAGACAAGG
Organism: Bacteroidota bacterium; assembly: GCA_039820545.1. Lineage (GTDB taxonomy): Bacteria > Bacteroidota > Bacteroidia > J057 > J057 > JALEFZ01. The sequence goes on along the minus strand of JBCBPW010000005.1, from coordinate 110,703 downwards.
TAGGAGCCTATATTTATACAAGCACATTCGGCAAAGAAGGAATTCATGAAAGGATATAGATTTAGTAAGTATGTACCCAATTCTGATGGAGGTGATCCGTTCGAGAAACTTCTCAAGGTCTTCCTAGAACTGTTGACTTATACATCAGGCGATGTATCAGAGGCTCTGAACTGGATGAATCAGCTCGATCGTCAGTATGGATTAACAGATGACGAGTACGGAATGGGCGACTTCATCGAAGATCTCAAGCGCAATGGATACATCGAGGAAGAAGAACCCATGTCGGGGACTTTCCAGATGACAGGTAAGTCGGAGCAGAGCATCCGTCAGCGTTCGCTAGAAGAAATCTTCGGGAAGCTCAAGCGATCAGGTCGTGGAGACCACCGTTCGCCCCATATCGGGACAGGTGAAGAAGCCATGAGTGAGCTGAAAGCCTTCGAGTTTGGTGATCCGATTGAAAATATTGCCTTTACAGAATCATTCCGCAATGCGCAGATCAATCACGGGATCGATGATTTCATGATGACACAGGACGATCTGAGTGTACGAGAGAAGGAGCACAAAACGACCGTTGCGACAGTTTTGATGATTGACATCTCCCACTCGATGATCTTGTATGGAGAGGATCGGATTACCCCTGCGAAGAAGGTAGCGATGGCACTCTCGGAGTTGATCATGCGCAAGTATCCCAAAGATACGCTTGACATCATCGTCTTCGGCAACGATGCATGGCAGATCCAGGTCAAAGACCTGCCTTACCTTCAGGTCGGACCTTACCACACAAACACCGTGGCGGGACTCGAACTGGCGATGGACATCCTCCGCCGCCGCAAGACCTCTAATAAGCAGATCTTCATGATCACGGACGGGAAACCTACCTGTATCCGAGAAGGGGTGCGCTACTACAAGAACAGCTTTGGGCTGGACCGCAAGATCCTGAACAAGACCCTCAACTTAGCTGCCCAATGCCGCCGCTTGAGGATTCCCATCACGACCTTCATGATTGCACGCGACTCTTGGTTGGTGGAGTTTGTACAAGAATTTACAGAAGTGAATCAAGGCCGCGCCTTCTACTCAAGCCTGGAAGGACTAGGAGAATATATCTTTACCGACTTTATCCGTAACCGCAAGAAGCGGATGCGATAGGTAGAGAGATTAGGAGATAAAAAAACCGATCCCGCAAAACGAGATCGGTTTTTTGTTTTATTTCCCACGCACCAACTCTACCATCCAATCCGCAAAGGCCACCACTCCCTGACAGTGATGATCGATCTTATCCGCATGCGCCCTCGGTGGACCGTCCTGGCAAATAAAAACCGTGTACATGCCTGCATTTCTCCCGAATTCCATATCGGAAATGTTGTCGCCCAGCATAATCGAGCGAGAAAGGTCCACCCCCTCAAACTCGCGCTGCGCCTGTAGTGCCATGCCAATTCGTGGCTTGCGGCACTGCTCAGGATCGGGTTCGTCATGGTTGATACAGGAATATACTTTGTCAATCCGCCCACCAGCAGCATGAACTTCTTCGCACATCTTCTCATGTATCTCATCCAAATCGGACATACTCATGAGCCCTCGACTGACTCCGCGTTGGTTCGTGGCGATGAAGACATACTTGAATAAAGGCGCCAACTTTTGAAAAGCATCGGGTGCACCAGGAATAAAGTTAAATTCCTCCCATGTCTTGATATAATCGCCCTTGATGAGATAATTGAGTACCCCATCTCTATCGGTGAAGAGCGTCCATTTTTGTGGTTCCCAGGGAAGATGATCCGTGATTCCTGCCATTGCTTTTGCTTTATACATGGGGCCATAAAAGCCCTTGATTTACGCATCAAACTACACGATCCAGTCATTCCTCCACGTCGTCAAGCAGACCCCATAAAAAGAAAAGCCCAATTCCTATTGGAATCGGACTCTTGCTAGTGTGTATATGTGTAGGAAATGATCTACTAACCGAAGATTAAGTAGGTAAGCATGCCCAACGCACCGAGTGAAACGATCAGCACATAGTTGGTGATGAGGCCAGATTGCAAGCGGCGGAAGACTTCTCCGATGCTCGCGACGCCTTCGGAGACACCTTTTACGGCACCATCTACGACATTTTCTTCCAGCCAGGACATGACATTTTGCCCAAACCAAGTGAAGGGCCCAATCAGCGTACGCTGATAAAACTCATCGAAGTAGAACTTGCCCTGCATGGCGCGATACAAGCCTCCAAGCGAACGCTCGATGCGCAAGTCTCCTTCTAGTCCGTATTTCTTATAAAAGTTGCGCGCATACAAGACGCCCACAATGGCCAGAATAGCTGAAAGCGCAATCAGGCCAATTTCTAAGCCCAAACCAGCTTCCTCAGCATGCTCGTGAATGTGGTGATTGTTTTCGATGATCTTATCCAACCACTCATGCCCCAACCAGTTGAGGTGGGTAAAGTGCGGCAGTCCCATGAATCCTCCCACAGCAGCCAATCCTGCCAAGATCCAAAGCGGGATCGTCATCGTCGCAGGACTCTCGTGTGGCGTCTTCTGCTCTTTGGGGAAACGCTCCTCTCCTTCAAATGTGAGGATGGTCAAGCGCGTCATATAGAAGGCTGTCAGCACAGCCGTAAACAAGGCGACTGCCCAGATGATTTTGTATGTGTCAAAACCTGCTCCGTGGAAGTATAGGCTGGCGAGGATCTCGTCTTTGGAGAAGAAACCTGAAAGCGGGATGATTCCTGAAATGGCCAAAGTAGAGATCCAGAAAGTTGTCCCTGTAGCGGGCATGTACTTTCGCAGACCGCCCATGGTGCGGATATCTTGTGGGTCTTCGACGGTGTGCATATGCTCCATCGCATGGATAACCGATCCCGATCCAAGGAACAAGCAAGCCTTGAAAAAAGCGTGTGTCACCACGTGGAAGATCGCTACCGTGTAGGCTCCTGCGCCCAGCGCCATGAACATAAAGCCCAGCTGTGAAACAGTGGAATAGGCCAGTACCTTTTTGATGTCATTTTGGGCGATGGCGGTGAGCGCCGCTACGATCGCTGTCAAAGCCGCTACAATCACGACAATCGTCAAGACCTCAGGCGAAGCCTCGAATACCGGATGCATACGCGCAATCAGGTAGATCCCTGCTGTCACCATCGTCGCTGCGTGAATCAAAGCGGATACAGGCGTAGGTCCTGCCATCGCATCAGGTAGCCAGACAAACAAGGGGATCTGCGCAGACTTACCCGTCGCCGCCACAAATACAAGGAAGGCAATCCAAGAAGTATTCTCGCCGAAGTTATGCGCAAGTATTTCTTTGTAAGAAAAAGTTACCTCTGCTCCTTCTACACTGAGATCGCGATAGATCATGAACATCGCCACTAGCATGGCAAAGTCCCCGATACGGTTGGCCACAAATGCTTTTTGTGCAGCATTGGCTTTGAGCATGTCCTTGTACCAAAAACCAATCAGGAGGTAGGAACACAAACCCACACCTTCCCATCCAAGGAACATTACGACCATATTGCTTCCCATGACGAGGTTGGTCATGGCGAAGATGAAGAGGTTGAGATAGGCAAAATATTTGTAGAAGCCTGGATCATTTTTCATATACCCGATGGAGTAGATATGGATCAATGAACCCACACCTGTCACCACCAACATCATCAAGAGAGAGAGCTGATCTAGGGAGTAATGAAAAGAGATCGTAAGCTGGCCGGCTTTCATCCAAGTGAAGAGTGGAATCGCAATAGCTTCCCCATCAAAATTGAGGAAGGCCAAGACGACAGCCACAAAAGGAATGGCGACTGAGAGCGTCCCAATCGCGCCGATGAGTCCCTCCTGCCTAGAAAATGGCTTACTCAATAGTCCCAGCAAACCGATGATTGCTGAGCCAAGTAAAGGAAGGAGGATGATCAGAGTATATAAGATTTCCATATGTGTGTGTATGAAAATGGCGCATCAATCGCGGACCATCACCATTTGAATATGTTCAGATTGTTGATGTCAATGTTGAGCTTGTTGCGGAAGAGGGCAATCACGATGGAGAGTCCTACGACGGCTTCGGCGGCAGCCACACACATGACGAAGAATACGAGCATGGAGCCATTGGCTGCGGGAGAGGGCAGGCCTTCTGTGCCTGCAACTTCGTGCATTTTGGCAAATGTCACCAAGGATAGGTTGACCGAATTGAGCATCAACTCGACGCACATAAAGACGACGATACCATTGCGGCGTGTCATCACCCCTACGGCCCCCAGCGCGAACATGATCACGGCAACCGCCAGGTAGGTAAATGCATTGGGTGTCAAAAACTCCATTAGCTATGTGTGTATTTTCTTGCAACGACAATGGCACCGATAAGGGCAGAAAGCAGGATCACAGAGATCATTTCAAAGGGGAAGAGATACTGTGTCATCAGCTCACTCCCAATGGCTTCTACTTTCCCCAACTCATAGGTACCTGAAACTGAGTTTTGGGACATGTCCTTCAGGACAAAGACCATCTCTGCGATAAAGCCCAATCCGAAGATAAAAGCAATCCCACGTCTCGTATCGAACTTGGTCACTCCTTGCTCTTCCTGCAAATTGAGGAGCATGATCACGAAGATAAATAGGACCATAATGGCACCTGCATATACCAGAATTTGAATAGCAGCGAGAAACTCCGCACTTAATGAGAGGTAGAGGCCAGCGATGCTGAAGAAGTTGACCACGAGGGAAAGGGCAGCGTAGACGGGATTGCGGTTGAATAGCAGCCCGATAGCGCCTGCAATTCCCAAAGCAGCAAAAACCCAGAAAAGGAGAATAGGAAGCATGTGTTGGTTTTTTGTTCCTTATTAGCGGGTAAAATTGGACATTTATTTTGTGAAAATCACCTCTTCAGCCTATAAATTACCATTAACTTATGGCTATATCTGATTTTCTCCATCAAAAACCTCTCTAGAAGCCCATCCTTAAGGTTCATCCCTTCTTTGCATCTGTGACAAAAGTCGTGTTAAATCCTCTGGTGTATCAATTCCTGTAGCACGATGCGTCGTGATCCCTACCTTAATCGGGACTCCATGCGCTAGCCACCGTAGTTGTTCCAATGATTCTGCTTGCTCGGCATAGGAAGGCTCCATCGATGGGATCTGAAGCAAAATTTCTCTCTGAAAACCGTAGATACCTATATGCTGGTAGTAAGGGACTTTCTCCTGTGCGCGACTAGGATGTGGAATCATCGCCCGACTGAAATAAAGGGCTTCCTGCTGTTGGTTGAGTACGACCTTGGCTGTATGAGGACTTTGGAGAATTGCTAGATCGTCTGTCTGTGTAGCTAGGGTTGCAATTTGTGCGCCTGAAAGTAGCCATTGCCCTACTTGCTCGATCTGCTCAGGATGAATGAAAGGTTCATCCCCTTGGATATTGATGTAACAATCGGCGATTTCTTTTTCTGCCACCTCCACCAGACGTTCTGTACCCGATATGTGGGTATCAGCAGTCATCTGTACATTCCCCCCAAACCCCTGCACATGATCCAAAATGCGGGTATCATCTGTGGCTACGATGACTTTCTGTAGGACCTCGGCTCGTTCACACTGACGGTAGACACGCTCGATCATAGACATACCTTGGATATCAACAAGGGGCTTACCTGGAAAACGTGAAGAGGCATAGCGCGCAGGAATTACTCCTATGATGGACTTCATAGCTAGAGAAATAGGTTGGGAGTTACGGCCCAGCAAATAAGAAGAATCCCACGAAGGGTCCAAATCACTGTACGTATCCAATTGGAAGTCACCAGCTTCGAGATGGTCTCCTCTCGCCCCTCTTCTCCCAGAGCAGCATGTAGGGGAACCTGAACCAAAAACGTACTTAACCATAATAGGCCCACACCTCCCAAATTAACCCATGCCCAAGTGGCAGAGATGTGGATGGATGGCAGAAAAACGAGCAAAGCAGCCGTACCCAATTCACCTATCATCACAGGTGCAATAAGTTGACCCGTTCGCTTCACATGATAGGCTTCATAGGTAGGGAAGTCATCAGAAGGTACTTGGTGAAAAAGGGGATAGTGGACCCATTGTACGAACCAGATGATGCCGACCATCACTCCTGTGAACAATAAGTGGAAGCCCCAAACAATATCTATCATCATAAAGGTTTTTGTATTAGGATGATGGTGTGGAAAGGGTGACGAGTATATGATCAGATAGGCCACGCCTTACAGTATTAGGGATGACCAAGTCTTACTATATCAGGATGACTACGCCTTGGCGGTGGTCCTACAGGATCCCAATCATTTCGTCCCAAGAATTCCTCACTTTCATGCAGAAATTCTAATCTATCCGAGCAAAAAGCCGTAAATTAAATTTTGGGCTATTTGGCTCATATAAAAAACACACACTCAAAAGACTTCAGGATGCAATCATTTGTTTATCTTGCGGTCATCTCCATACGCCCACACAGGACGTAAACCGTATGAATGCTTTCTTCTGCTTGCTCAAAGCACCTTCATATAGCCTAGCGGCACCTCCTGTCAAGCCGATGCCATCGTCCTCGGCCTCATGTAAAGCCAATATTTCTCTAGGGCCACTCCCTAGACAGACGAGATAGCGACAAACTCAAAAAGACACAAGAAAGAAGCAATATGAAATCTTTGGTTCCCAGTTTTTGGTTACTGATTACGATATGTTCCATTCTCCCCCTTTCCGCCCAGAGGAAAGCTACGATCCTGGATCACAAAGACCGCATTCAAGTCTCTCGCCTCAGCATTCTTAATTCTAAGGCCCGAGAAACCAATCTCTCCATTACACCTGATGGGAATTATCTGTTTTTCATGTCTTTGAGAGGGGAGCAGGTATGGTCACGACCTTATATGATTTTTGAGGGGGACTCTGTCTACGATGGCGATATCTGGTACTCACGCAAGATCAATGGCAAGTGGGGCAAACCCAAGTGCCTGCCCTATGGCATCAACTCTGCAATGGGAGAAGATGAACCCAATATCTCAGCCAATGGTAGTTCCCTCTACTTCCAAAGCTGGAACATCAATTGGGAGTATACAGGTGGTCCATACTACAAGACCAAAAGACAGGATCAAGACTGGGGGAGGCCCAAAGGACTTGGAGGAGGTATCACAGAATTCTTTTCTCGCGTGCAGGCTACAGATGGTATGACGCTTTCTCCCGATGAACGTATGTTTTTTGTCGCGGCGGGCAATGAGTATGATGAACCCATGGATATTTTCATCAGTAAGCTCACGGGTATGGGGTGGACCTTCTGCCGGAGGCTCCCTATTAGCACGGAGGGAGATGAACGCTCTGTATTCATGGCGGGAGATGGTAAGACCCTGTACTTTGCTTCAGATGGATATGAGGGATTGGGAGGGTTGGATATCTACAAAACGACCATTTATGCAGACGGCTCGATTGGAGAGGTCATCAATATTGGCGCACCTTTCAACACCTCAGGTGACGACTACGGATTTACGTTGACGGCGGATGGGATGGAAGCCTACTTTATCCGCAATGGCGACATTTATTTTGCAGACTTAAAAGAGGCAGATGATCGCATTCGTCCGACTCCCCTCAAAATAGAACATACCATTGCAGGCTATGTAAAAGACAGCCTCAATTTTAGGGGGTTACAAGCCGAGATTATGGTCTTGGATGCACGTACCAAAATCCCAATCAAGCGTCTGCGAACGAAGGCTAACGGCACATACGATTTCAAAATCCCCAACCGCGCAGCTATTTACGATGAGATCGTCATTTGTAATGGATACAAAAAGAAAACCAGGAGAATCAAGGTTCAAGCCATTAGTCACAATCAAAAAATCTCCTCTAACTTCCTGTTGGGGAAAGATCGTCCTGCCATTGTACAAGCTGATCCTGAACCCAAACCCGATCCCAAACCTGTAACACCGCCTGTGGCCGTAACACCTAAGCCTGATCCTACACCTCCTTCTGTGATCCAACCGATAGAGGAAAAAGCACCTGTCACCATCGATGAGCCCGTCGTCAAAAATACTTCTCCTGTTACACTACCTAAGGAAGATCCTTACTCCTTCGATGGGATAGCCCAAAACAACCTTGTACTCCTCGTCGACGTATCCGCTTCCATGCGCAGACCTGATCGCTTGCCAGTATTGAAGGAGTCCATGCGGGAATTGCTTTCCCATATGCGGCCTGAGGATCAGATCTCCGTCATCGTATACAGTAATGAGACAAAGGTCCTTGTCACAGCTGTTTCTGCCCTGCGGAAGGAAGAAATTGTCAACGCAATCGATCGATTTGGAGGATCTGGTGGGACCAAAAGTAAGTCGGCACTCAGGACAGCTTATAGCCTGGCCAAGGACTACTACATTCCAGGAGGCAACAATCGGATCATCATGGCTACAGACGGCTACTTTGAAATTGAAAATGTATACAAGGTGGCTGAGCGCATCTCTGATGACCAGATCGCCCTCTCTGTTTTTTCTTTTGGCAAGCTCGCGGTAGCACGGACCACCCAGCTCAAGTCACTGGCTGCTATAGGTAGTGGCAACTACGCCAACGTCAACAGAACCAATATCGAGGCTGCACTTCTGAAGGAAGCTAAGGCTGTACGATCAAAATAAATAGGTGGATAAAAGAAAGCAAGGTGTGACTTAAACGAGCTAGGGCGATCCCGAACTCAAAGATCGGGATCGGGAGGAGCCATGATTTTCCTTATGGCTGAGCGAAGTCTACACCCGAGGCGAGCGGCTCATGCTTATTGATCACTTCCTGAAGATCTGCATCTACTTTTTCATCGGTAGGGATTCGAATATCCTTTTTGCTGAATGTATTACGAAAAAGACGAATCAAACCAGCAACCAAAAAGGATAAGAGATAGGGTATAAAAAGCAGAGGAATTACATACCACTTTGTAGAACTCGTTGCTGGATGTAGTTTGCGGATCATACGTTTTGGCAGAAAGACTTTGATGGTAAATGTATCTATCTTCTATACGTAAGATTCCCCTCTATTAGTTGTGTGCATCTTTTGACAACGTATGAAAGATCTCCTAGGTGAGCTGTCGAAAAATCTGGTTTCGCTATTGTACGGGTAGCTATTTTTGATATGTAGAATCACGTATGCAGAATTTTTCCTCCTGCCGAGCATTCATTTCCATCTACTCCTCGACTCAGATGTAATGTAAGATTTTGGCCAAAATCATCGTAACCTTGACAAATCCTAATTCCTTCACTTCTTGACCTACAGGATAATTTCCCCCTGAAAACAGTAACATATAGAGAACAATCAAGGAGAAGGAAGAGTTAGATGGGAGTAAAGCAAAAATGCGTGTAGTCCATAATATCCTTATTGGGAAGCGTTCGTAAACCCTAGGAAGACCCACGCATACAGATCATCCATGGACAGGCTAAAGATATCGTCCTATGTCTCAATTTCTTCCGTTATTTCCGCTTAGCCTTGTTGTCTTTCCAGGGGAGCAACTTAGGCTACATATTTTTGAAGAGCGGTACAAACAACTTATCAACGAATGTCTGGAGCAATCCTCGACTTTTGGTATTCCTACTGTGATTGATCAGCATGTAGTGACCATCGCGACAGAAGTAAAAGTCGTGGCTTTTGATCGTAAGTACGCCAATGGGGAGATGGATATCACGACTGAGGGGATTCAACGTGTCCGTATAGATTCATTTTTCCAAGAATCGCCTGATAAACTTTATCCAGGGGGAGAAATTACCGTCATCTCTGACGAGATGGACATAGCCGCTGAGACTCTAGAGGAAGTAAGTGATTTATTGATCCAATTCCACCAAGCCTTAGGCATACACAAGACTTTTGGAGATGAAGAAGAGCCTTTGACTGCCTACCTCATCGGACATCACATAGGCTTATCGCTCAAGCAAGAATACGAACTTCTTTCATTCAACAAAGAAGTAGACCGTATGGATTACATCAAAAAACACCTTATTGCTATTCTGCCTGTGGTAGAGGAGACAGAGCGCTTGAAAACAAAAGTTAAGATGAATGGACACTTCAAAAATGTAATTCCACCTAACTTTTAGGAAAGAATAAGGCTATCTGACGGTCAATACTTTACCCACTCATAAATAGTGGGATGAACACACGCTTAGATTCGTATATTCATCCCACTTGATTTGCCTATACCCATATCTTTCAATCTTCTGATATACCATGGAATTTTCATTTGATCATGTGAAGGATCAAACCACCAGAAAACATAAGTAGATATTGACCACTTGAAAACAGGGTTCACTGAGGGATGAAACCCCTCAATTAATTTCTAGCGAAAGAGGGGCTTTCTTGCGGCTTCTTCTTCTTGGATAGAAGTAAGACAGTCGATAATGTTCAGGTAAGCAGCATTCTTGAGATAGTAATAGATATACTTACCTTTTCTTTCAGAGCTCAATACACCTTTATCACGGAGGATACTAAGGTGATGAGAAACAGAGGACTGATCAGCATTTAGCTTGGTGTAAATTTCAGTCACCGTCATGCGGCGCTCACCCTCCAACATCTCAATGATAGAAAGACGTACAGGATGCGCAATGGCCTTTAACGTACGAGTCAATAGCTCCATTTGGGAGATTGACCATCCAACTTGTGCAACACTCATGACAACTATATTTTTGTTCTTGATTTGAAATACTAACACCAAACAGTCCATTGTGTTTGCAGAAGAAGAAAAAAATCCTTCATAATCAACATTTTATATAGTAATTTCCAGACAAAACAAGAGATGAAAATATGTAAATACTAAACAAGAACATCTTTTTGTAGGTAATTTTGTTCATATTTAATAGCGAAAGATTAAACAAAATGAAATATCTAGGTCCTACCATTTTTTTTCTCATTTTTCTCTCTTTCGGATGTCAAATTCCAGATCCTAACGCGAATCCTGGGACTACTAGTCAACTGAACGATGGCTTTGTTGAAGAGTTAGTCGAGCTAGGTACAGAGGTTCAAGAAATGGCGAAACCCAATAAAGTCCGAGCATGGGTCAGCAAACTCATCGTCAAAGCCCAACCAGGAAAGGAAATGCCTCAAGTAGGATTAATGGAAGAAGGAGAGGTGGCAGAATATCTGTATCAAAGGACCGTCAGAAAATCGGAGTTCTCTTTGAGGGGACAACGCTTCTACCAGCCATGGATCTTGATCAAAACGCAAAGTGGGGTCATGGGATGGGTACATGAAGGAGGAGTCTCTTATCTTACACCAGACTATGAACAAATCCTCAACGATCTCATTAATACAAAAACCAACGCTCGACAAGCGGCACCCAAAGACCCCGCTGTAGATCGACTCATCATCCCAGGTAAACAGTTTGGAGCGATCAAACTCACTACTTCTGAAAGCGAGCTTATCTCTATTTACGGTCCTACAAGAGTGGCCAGAGGTGAGGTATCCGTCCCCAACAACACACGAGAATCTTGTACAGTCGTCTTCCCACGGACCAAAGATGAAATTAGGATCACCTGGAAAGATGATACACGGTCCAAAGTCAAAGCCATTTACCTCGGCGAGTCAGGTTCCTCTTGGTATACTTCGCAAGGATTAGGCGTAGGGATCAGCTTGCTCGACCTTATCAAAGCCAATAAAGCACCGATTGAATTTTATGGGTTTGGGTGGGATTATGGTGGCACAATTGAGACATGGAAAAATGGGACCTTACAGAGTCGGAGCAAATATTTCTACGTCCGACTCGCGCCAGGAAGAAGTATACCTGATTCTAAGGTAGCCCCTTTTAAAGGAAACCAACTCTTTACGAGCAATGATCCAGGTGTAGAGGATCTAGCTATCCGTGTGACGCGACTAGTGGTATATCTAGACTAGATTTCTCCGTCAGGTGTGACTTGAGGTTGGGGAGTAGACCGACGATGTCCGTGCTTTTCACGTGCTTGATCTCCTTCTATATAGCAGGTCCGACAGCGAGGCTCATAGGCATCTTTTTCACCGAGTAACACCTGATTCTTATCACTTTCGATACGATAGGAATAGTTGGCCAGGCTTCCACAGACCTGACAGATGGCATGCACCTTTGTGACAAACTCTGCTTTGGCCAGGAGCATAGGCATCGGCCCAAAAGGCTTACCTGAAAAGTCCATATCCAGCCCTGCTACGATGACTCGAATCCCTTGATTGGCGAGCTCCTCCACTACGGGTACAAGTCCCATATCAAAAAACTGTGCCTCGTCTATTCCTACAACCTCCACACCCGATGCGAGCAGTGGAATCTGCTGGGCAGAAGATACAGGCGTAGAATGAATGGCATTCTGATTGTGAGAGACTACTTGATCCTTGCTATACCGCGTATCAATGGCAGGTTTGAATATCTCCACGCGTTGATTGGCGATCTGAGCCCTTCGAAGTCTGCGAATGAGTTCTTCGGTTTTACCAGAAAACATGCTACCACAGACGACTTCAATCCAACCTGATTTTTGATTCGCCGAGTTAAATTCGATAAACATATGCTTGGGCTTCAATGTAAATGCAAGAAATACGTGTGCACAAGATCTTTTCTTCCTTTAGACAGAAGAAAAATAGTACATACAGCAAGATGAAGATTTGAGAAACGGACAGAAGGGATCTGTCTAAGACTCTTGTAAATATATCGGTATTTACAGAACATTATTTTGAATAATTTTCAACGATTGCTCCTGGATGATCGATTCGAAAAAAGACGGTCAGCCTACCATCTATTTCTTTTTCCTCTACCTTACTCATACTCAATCGCTTGGCGACTGCCTGTGATGCTAGATGGGGTGCATCCATCGCTGCGACGATATGTGGAAAATTTAATTCCTGAAAAGCGTAAGAGATGATCCTACCTGCGGCCTCTGTCGCAAATCCCTTCCCCACAAAAGGAGGGAGCAATCCATAAATTAATTGGGGTAAAGGTTCTTCAAAAAAATACCATAATCCCACAAAACCCATGGTTGTCTTATCTGCTAGAGAAACAATCCTCCAAAGCCCCCATCTTTTCTTTTCAAATAGCATAAGATGTACTTGGAGAATTTCTGAAGCTGCTTCAGGAGAAATAACTTCATTGTCCCAGAGGTATTCTCTGACGTGAGGATCAGTGAAAATCTGATGGAGTAATTTGGCTTCACCTTCAGAGAAGGGGATTAAATGCAAACGATCGGTTTGGAGCATGAGGATTGTTCCGAAATAAAAGACCCAGGAGAAATAAAATGCTTTCATAAGTAACGCAACAACCGTATCAATTCTTCTCACCTGTGGAGAAATACTACTCGTCTTGCATCTCAGAGATCCACTGCTTGATAGTGGCCAGCCCTTCTTTGTGGACGAGGCTGCGACCTACTTCTGGCATCCTGACACCAGGGTCGGTGGATTCCATTCGATAGACGAGGATAGAAGCCCCAGGCCTTCCTGGGTGAATGTCGTACTTCAATCCACCTGATCCGCGGCCAGCAGCCACAGGTGTCTTATAAACTCCCAATACCGTAGGATCATCCTGATGAATATCCAGGAAGAAGCCTGAAGTGCTGGCAGGTCCATGCGGATTGTGGCAATGCGCACAGTTGATGTCCAGCCATGCACGGGCGCGCGCAGCAGTCGTACCGTCCGAAGGGTCTTCCCAATCAGGCAACTGAGCCACTTGCGTGAAGTCTGCGGGAAGTCCTTCCAGCACACCATGCTCCTCCCAAAACTGCAATTGATTCTGGGAGCCAGAAGCGTAAGCCCAATCTCCGTTGAGCTGTCGAGCAGACGGGCCGATGGGTGTCATCGCCCCATCCCAGCTGTGGCAACTCTTGCACTGATTGACATTGGGCATGACATAATCCACCTTTTGCTTTTTCCCGTTTTCATCTCGCCATTGTACCGCTTTGGTGTCACCTGCGACTTCCAGATAGGCGTCTTGCTGTTCCTCATCCCAGTGATAGGGCAATGCCTTCCAGCCTTTCTCCTCATGAATCAAGAGGCGCGTCTCCATGAGCCTGCGGCCTTTGCTTGGATCACGTGCATCATGTGGATAGTAGAAGGTCTTAATGATCGTCGTACCCACAGGAAAGTCCAGCACACGCTCCGCATTGTAAGTAACAGATGCGCCTTCGGGCAACTTCACAAAACGCAGTTTCTCTGCATAGTCGGTAAACAAGGGCGTATTGAGCTTGTAGGGAATGACATCTTCGGCTGGAATCTGATCGGCCATATCCCCTACGAAGAGTCCATAGGCACTTAACTGCATAGGTACGCCTGCATAATTTCCTTCTATCTGCTTAGGCACAAAGGCTAATAAGCATCCCATAAGCCCAAAAACTCCTATCCATTTCACGTGAGAAAGCGTTTTACGTATTTTTCCTGTCATTTTTGTTTGCTGCTTAGGTGCTACTTTTTCTTTCCCCCCTCATCTGTAGCTGCCTCTGATGCTGACATCTGGGGTGCCTCTAGTGCAGGGTGACGACAATCGTACATCTTGAGATCCTCAGACATCTCCTTGAAACCATTCTCAGCATCAAGATTGACAAAGCTTCCATTTTGATTGTCTTGGATACAAATCTGAAATTCCTCCTGATATAGACCATTGGCTCCTACTTTCTTTTCATCCAAAATCCCATCAAACCAGATCATCGGGGGCTCACGACGAAAGTATTTATAGGCCAATAGCCCCAACTTATGCCTAAAAGTAGGGGCTTGCTTCTTACGCATAAAAGCATTGTCGTGTACAAAAATACGGGTCGGATAAGGATCGTACTGCTCGTCCTTGATCTCATTTTCTGTGATGTAGTAACTGGCAATGGAGAGACCAAATGTCTTGTGATCTATTACTTGGTTATCAAAAACTTCTACATCGCTCGTAGCCAGTATGATGATACCCGTCCCTGGTGGCACAAAGCCGACGATATTTCCTTTTGGCGCAAAATTCTTATAGTTATTCTCCTGTACGATGTTGTCATAGACCCTTACATTTCCTCCCCTTTTCTTAGGCAGGTCGGGCAAATCAAAAATCAGAATACCTCCCGTGTTTTCGTATACCTTGCATTGATAGACATCGGCCATAGTGGAGTTTTCTATCTCGATTCCTGCGACATTATGGTAGGCTTCGGAGTTCCTCACAAGGATATTGTGTGACTGTCCTACATAGATGCCTGCATCGGAAGCTCCAATGGCCACACACCCATCTATGACGACCTCAGAGCAAGCCACTGGATACAAGCCATAAGCCCCGTTCTTTTTGTTGGGCTTCCCTGTCCACTCCACCTTCACATTGATCAGGTTGATGCCCTTCGTATTCATGACTTTGACTAAATCGCCTTTGGCATCCTGCAAGGTCATGTCCTGTAGGGTGATGTTTTGGCTGTTGTCGATGCGAATCCCTTCTGCGCCTTCCGTCTGCCCTTTGAAAGAAATGGTTGTCTGATCTATACCTGCTCCACGAATGACAATGTCACGTTTTTCATCCATAGAAATAGAACCCGACGAGCGAAATGTCCCTGCAGGAAGCTCAATGGTATCCCCCACTTCCGCCATGATGAACTGGGTTTGGAGTTGTTTGCGGATGTCCTTCTGGCCAAATGCCGTGACAGTAGAGGAGAACATAAGTAGTAGACCGAGATACTTCATAGGTGGGGATTTAGGGTGAGTCACATATGAAAAAATAAGTAGATAAGGCTGGATATATAGGATAAAAACGAAATAACATGCTGTATCCGTTTTCTTTTCCTCTGATTCTTGTCTTAAGGGGTCTGTCGTCTAAATTAAAATACATAATTTCCCGACTTCAAAGAATTCCTTATGCGACAAATTGCAGCAGAATATATCTATACCCCTGAAAAATGGCTATCTGATCACGTCCTAGAACTTACACCAGAAGGCAGGATACATGATCTACGCCCTATCGAGCCACAGGAATCCTTTGAGAAACTTCCGGGCTACCTTTTCCCAGGCTTTGTCAATGCGCATTGCCATTTAGAATTGTCTCATCTACAGGGAATCATCCAGCCGCAATCAGGGATGGGGGCATTTGTGGAGCAGGTAGTCAAGCAGCGGGCTACCTTTTCTGAGGAGGCGCAAAAAGCCGCCATCGAGAAGGCCATTGAGTATGTATGGGAGAGCGGAACGCAGGCTATAGGAGACATTGTCAATCAACGTCTAACCGCCCCTGTCAAGTCAGCCTGGAAGGATCGGATGCGGTTTCACACATTTATCGAACTGCTGGGACTGGATGGAAGTAAGGCACGTAGCATCATCTGGGATGGGATGAAGCTGGGGTTGAATCATTTTGATACGCCTTGGTCATTGACCTTGCATGCTCCCTATTCTATTTCTCCCGAGCTCAAAGCCCAACTCTTCCCTTCCATCGGAGGAAAGGAAGCCCGTATCTCGATCCACATGCTGGAATCACAAGCCGAACGCGAATTATTTCTAAAAGGAACAGGGAGCATCAAGGAGTTTTACGAAAGGATGAATATCCCTTACAAAGGTTTTCCCTTGCAAGATCCTCTGGCTTACATATTGGCAGATTTTCCTAGTGACATTCCCTCGATCTGGGTTCACCTAAAAGAAGCAACTGATGAACATCTCAAGCAGCTTCAGGAGCTCAGAGGAGACACATGGTTTTGTCTTTGTCCAAGGTCCAATGTCTACATTCATGGAGAAGGTCCTGATGTATCAAAATTTCCTGTAGAGAAAGTTTGCCTAGGGACTGACAGTCTGGCAAGTAATCACTCCTTGAATCTTTGGGAAGAGGTGCAATGGATACAAGCACATCATCCAGCGATCCCTTTTCATACGCTCATCACATGGGCGACGTATCAGGGCGGACAAGCACTGGGACTAGAAGGAGTGGGACACTTTGCCCATGAGCATAAGCCAGGCGTGATCTATTGGGAGGGAGGAGAAAAGATGCCCAAACGATTGATCTAAACAACCCAACATCACTCGCTGACGATTTCCTTAAAAAGACCTAACTTGCAATTCATCTATTGAGTCGCGCGTCAAACCCTTGTGTGCATGCAGAGCAAACGATTGAATAAAATTTTCAGGGACAGTATCCAAGCTTATTATCAACACAATGATATCCAACTGGCTATACCCAATCCTTACCCTGTAGATAGCCTAGAGGGGCTGATCTTCCAAAAAAACTGGATCGACAATCGCCAGTGGAATCTTGAAGATCTGATCCGCGATCGTCAGCGTCCACCTGCTGAGGCGATTGAATTCAAATGGGAGATCGACCGATGCAACCAGGAGCGAACCGATACTGTGGAGACTATTGATGAGCTATTTTTCACCCACTTTCAAGAAATTGAACCTCAACCAGATGCTTTCCTAAGTACAGAGACACCCGCCTGGGCGATTGATCGTCTTTCTATTTTGCATATCAAAATCTACCATATGCATCAGAAGCTGGGCAATGCAGAAGATGACCGCATTTTCCTCAAATCCCAGCATCGCCTACAGATTCTCCTCACGCAATTGGAAGATCTTGGCCAAGCCATAGACCAACTATTCGATAACATCTATGAAGGCCGCTGCGTGGTCCGTACCTACAAGCAGATGAAGATGTACAACGATCCCGACTTCAATCCCTACCTCAAAAATCCAGAAGTCAAAATAGAATCTTAATCATGGAGAGAGAATTGCACCATTTTTTGGTCATTCGGCTCTCCGCTATGGGTGATGTGGTACTAGCAGCCCAAGTTATTCGCCAAGCACTGACGCAGCATCCTGACGTCGTCTTGCATATGGTGACACGTCCTGCCTATCAAGCCTTCTTCCAAGGGGTGGAAAGGATTCGGTTCATCACGCCTGATTTGTACGGCAAGCACAAAGGATTGACAGGGCTTTACCGCCTCGCTAGAGAAATTCAAAAAGAACAACCTGTCGAAGGCGTGATCGACTTGCACGATGTCCTCCGATCCATCATACTTCGACAGAGCCTTTCCCTACATGGGATACAAACCGCCTCCATCGACAAAGACCGTAAAGCGCGCAAAGGCCTTACCCGAAAAATACATAAAGATCGGACCCCTCTTACTTCTATCATCGACCGTATGGCAGAAGTATTTCAACAATTGGCGCTTCCTGTTCAAGTGGATACAAGCGTTGCGCATGCGGGTGATTATCCATTTTCTTTTCCCCTTCCCCAAGGCATCCGTATAGGCATTGCCCCCTCTGCTTCTACTCAAGAGAAGACTTACCCCTCCCATCTGATGCGTGCAGTCGTGGTACAATTACTAGCCAAAGGCTATCATATTTTTGCCTTGGGAGGAGGAAAAACAGACCAAGAAACCTTTGTAGACTGGCAAGCACTCCCTCACAATGATCGTCTCCATGACGGGATGAAATATGCCCTGCACGAGCAGTTGGGACTCATGGCTAAGCTGGATCTCATGCTGACGATGGATTCCTCCAATATGCACATGGCGCGATTGCTCGGCATTCCTGTGCTCTCTATTTGGGGAGCGACTCATCCTGATGGCGGGTACGCCCCTTTTGGGGTAGAGGATAAAAGGATGTTTATTCAGATGCCTGTCGAAGAAGTAGCCTGTAGGCCCTGCTCCATTTTTGGGAATAAGGCCTGCTTTCGCGAGCGCATGTACTGTATGGAGGGAATTTCACCTGATGAAGTAGTCAACAGGGTAGATCAATATGTGAGAAAAGTAGACGGACAGATGTAGAGACATGATCCCGAAAAGGATTTCACTACGTTCAAGATAGGAGACTTAACGTATTGATGTTAAAGACTTTTGTCTTACATATACTTCATTTTCTTATGTCTGTCTACTTAATAAAAAACCGCCAGAGAACTCTCCAGCGGCTTTCCTATGTCTGTTTTTTGTCTTATGTATTCCTAGTTCTCGTCGATCAAACGACCAGATCCCGAAATGCTTTCCTCGATAGATCCAGGCTGTCCTTTGTATCTGACTGTTCCAGAACCTGAGATACGTACGTCGAGTGCTCCTCCTTCTACGCGCATCTCAGCATTTCCAGATCCACTCACACTTACATTGGCATTCTTCGTCACGAATTCATACGCTTGCAAGATCCCTGATCCTGTGATAGACACCTCCGTATCGACAGAAGCTCCTATCAGCATGATGCGCCCGCTTCCTGAGATCCCGATATCCATCGTATTGGTTCCGATCTCAATATTGGCCTCACCAGATCCTGAGTTGCTGATCTCTACAGACGAAGTAGCGTTAGCAGCTGTGAAATCGATGCTACCTGAGCCAGAAATGTCAAAGTCTACATCGTCTGATACGGTCATTGCTGTGTTGGTTTGAAGGGAGCCTGCACCTGATACTTCTAGGTCTTCCAATGCTTGGGCAGAAGGTAGGGTCACATATACATCAAACGTGTAGTCTCCGCGGAAACATCCTTCTACATCTACGATCAATTCTCCATTCTCTACACGGAAGTTGAGGTTGTCCAAAATCTCCTGCTGTGCTTCGACACGTACTTCTTGAACAGGTCCTTCCTTAAGAAATACCTGGGCATCATCACGAACATCCAAAGAGGTAATGGCATCCAGCTCTAGCGTCTGTGCTTCTGTATCTCCTTCGATACGGGTACAAATCGTTTCATTGAATAGGTTACAGCTTGTCGTGGTCATCGCAAGTGCCACAAGCATACAAGCGGAAAGGATGAGGCTGATCTTTTTCATTTTAGTAGAAATTAAGGGCTACGAGATATCTCTTTAAATAGAAATTGTCATTTGTATGGTATGCAAGAAAGACCCCTTAGCACTTTCCTTCAAGTCATCTTCCTTCAACACGTATTTTCGTGGATGAATCTGGGAAAAATGAGGATGAGCAATATTTCTCACCTCAAATAATAGTGAAGGTCATACATCTAAAAAACCAAGCTCAGTAGTCAGAAAGGGAAAATAAGGGAAATTGATGCTTAGAAAATAAGCCTATGATCCTGCTTCTGATCACACTGAGTATTCTCCTGATATTGTTCGTGCTGCTAGCACTAATCTTGTGGATGCCACTTTGTTTGCAGATTAGTTCGAAGAGGCAGTATGTAGCCTTAAGTATTCCCCCATTGGCAGGAGGACACCTTTCGTGGGAGGGTGGAGAATTTTCCTTGGGGTACAGACTGCTATTTTGGCGGAGGGCATGGAATATGCCTGTACTGCTTACCAAGATTTCGAAGAAAGAAGCTGAATCAACTTCATTAGAAGAAAAGGAGTCCTCTTCTAAGCGTAAAAGAAAAGCTGGAAAAAAACGGTGGGGGAAATTTTTACTCCGAAAACTTAGAAAAAACGCCTGGGATATCCTTAGAAGCTTCAAAATCAGATACTGGAATGTGAACCTCGATACGGATGACTTTATTCTGAATGCCTATCTCTATCCTGTGAGTGTGGCCTGGTGTATCTGGGGGCGACATCCCATTCGGATTAATTTCGATGGAAAGCAAGAGATAGAGCTAGATCTTGTCCAACGGCCTATCAGGGTCCTTTATGCGATCTTGAAATAGATCTTGCGTACATATCCAAGCATGAGTCAATACCTAAAAATACGACCTCAAATTTTTGCTAATACAACTCAAACTTATCAGTTATGGACCTACAATTTAATGAAATGCTCAGTCAGGTTACCCAATTCCTAGAGCATGAAGCTAGTACCGAAACAGTCATTGGACAGCCCTTTACTTTGGGTGAATTCTCTTGTATCCCAGTTGTTCGCGTAGGAATGGGATTTGGTACAGGAGGAAATGAAGCAGAAGCAACGACCAAACCTACCCCTGGTAGAGGTGAGGCTGGTGGAGCGGGCGCGGGGATGGGGATCTCTCCTTTAGGCTTCCTGGTCTCTCGCGGAGAGGAAATCCAGTTTATCAGTACTCAGCAAAACAAAGGGCTTTCAGCTGCTTTTGAGAAAGTACCTGATCTGATCAGTCGCTACCTAGATCAACGTGAAAAGGCGGCTGCTTCATAAACTCTCCCTATTAGCGCCCTAGCCTGTCATTCCTCTTGGGATGACGGGCCTTTTTATGGAAAAAATGTAAGGGAGCTATCTCTCATATGAATGGCAATCAAATAATCGCATCATATGGCACAGACATCCACCTCCAAAATCTCCCTCATTCCTTGTAGCCAAGATTTCTCCCAAATGACAGCACATGAAAAAGGTATATTCTGTAGCGCTTGTAAAAAAGCAATTGGAGATTTTCGCCAGCAAGCAGCCGATCCACAGAACCTTCCCCATTGTGGGATCTTCCCAAAGGAAGCAGTCGAAGTCGTCCCTAATACCTATCCACTGGTCCGACAGGTAGTTTCCAATATATGGCGAAAAAGATGGATGCATATGATCCTATCGCTGGGCTTGAGCGCATACTTAGCCAAAGCGACGCCTGCTTCTGCGCATCAGATTTCTGAGTCTCATATGCGGGTGATAGAATGGAAAGACAAAAAGCAAAAGAAGACCTATACCTATATGGGTACTGTTCGAGCCAAAGAGAATGGGAGATTTCTGGAAGGAGCTATGGTGACGTTAAGAGACTCGGAGAAAGTGCTGGCACAAGTAAATACAGATGTCAAGGGCAGGTTTGAACTAGAGGTTCCTATGGATGCTTCAGAGGCTCCTTCTTTTGAGTTAGTCATCACATATTTGGGCAGCCAGTTTGTGAATCGGGAGATCCAAGTAGGAAACCAGAATCTACAGATTAGCATTCGCTCTGAGCTTTACATAAAGGGAGTCGATATTGTCGCTTCCAAATCAGATTCTTACTTGGTAGGAAGAATTGGGATTACGACAGGTATACCGATCATCGTTGAGCAGGTCATCCCTGCTTGTCTAGATGATCATCTAGGGCCTGACCCTGTACAGAAGCTCAAGAAGTATGGGCTCCATGGACAGCAATAAGAATGGAATAGAGACCTGGGGATATTCTGATTAGAATGGTCCAGGTAGCTCTATCCACATCCACATATATAAATTGTCACTTGTATATATGTTAATTTACAGAAACGAAGGGATTTCACAAATACTTGAGCGCAATAAAATATGGTTTTTTATATATGATGGGCTATCAACCTATATCAGCCCCAAAAAACAGCTAAAGTATGAGGGAAAAAGAAAATCCAGAAGATGATATGCACCTCCTGGATTTTTATTCGAAGTCAAAAATATCTACAGCTACTAAGAAAGCGTCTCCATCAGCTCCCATGCAGAGTGATAAGCACCGATCTTGTCGATATAGTTGAAGAAATCTTCATAAAAGTGATGCGATCCCAATGTCGCAGAATCTCCGATGACGACCAGTCGCTTGCGCGCACGTGTCAAGGCCACATTCATACGGCGAATGTCTTGCAAGAAGCCGATCTCTCCACGCTTATTGGAACGAACCAGAGAGATGTAGATTACATCTCTTTCCTGACCCTGAAATCCGTCGACGGTATTGATCGTGATGTACTGCTTGAAGCTGCTCAGCATAGGGCTACTGCCGAGTTGCTGCTTGAGTATCTGCACCTGCTGTTTGTAAGGGGCGATTACCCCAACCGAGAAGGACGCATTTAGAGTATCGGGGGCTTCCGACTCTAGCTTCATAAACATCAGGGCCAAATGACGCAGGAGCAACTGTGCTTCATCAGGATTTCCTGTCGAAAGCGTCTCGGGATTCTTCTTCTCGTTGAATCCACAACCTGCTGTATCAATAAACGCAACAGGCGGAAAGTTCTCCGTCAGTTGATGATCCTTTACACTAGCGTCAGCAATCAGGCGATTCTCATAAAACTGCAGCCCTGAAAATCGCATAATCTGCTCATTCATCCTGTACTGCTGCTCTAGCATGACAGAGGTCTCGGGATGCTTTTCTACCACTTCCTCAAAAAGCGTCGTACTCAGCCCTTTCTTCTCTGCCTCCATGGACTTGACCGTCGGAGGAAGCTGCAAGTGGTCCCCCGCCATGATCACGCGATTGCAGCGCAACAAGGGAATACAACTAGCTGGCGTCAAAGCCTGCCCTGCCTCATCAATAAAAACCGTATGAAAACTCTTGCGTCCCAGCACCTTGGAAGAGGCGCCCGTCAGCGTACAAGCAATGATGGGTGTGCGATTGATCACCTGATGCAGGATGTAATCCTCCAACTGGTGGGCCAATGCCTTCATCTCGCGTGCATCGCGTAGCAGTTCCTTTCGCTTGTGGTACTCGCGAGAGCCGTACTTTCGTTTGAATTTGTGGGCGCGTTTGCGTGCATCTTCCACATCTTTCCGCAGTTTCTTCAGTGCATTATAATCGGGATGATTGGCGACGGCTCCATCCAGCGTATGCTTGAGCAGTTCCTCATCGACACGGGCAGGATTGCCCAGACGTACGACATCCATACCGAGTTCGATACACTTGAGTGTCAACAAGTCCACAGCAGTATTGCTCGCGGCGCAGATCATGACTTGATGCTCGTGCAGCAGCACCTCTTGGATGGTGTGCACCATCGTGGTGGTCTTACCTGTCCCTGGAGGGCCATGTATAATGGCCACATCCTTCGCTTCGAGCGCACGCTGGACAGCTTTATTTTGAGAAGGGTTGAGCTGAGGATGCTCCAACTGAATGCTCCAGTCATGGAACTCTGGTTTTCTTTCCCCAAACAATACCTCACGCAACTCTTTGAGACGTTCGTTTTTCTTTGGCTCCTTGATCTCGACCAAAGCCCGCTTCATCTCCTGATAGGTCTTATCATCAAACTCTAGGTCGATCCCCAATTTGCTGTGTGGCAACCAGTCGGGTATGTTGTCTGTACTCAGGGCGATCTTCATGCTATTTTTCTGAAGTGCAGCAATCACACCTGTGAGTCGACCAGACATTTGGTCCATATCCATCCCGAAGACAGCCACTACGGCTCCCGACTGGAATCCAGAGTCTACTTTCTTTTTACTTTCACTCCGCTCCACCTCAATGACTAGCCTGTCTCCCAAGCCAAAATACATTCTCCGTAAAAATACAGGAAACCAGGTCACACCCTTTTGAATACGCTCTTTCAACGTACGCTTGAGCACCTTCTCCTTATACTGTCTAAGATCTTCCTGTCGCTCCAGTTCCAGCAGGTCCTGCAGATGCTCAATTTTTTCTTTGCTATTCATGAATCTCCGTTACGTCCTATTGAACTGAATTTGAGGGAAGGAGGTTTCAATTATTTCAGATTAGCGGAAAAGGGCTTTGCAAGATCTTAAGGCTTTATCTGATGGATAAAAAGTAGTGCGGGCAATTATTTCTTCAGGTTCAACCAAAGTCTTTGAATTTCTTCCAAACCCATATCAGACAGCTTTTCCATATTTTGTACTGGAATCTGCTCAGGATCTGGATAATGACGAAGGGCTTGCTCTACACTTGCTTCTCGTAGAAAGTGTAGAATAGGATAAGGCGAACGATTGGTGAAATGAGAGGGGTCATGCGCATCGGGGCCTTCGAAGCGATAATCAGGGTGAAAAGTAGCCAACTGCAGGGTACCTTCTAGTCCTGTATCTATGAGCCAATTTGTAATGTGCTGCGCAAAGTCCCAGTATTCGAGAAAGTCCTCTTGCAAGATATAAGGATGAATGAATAGCAAGGTATCTGCCTGCTCGGGATCTGCCTGAAGAAACGCTTCCAATACGGTTCCCAACTCATCGGTCAGGTCTGATAAGGATTCTGCTTCGGCCACCACATATTGAATTTGACCCTCCTGAAAGACTTTTCCTGCAAATGGACAGAAATTCAGACCGATAATGATTTGTTCTACCCAGTGTTGGACGTGTTGAAGGACTTGGGACGGCTTGGGATGAGGCATAGGTTTTTGTGAATGGATGGAAGCATGAAACCCATAGGTTTGCGAGATAATGATACGAATCTAGGACTTATGGCATGTAGTGTCTGATTCGAGATTGCACTTCCACTCGTAATTATTCCTCAAAATTAATCATACTTTCCTTGATTCATACCCTTTCTTTCCTCCATCTTTCACTCATGAAAATAGTCGTTGCCTCTCGCAATCCCGTCAAAATTCACGCTACGCAAGCTGCATTTGAAGCTGCTTTTCCCCAAACTGCCATGCAATTCGAAGGGGTTTCTGTTCCTTCTGGTGTATCTGATCAACCGATGACCGAAGCAGAAACCTTCCTAGGTGCCTCCAATCGTACGCAAGCAGCCTGGAATCAGCCGTCTGAATTAGATTTTGCGGTGGGAATAGAAGGAGGATTGAGCGAATGGAACGGGGCGTTGCTCGCGTTTGCTTGGGTAGTGATCCAAGGGAAACAACAAATGGGGAAAGGAAGAACAGCCAGTTTCTTTTTACCACCCAAAGTAACTGCGCTTATCCGAGAGGGAAAAGAGCTAGGAGAAGCTGACGATATCGTATTTGGTACACAAAACTCCAAGCAACAACAAGGAGCTGTGGGAATTTTGACAGGAAATAGGATTACAAGAACTACTCTATACATTCCCGCTGTCACGATGGCACTCATTCCCTTCCTTCAGCCTGATTATTATCCCGCAAAGGCCAAGTAAGGGGGAGGAAAATCGCCAGGGTACATATTCCGCTTTGTCGGCTCAGGATATCCTCTGTCAAACATCCCAAAATCACGAGGAGCAAGATTCCCACAGCTGTATACCGTCGCTGTATCATCGCATTGATGAGGGGGACGAGCAAGGCAAAGATAAGGGCACACATGCCAGGGAGTCCAATAGCAAGGGCTGTATGCAGATATTGGTTGTGCGGTCCCAGTCCTTGTAGAGGCATACCCTCTCGTATGAATGCAGCCTCTAGCGTAGCTTGTACATTCCCCAACCCCACTCCTGTAATAGGTTGTACCGTGATTTCTCCCCAGGCGATTTCCCAAAGTGCCAATCTTACAGCCACTCCACTATGTCGAATATTTTCTATTTCTCTGTAATTCCAGAGATCACTTAGACGATTGGCTTGTTCGGGAAGAAAGACAACTGCACATATCGCCATAAGAATCAGGCTTCCTATTCCTAGATACACCCCCTTTCGCCATCTGGGATATTTGAAGAAAAGGATGCCTCCCATGATGCCAATCCCGATGAAAATCTGTAGGCGAGCGGCTGTCATCAACAGAAAAAGGAGGAAGAAACCCCATAACCCTAGGTAGATTCCCTTCAAATTTGTCTGTTGAATGAGCCAAATCAGAGCAATATTGATCATCAGCGCCAGATAGGTGGGATGCTGAAGGATATTTTCAGCGAATGTGGCATACGTAAATGCTTCATCCCAACTCAATAATCCTGTCATCCACTTGTAGCTCCCTAGTATCATCGCTACAAGCCATCCCAGAACTAGGCTCAACATAAAAGCTTGAAATATGAGTCTTCTCGTCTCATCCGCTAATGTATGCATCCGCGTGATTGCCAAGATATAGGACAAAAGGGGAATGCCTAGTAACCACGCATCCAGTCCTTGAATCAGATCAGGAGATCTTAATAAACCTACAGCTGTACTCAACCACCAGAGTGGTAAAATCAGTAGGGGAAGGTAGTCATTGGTATCTCTTCCAGATCCCCAAAATACCCAAATCAATAATAAACCCGTAGTCAAACTCAAGCCCGCTCGAGATCCTACCAAGCTCACTACAGCCAGTAACAACAAACCCAAATACCCTTTTTCAACAGGGGTATGGGAGGAGATTATTTGTCGGGTATGTGTAAGCGCTTGTCTTAAGTACAATTTGATCAGGGCTATATAATGCCTAGAAGACGTTTGGGAAATCCAAAGGTTGGCCTAATTCCGAATAATCACAAATTCGACACGTCGATTGAGGGGACGTGTCGTCGGATCATCGTTGCTGGCAATCGGCTCAGAGGAGCCAAAGCCTTGGCTGCTCAGTCTGTCTCCACTGATCCCCATATCGACCAAATATTGACGTACAGTCGCTGCACGCTGCTCTGAGAGGGTTTGAAG
This sequence comes from Bacteroidota bacterium, assembly GCA_039820545.1. Classification (GTDB taxonomy): domain Bacteria; phylum Bacteroidota; class Bacteroidia; order J057; family J057; genus JALEFZ01. Next base: position 83,879 of record JBCBPW010000005.1, on the reverse strand, counting down.
CGCCCTTTCTTCTCCTACATTGTCTGTATGTCCTCTGATCTCTACAAACAAGTGGGGCAAGGCATGCATCAAAATTGCTAATCTGTTGAGTTCGGAATAAGACGCAGGCAACAACTCAGGGCTGGCCCGATGGAAGAAAACATTGTCGAGTCTCACCGCTTTTCCTAGCTCTAGGGATTTGACAAATAAATCTTTGCGCACATCTCGATAGGTCTCCGCAGCACGCACATCCAAGGTATCCAGAATTGGAAAATATCCGTCTGTCACTGCGTACATCTGATAGGCCTTGCCGAGGTCGAGGTACATGCCATAACTTCCTTTTTCTGCCTCTGCCTCCCCTACCTTTCGTATCTGTTCTCCTTTGACTGTCCAAAACTGAATGGTACCAGGGATGATTCGCTCTGTTTCTATATGCCTTATCTGTCCATACACACGACAAAGCGGCTGTGTCTTAATGTCAACAGGTACAGCCAATCTGTAGATGTCGTAGTCTCCCCGAGCAGAATCAATACTGGCCATAAAATATTGTCGCGTCTTTTGGGGAAAGGGGAACAAATAGGCATCCCATTCTGCGGAGTTGATTTTGGGTCCCAGATTCATGGGTTCATCCCACTGGGTCCATGTGCGACTGGTACGATTCGTCATAAAAAGATCTCCCTTGCCATATCCTGGCCATCCATTTGAAGCAAAATACAGTGTCTCGTCATCCTCGAGCAGCATCGGACTGCACTCGCGTCCAAAGGTATTGACAGAAGGCCCTAGATTCTTGGGTTTGGACCATGTGCTTCCCTCACGGAAGGTGACGTAGATGTCCATGTCTCCATAGCCTCCTGGTAATTCTGCTGCGAAGAGGACGATGTCCTGGTTCTCATTGATGGCCCAATCTGTAATAGTCGTCTGCCCAGGGAATAGCTTAGTCGGGAGCGGAAAGGGTTGAATATTCTCCCACGTGCTTTTATCTACTTGGGCAAAAGACAATCCATTGGCACCACCTCCACGCGAGCCATACCTACCATTGAGCCATACCTTACTGCCATTAGGGTCAAATCGTACAATTGTATTTCCTTTACTGTCATTGTATGGGCTTCCAAGTGCTGCGAGCGGCGTCCAGGTAGAATCTGTCTTTTCCGTATACCAGATATCTGCTGTTGCTTCTAGCTTTCCAGGCTTTGAACGACTCACATAAAAGATTGGTTCCAAAGGATGGTATCGAGGATGTGTTTCATTCCACTGGTCGGAATTAATCGTGCTGTCCAAACGTAATTTTACTGCTTGAGGCCATCCCTGCTGTAGCTGATGGATGATGACCTCTGGATGACGTACCATCCAATAGTCTACTGATAGTTTTATTTGACCTTTCAACATCAAGCCGTGGTTCAATCCCATGAACTTGGGATACTTGATTCTACCGACTTCCTTGTCATTGACATCCAAGTATAAGCCCCATTCATCCTTTCTGACTCGGATGACATTCTCTTCTCCTACAGGTTGGATTTTCCTATGAGAATTCCATGGTAAGAGGGTCTGTATATCTTTTCCCTGGACCTTGATGACACGAAAGAAGCCCTCGGTATTCATTTCGAAGGCATAGTACTGTTGTAAATCCTCGGTAGCACCCCAGCAAAGTCCATAAGATGCGGTGGCATTACTTTCGAGCACTGTAAATGAGGCTTCAAAAATAAAGTCAGGGCGATTGTATAAATATTGCTCGGTGGTGTACAGCCATGTCGCTGTGAGATCGGACTGCGAAAGGATCATTTGTTCCTCTTCAAATTGGCGGTTTTGGCTAGATTCTAGTGCTACAGGCCACAGGGGTTGAAGCTTTCGGAACTCGTCCCGAAGCAAGACGGGCAACTGTGCATAACTGATGAGCGGCACACAGATAGCCGCCAGCATGTATAGACTGAGAAGCAGGCGCATAGCAGGTAGTGGTTAGGCAAGCAAGGAAGCAAAATTTTGTACAGGGACGCTTAGAGAATGCGTTGATCCTGATATCCTCTACGTGATTGGTTGGTTGTGGCTCGAATCCTGAATCAGCGCTGCTTGGCTACGCGCTCTCCGATGATTCGCTGGACGAAGAACATATTCTGTTCTCCTCTATTTTTTACTTCCACGGTGCGTTGAGGCTCGACTTGCACAAACTGCTTGACCTCTTCAAAGGTCGCTTCGGATATATTGACTTTCCCAGCGGCTCCTGCTGCTTCGATTCGGCTGGCGATGTTTACGGCATCTCCCCAGATATCGTAGGCTATTTTCTTTTTCCCGATGACTCCTGCTACGACTTTTCCTGTATGGATACCTACGCGGAGTTTCCATTCTGGCTGCCCTTTGCTTCGCTGCTCATGGTTCCATTTGCGCATGAAATCTTGCATCTCCATACCTGCGGCGACAGCATTGATCCCGTGATAGGGATCCTTGCGAACGAGTCCTCCGACAGCCATGTAGGCATCACCGATGGTTTTGATTTTCTCCAAGCGATACCTTGTCGCGATCGCATCAAAATGCTCAAAAGCATATTCAAGCTGCTTAATCAGTTCACCAGGCGCGACCTCGGCTGCGATGGAGGTGAACCCCTGAAAATCTGTGAACAAAATCGATACATGAGGATGTTCCTGCGGCGCTACTTTTCCATTCTCCTTCAAGTCATTGGCAATGGCATCGGGGAGAATATTGCGAAGTAGGCGATCTGATTTTTCTTTTTCTTCTTCCAGACGATGTGCACTACGCTTTCTTTCCAGGCTTCGCTGAAAGAGCGTGATCACCATCCACAGCAAAAGGACCCCTACCAGAATAGATGCGAGAAAAACCACTTGGAGCTTTTGACTTTTTTGCTCGGCTGCTTGTCGTTCGGATTCTGCTAGCTCTACCTTGATATTCGCCGCTTGGATGGAGTCTTCCTGGGCTTTGAGCTGAAGCTTCTGCTGATCTACCAGCATCTTCTGAAACTCACTTTCCTGTAGGAGGATTTCGTTTGTGGCAACGGCTGTCGTCAAACTATCCTGATAGGAAGAAATGGCTGCTTCAGCTTCTTCGATCTCCTGATCATACTGCTGCTGCACCACCTGATTTTTTGCTTGAAGATTTTCGAGTTCGTTGGATCTTTCGAGGAGATCCTTGGCAGAGTCATAAGCACTCCGAATCTCGAGGATAAGTTGACGGAGGTTGGCTTGTTTGGCATTCCCTTCAGCCTTTCCCAGACTAATCAATGCTTCTTTGTATTCCTTCCGCTTGATCTGGATTTTTCCCAGAGAATAATAGCTTCGGGCAATTTCTTCTCTGTTACCACTTTTATTGGCGTAATTAATTCCAGGAAGGTAGGCTTTATACGCACGGAGGGGTTGTCTTTGCTTTTCTATACAAAATCCTAACAGCCGATAATTTCGAGCAATCTTGACGTCTTGACTTTTCTTATTTAAGCCTTTGCGCACTTTGATGGCTGTGGCAATCAGGGGCTCTGCCTCTTTATTTTTCTCCTGATTCATGAGGACCAGTGCCTTCGTGGTGTAAGCATCCGCTCCTAGCGCACGTGCAAATCCTCTTAGCTTAAATACTTTGGATACCTTCTGCGAAAGTTCAATCGCCTTATTGGAGTATTCTATGGACTTTTGTGGGTTAGATCCCTTTAGATCTTCTGCTCCCTGCACATATATCTTCAATTTGTCCTGGTCTTTTCTCGCTTGCTTTAGGGCACTTTCGACTTCCTCAGCCGTATTGTATTGTGCCCAAACCGTAGAAATACTCAAGGCAAAGGCAAGAGCCCAAGTGATGATCCGTCGCATGTTTCAGGTATCCTTTGATTCTATCTCTGTAGACAAAGACAGAAAGATTCATATATTCAAGTTGCAAAACATTGGCCAAACCCCAAAGAATCTTTGGTGTAGGATCTCACCCCCTGAAAGAGGAAATGCAATTTTTCCTATTTTCTTCCACATTTGATCCAAAAAGTAAAAAAAGACGGTAAAATGAGCATTTTGAGCCTCGCGACGTATGAATATTTGAATATTCTGAGTCATTCCCAACATTCATTTTTGTATAAGGTCTATCCTGCCATATATTTTTAGCTTAAATTGTATCGGCAGAATATCTCTCTGCTGTTTCCTTATCTTGGGCTGCATATGTTTAAAGACAATCAAGACATTATAGAAACGCTCTCACAGGCGAATCTTTTTTCTGGCTTATCCTCAGATGCTCTAAAACTGGTCGCACAGAAGGCCAAAGTAAGACAATACTTCCCCCATGATGTGATCGTATGGCAAGGTCAACCCAGTACGACGCTCTTTTTTATCATGAACGGTATTGTCGCTGTTAAAAATATGGTGAAAGGGAAGGAAAATATCCTGGCCTACTTGATGCGGGGGAATACGTTTGGCGAGGTCGGGATACTCGAAAACCAGCCGCGCTCTGCCTCCGTCATGGCTATCAGTGATGTCGATGTATTGGTCATTCAGCGAGATGACTTCCTAAACATCATGCACAAGCATTCGACCGTCGCCATCGAACTGGCTAAGATCCTAGGACGATATCTCGTCCAATCAAGCCGACGCATCGCCAACGACCAAGCCGACTTCCAGCTGATCCTCCTCTTCAATGCGCAAGATCAAACAGGATCAACAACTCTGGGAACCCTCCTAGCACAGGAAATGTATGAAACACGCAAAACTTCTACCGCTTATCTAGAATATCCCAATCCATGGCGTGTACTTAAGGGAGAACAACTCCCTAAAGGCAAGACGGTATACAACCACCCCAACGGATATGATATCCTGTTTCCCCAGCAAGATGATTACCTCCCGTTCGCTACACAGACCACCATTCTTCTAGATAAAATCAAGCATCAATACACGAATATCGTCATCAATATTCACGGAGGGATGGACGACGCTATCTACATGATGCTCGAAGACGCCACGCAAGTATTGGTCCTTTCACAAGCAAATGAACTAGGTATCAAGGATGCCAAAGTCGTTCATAAACAGCTCAAAGCTTTCATTCGCCCCAATCAAACACGCGTTTTCTCCATCTTTTCTCAACGACGACCTGATGATTTGCTCGACGAAGTCGAACCGTTGGCGGATTACATGATTCCCTACATTGAGCAATTTCCTACCTTCCATCTGAAGGAACCCATCATCAATGTTCCAGAGGAAATGATGCAGATCGTGAGTACCTGCCTCGATCGGCTCGAACGCAGCAACAGCATCGGCATGTTCATTCCAACTACGGTGGACGGAGACCAAGTAGTCAATACCGAAAACTACATGGAGGAAGCATTGAACTTCATGGCGGAGCTTTTTGGAGGGGCTACCTGCAAAGTCGGAAACGGTGTCTGGAATAGTGAGTCTCTGGGATTGATTGGGGAGATGGTCTACATCATCCACTCCTATATCACGCAAAACGATCTAGACCGCCATCTGGATGAAGTACTGGACTATCTTCGCAGGATCAAGTACGAGCTAAAGCAAGAAGCGATGGCATTGGAGATCAATAATAAGCTGACGCTGATTTAGGATTGACAAGCCTAGCAAGAAGACATAAGGTGCAGGCTACTCCAAGCATGGGACTAAACTCCGCATGCTGTATGACATTGTCTCTTCAGGACAATGCTTGAGTTTCTAACCCTCATATAAGTGCTAGTAGTTTTTCCCTAGACTATTTGCACAATAGTATCAATCGGGCTTCTCCAGCTTTCCTGGGTGCTTGATCATTGCTTTTGCTTCGATGAAGATACGTCCGACAATGGGGTATTTTTCCCTGATCTTTTTCTCAATCCGCCTTATGGCTGCTTCGATTTCGTCTGAAGAAAGGTCATCCTCAAACTCTACATCTAGTGCCAAAAGTACTTCTTGTGGACCAAAGTGAAGGGTAATAGGTGGAGACATGCTATCCACTTCGGGATCATCCAGTACGATCTGATTGATTCCTTCACGTACCTCTGGCAAGGCACTTTCCCCTATGAGTAAGGCTTTGGTTTCGGCAGCGAGTAATACTGCGATCACCGCCAGGAGCACACCGATGGTGACAGAAGCAATACCATCAAAAACCGGATTGCCTGTGATATCTGTGAGCAACAGTCCAAGAAAGGCAATGATCAATCCTAACAAAGCGGCAGAGTCTTCGAAGATCACGGCAAAAGCCGCGGGGTCCTTACTGGTCCTAATGGCTTCCCAAAAGCCCATGTTGCGCTTTCTCCGCGTCTTGTTGAAGCTGCGCAAGGCAAAAATCAGTGCTGCGCCCTCAAAAACCGCAGCCAACGCCAGCACAATGTAGCTCACCATGTAATTGGAAGATTCTCCCTCCGCAGGCACCTCATGATCTATGATGTGATGGTATCCTTCGTAGAGTGAGACACCACCGCCCAAGGCAAAAATCAGGATGGCCACAACCAGCGACCAGAAGTACAATTCCTTGCCGTGACCCAGCGGATGCTCCTCATCGGGTCCCTTCTTCGCACGATTGATTCCGTACAAGAGGAGGAGGCCATTGCCCGAATCCACAAATGAGTGAATACCTTCAGAAAGCATGGCAGAGCTTCCACTGATAGCTGCTCCAATAAACTTTGCAATCGCAATCGCCACATTTGCAGCAACTGCGGCGTATATAGGTCCTTTAGCTGTACCAGCCATATGGTTTGTAATCTGATTCGACAATCCTCCCAAAAGGAAGAGGATAAATTGGAGATTGAGATGTAAAACAAGGGAATCTTCTGGAATATTACATAAATCCTACTGGGAAAATCTGAACTAAGGATAGACATTCCTTCTTCATAGTTGTAGAAAGCCGTGCAAAATGTCTAGTTTGCATATAAATCCTCACTCTCTGTATGCATGTTGGCGTATTATCGGACCCAAATAATTTTCACACCCGAAAATGGGTGAAGGGTCTATTGAGCCAAGGTGCCAAAGTAACGGTCTTCAGTTTTTTTGAAGGAGAAATCGAAGGGGCTACCTGTATCCGTATCCCTCCCCAGCGCACCCTTCAGGGCAAAATTACCTATTTCTCCTACCTTCATAGCCACGAAGATCTCAGAGAGGCACTATATGCACATCAGATAGACGTTCTTAATCCTATCAACGTCACACCTTATGGTGTATGGGGTGCTCGGACGGGATTCAAGCCTTTGGTGCAGATTGCGATGGGAGCAGACATCCTAGAGTACCCTCCCACCTTGGAGGAGCTAGAGCTTCCGACCCACAGATTATACAGTAGCAACCGCACCCAAAAATTAGGTCCTGTACAGCAAGCCATCTTCCCCTTCAAGTGGAGAACTTTTCGAAAAAATGTAGCTGCTGCACTTGAAGCAGCCGACTTGGTCACAGGTGACAATCTCCAACTGACAACAGCTCTCGAAAAATGGTTTCAAGTCCCCTCAGATAAAATTCGACTCAATCGCTGGGGGATAGAAGAAAAAGCCTTTGATGTCCCGCCCTCCCAGATAGCTGCTCTCAGGGAAAACCTTCAGATCCGCCAATGGCAGCGTGTCATTCTCAGCCCGCGCGGACTTAAACCCGTATATAATGGAGACATCATTCTTCAAGCTATGGAGCTCCTGCTCAAACGAGGGGTTCGTGACGCACACTTCATTGTACTGAGCGCAGGATATGATGTACCAAAAGAGCTAGAAGCAAAAGCTCTTGAGTTGGCTACACACTTCGATAATTTCACCTATATCCAAGAGCTTATTCCTCGGGAGGAAATGATGGTCCTTTGGCGGATGGTAGATGCTTTTGTGGTTACGCCGATATATGATGGCTACTCAAATGCCCTGAGTGAGGGACGCTTTGTCGGGGCTATTCCCATTGTCAATGATATTCCTGCCCATCGAGAGCTGATGCAGCACGCCTACAATGGACTGGTCCTGGAAACACTTGCACCTGATACGCTGGCTGACATGATGCGATACGCCCTTGAGCATGGAGATGTCCTCAAAGAGCGATTTGCTCCTGTGAATCAGGCTTGGATTCACGAGCACGCACTTCTAGAATCCAACATACAGGCATTCATTCAGGATTTGATCGAATTGCGGTTCAAACAGATGGAATAGAACCTACAGATCTAGATCAGGATTGATCAATCGGGATAGGCTACGGTACATCTCGGCTATTTCAGGCATATCTTCCAACAAATCAAGATGCTTATTCAGCGTTGGGAAATCTCCCCGAACAGCTGGCCCTGTCTGTGTATTTTCAGGACCAAAAGAAAAGGCTTTGTCCGTCGTCTCCCGTACCAAACTTTCATAGACGGAGAGTCCGACTTCTCGAGGGAGTTGGTCCTTGGCTAGTTTCCAAAGAAAATTGGGAAAGTTGCAGGCGATAACTGCCCCCATATGCAGACGAAGTCTTGCCTCACTGTCCATCTGGTATACCTGATTCGAGAGTTGATCTGCTAGCACCTTTAATGCCTCCCACACCTTTCTCTCGCCCTCCAAGAAAATAGGGAGTTCGCGAAACGCTACTTGTCGATCGAAGGTGAATATCTGCAAGGGATAAAAAACGCCTACACGCGCGCCAAGGACTTTGATGACGTCTAGTGAAATACTGCCAGAGGTATGCACGAAGATAGGACCCGAGATCGGAATACCTGCCAATTCATGTGCGACAGGCTCAATGGCTTTGTCTGATACAGTCAAAAATATGATATCTACCGAAGCATCTAAGGCGTTGAGTTCCGTGTAGATATTGGGTAGATCAAACGTCTTCTGAAACAACCTCAACTTCTCTTCGTCTCGGCTAATCAACTGAGAAACCTCATTCCCAGCCTCTATAATGCTGGGAATGAGGTTCCATGCGAGCCTTCCAGCTCCGATTACAGCAATGCGCAGCATTATACGTTGAGCTCTGTGAGCAATTCTTCCAGACGCTCGGGAGTGATCTTTCTGAATTTCGCCTTCAACTTAATGGTGGGACGCTTCTTAGGATCACGCTTTTTGTTTCCAAGAAAAGTACCTGGCTTGAAAGATATTTTCGCGAGATAGGGTTCTCCCTTGTCATCGTACTGAATACCGATCAGCACGAGCTCTGTATCATTATCCAAGAACTTCACGCGATCTCCTTCATAGACTTTCTTGCTGACCTTTTTCAGTGGTATATACGTTTTGACAACTTCCCCTACTAGCATCACCTGCGTAGTCTTTTCAAATCGCTTGCCTTTGAGTTTGATGATGAAGTTGGTCCCCAGATCGTCTTTCTCGGTATTTTGGGAATAATGAAGCGGGCGTCCTACGGCAAACTTTCCAGATTTATTGATTTCGAATGTATAGGCCTTTCTAGGGCCTAGATAGCGAATCGGATAATTTTCTTCGTTCCATGCTTTCACAGCTGTCATGGCTGGTTTTTTGACTTTGGCTGTGTTGCCTCCACGAGAGCGGGAGCGACCTCGGGTCCCACCTGATCCAGAGTACACACGTGTATAAGGATCGCGTCGCGTCGCGGGGAGCAGTACTTCAAAAGATTTGTCATCGGCTATTTGCGCCAAACGTCGTCCATCCCTCGCTTCGAAGGTAAACATACCCGTAGCTTCATAAGGGCCTTTTTTCTTCTCTACGCTGGGCATGGCCGCTACGATCATGTCGCGCCGTGTATACAGCTCCGATACTTTGATCTCTATATATTCTGTATCTCCTTTGAAAGCACCAGCAGGTACGGTGATCTGAGTTCCTTGCGGGGCGATGATGACCGTTTTCTTCTTTGTGTCAATTTCAAATGGAGCGTAAGAACAGTAAACAGTATCCACAAGAGAAGCAGGGTCTTCTACGACTACGGGAGTCTCTGCCACAGTATCAGTTGCCGTCGTATCTTCAACTACGGGTGGAGAGAAAATCTCACGCGTGTAAATGACCGAGATATCTGCCCTGCGGTTTTTCTTTCGTCCTGCGTAGGTGGTATTGGGGCCTATAGGTTTGTTGGTGCCTAACCCTTCGTAGAAAATACGGTCTGCAAGCGTTCCCTTTTCAATCAGGTACAAAGCAACTTTACGGGCGCGCATCTCAGAGAGTTCCAGATTATAGCCCGTAGACCCTATACTATCTGTATGTCCATAAATCTCGACATAATACGTAGGATAGGAGAGAAACTTAGAGGACATGGAATCCAATTGATCCATGTGAGAGGGCTTGAGATAATCGCTGTCAAAATCAAAAAACACTGTATCAATCAGAACTTGCTGTGACCAGCCAACTTGCGTGCTTATCAATAAGGCGAAAGCCAGATACCAATACTTTACCATGGGAGCATGTTTGTAGGGGATAATTCTGTTTACAGAAGTCGAATATAGGGATTTTTAAGAAATGGGTAAACTTTCTCCCTCGATTGATTAAAATAATCAAAGCTAAAATGATCGGACAGATCGTAATAATTCTATCTTATAAATATCTATCAATGATTTGCTGCAGCTTATCCTCATCAAAGGGTTTGAGGAGATAATCATTGCCACCAACTTCTTGAATTTGCTGTAATTTCTCAGGGAGAGAATGGGCTGTAAGTGCAACAATAGGAATCGTACTTCCATTGGGAAGCTCACGGATATGAGGAATCGCCTCTAACCCATCCATGATGGGCATCTCGATATCCATCAGCACGAGATCAAATTTTTCCCTGCGAATCGCTTCAATCGCTGCTTCTCCATTGTCTACAGGTACGACTTGATAGCCTGCCCTATTGAGGATATGTGTAGCAATGACAAGGTTAATTTCCTCATCTTCAGCTACAAGTACGCGTTTTTGTCCAGAATCGAGATTCATATAATGGAAGATCGTATCCTTGGATACTCAAGAATGAATTTTCCTTAGTAGTTAAGAGTATTTGCGGAATAATTCAACGTAATTTTGAGAGAATCCTTTTGTTTCACCCACAAAATATACAAACAAAAATCTACCCAACTATTCCTATTTTGATACAAAGAGCAGGATAAATATTTTTCTTCCTCTGATTTTGGACCAAAAACGTCTTCAATGTCTAGACAAAAGACATATAGATTGCAGAGATTACATGCGATCCAGCAGCAAATAAAACCTGGAACAATCCTTTGAACCCATAACTAAATAGTACTTACCTCACCACAAATCACCTCGTTTTGTATGATATGCACATGCATGCGATCATGCGGAGATGCTACAATTCACAAGGTGTCTCGGGTTTTGGTGTCCCATTCAACTGGAGTAAATATTCAGCACACTCGGACAGACGGGCGAAGATCGTTGCACGACTTGTACTTCCCAAGACCCCTAAAGTAATCACCGAAGTGTCTGCTGCTTCTACATTCGTGTACTCAGGTCTGACCGTATTCAAATCTAGGAACTTGGGATCATTGACCAAGCGATAATTCTTGAGTTCCAAATCCATCGCTGTGATCTCAATACGGAAATCATCAGAAAAATTCTCCTCCTGTCCTCGGGGTGTACAGGCATTGGTCAGGTCGTATTCATAGATATTTTGAAACTGAGGATCGATGTCGCTGAGCAGGTCGATCAATGCTACCCCATTAGATATTTCATAGCAGTAGGGATTGTCCCCTCCTTGAGTCGCACATCCTTGGCTCTCGCTAAACATATCAGTGGGTCCATAAAGGGCTTGCTTTGGCACGCCATTTTCGGTGTAATCCAAATAAGCTCTCAGCTCAAAAGCTGCTCCTGGAATGGCTCCTGCATCGAACTCGACCCTAGCATCTGCCTGTATGGTCATCTGCTCCAAACATCTCGTCTGACCCTGACCTGGCGTATAGCGAGGACGCTCGATATCTACGACCTCGGGAATGCGTGTACTCGCTGTCAACTCAAAGTTGGGATCATCTCCTTGTGTAATGGTCAGATTGTATCTAACGGCAGGCTGTAAGGCAGCAGCGCCATCTGTTTCAATCTTGTACAAACCTGTGAATCCATAGAAAATCCCATCCGCTGGCTCCTTGACTACAGAGTCTACATAAGTAGCAGTGTAGGTTCGTTGTGCACCTTCCAGTTTTACTTGTAAGCCTGTTCCTGACAGGTCATTCTCCTTCGCAAAAGCCAGTGCATCTCCTTCTATAAGGAAACCGCGAGAAACGCGGATATATTGGACATCTGCTTCTTCACGCAGGACACTATAGACCACCCAGATATCCTTGGGGGGAGCGTTGAGGATAACCTCTGTAGAACATCCTACGAGGGATAGGAGAAAAAGAAGAACAGCGATTCGATAAAAAGTAACCATGGATTGTTTCATGAACATATGCTAAATGATGGTATGACTTGATTTACCCAGAAATTACAAGCCCCTGCGAATATGGAATAAAATCTTAACTTTGGCTACACAAAAAATCGGGACTATGACGCAGTTGGTAGATCAAAATTGCGAATCTCCCATCTACTAAACGCTAAACTCAACAGAATGTCTACGGCTAAGAAAGATTTTAAGCGGATCACCACACGCGTACTACGGACTATGAAGGAAAATGGAGAGAAAATCTCCATGTTGACAGCCTATGATTTTTCTCTGGCACGCATCATAGATGCCGCTGGAATTGATGTGATTTTGGTCGGAGATTCTGCCTCCAATGTGATTCACGGACATGAAACGACCCTCCCTATTACCTTGGATCAGATGATCGATCATGCCAGCGCAGTAGTTCGGGCAGTCAAGCGATCGCTGATTGTAGTAGACTTACCTTTTGGGTACTATCAAGGAGATTCAAAAAATGCGCTCAAAAGTGCGATCCGCATCATGAAAGAGTCGGGCGCCCACGCCATCAAGATGGAAGGAGGAGAATTCATCCTGGACTCTGTGAAGCGCGTCATCAGTGCAGGGATTCCTGTGATGGGACACTTGGGATTGACACCTCAGTCGATCTACAAATTCGGGACATATACCGTACGCGCCAAGGAAGAAGAAGAAGCAAAGGTCCTCAAGACAGATGCCAAAAAACTGGACAAGGCAGGCTGTTTTGCAGTAGTATTGGAGAAAATCCCTCAGACACTGGCCCGAGAGGTGAGTGAATCTATTTATATGCCGACTATTGGAATCGGAGCAGGGCCTGGCTGTGATGGACAAGTGCTGGTCACGCATGATATGCTGGGACTAAATAAGGAATTTAGTCCGCGCTTTCTCCGTCGCTACGCTAACCTCTATGATGATGTACATGCAGCGGTAGAGCATTATATCAAGGATGTTAAAGGGGGAGAGTTTCCCAAAGAGTCAGAGGCATATTAGTACTACGGCCAACATAACGATTAACTGCATGAGAAAGCTTGGACTAATCATTTCTCTACTTCTTCTCACCGTTCTTGCTTATAGTCAATCTAGCTCTGACTATGCAAGGTATGGCCAAGAGGGACAAGGATCTGTCTTTCACCATATGCCATCGGGCCAATTTGCAGGAACCATAAACGGCGTTTTCTTCATCCAAAAGGCAGATGGAACAGAGATCATCCTAGATTTTCAAGGGGGAAAGGCACAACTGGATATTGAGGAAGAGAAGGAGGAGGAAATATATGATGTCAGCACCCGAACCTACACGGGATTCACAACTAGTGGCAGGACAGAGATCCAATATGCTAACTATGCATCTGCCAACGCATTAAAAATTATGCTAGGTGACAAGGTTTACCAACTGAGTTTAATAGATGGGGCCTGTGATATGGAAATCAACCATCTGGAATATACCTACAAAGCGGAAAAAACGGCCGAGTACTTGATATTACGTGCCTCAGATTCGATTTCTCTGCGAACGTATGAGCAAACCCCTGAGAGAATCACGCTCCTACCAGCGTCTACCGTGGTTTTTGCAATGAAAAGGTGATTTTTTACCAGACACACGCCATCGCGATGTGTCTACAATTGGATGGTTCTTGGTTTTATTCGAAGACAATCATTTGCTGATCATCAATAAGCCTGTCGGCATGCCTTCGCAAGGAGATGAGACGGGTGACCTCAACGCCTTTGATTGGGCGAAGGAATATGTACGTGAGAAATATAATAAGCCAGGTAATGTGTATATGGGGCTGATTCATCGATTGGATCGTCCAGCCAGTGGGGTGCTTGTACTAGCCAAAACCTCCAAAGCCGCGGCTCGCCTCTCCAAGCAGTTTCAGGATAAGAAACCACAGAAAATCTACTGGGCACTGACGGAACGCATTCCTGATCAACCCCATGGGGAGTTGAAACATTTCCTTAAAAAGCTTCCCAACAAAAACATCATGCGGGCCTACAACAAGGAAGTGCATGCCAGCAAGAAGGCACACCTGGAATATCGAATCCTCCAAACGGCAGGTAAGCGGGCTCTACTGGAAGTAAAACTGCATACAGGCCGTAGGCATCAGATCCGGGTACAAATGGCGAGTATGGGATGCACGATCGTGGGCGATGTGAAGTACGGCAAGACAGCCTTTAATCCTGACAAGTCCATCTGTCTACTGGCAAGAGAAATCACATTGGAACATCCTACCCTGAAGACGCCTGTCACGGTTACGGCACCCATGCCTGAGGTACATGCATGGAAAGATTTTGTGTAGTCTAAACGACAGGATACACAATCTCCATCGGCAAGCCTACCTCGTCCATCTCAGGTTTATCTGGGAGACTTTGTAAGGGATAGGTTGCAGCGATCGCAAGAACCGTCGCATCAAGGATATCGTCTGCTAGGACTTCTTTGCGCTTGTACGAAGCCATTGTATGCCGTAGGACTGCCTCACTCTGGTTCCAGTAAGATGTCAACAAACCTAAACGATCGTGCTGGCCTTGGGGTGTCTTTTTCCCTTCGGGCATCGGTTCCTTTCCATTCATCGCCCAAAATGCTACCTCAGGATGACACTCGCGGATAGGATAATCATGATCTTGCAGGAAACCATCTACCTCTAAGATTTTATCTCCAATATGCCACGTCTGCTTAGAGAGCTTCCGATCCATGATCCCCAGATTTACCTCACAAGCCGCGGGATAGTCAGGTGCTTGCAGAGATTGGCGGCTTGGAACAGGAAATACGCTCGAACCTCTCAGGCGCGTTAAGACTTTGCGAGCGGCTCCATCACACAGCCTCGGATGACGAAAAGGCAGTCCAATCGGTATGTCAATCAATACCTGCTTCGGATCAGGGTAATGATCTAATAGGGAAGAAATATGCGGAATCAGCCTTACTTCCCATTTTACTTTCCCATCCCAGGCGACAACAATCCAACCTGTTTTACAGCCATCCAATCCTATATAGTTCATGATATTTAAGGAATATCGTATTTCAAGTCCTGTTTTCGCCCCGTAAAGAAGTAAGCAAAGTTACTTCCCATTTCCTTCCATCCTTCTTTGGTCTCGAATTTACGATTTTGTACGTCTTCCCATGCGATCCGCATCTGCCTCGCACAGTCTATCGGACGCACTTGCCCGATTCCCGTCCCTAGTCCTGGGATCGCTACCGACTGAACTTTTGATTTTACTGGGCTACCGTCTGCCAACTGTCCCAACTCTGTGAGGACGAGTATGGCTTTCATGGCAAGATAGACATGGGGGGTTTTGACGATGCTCATGGGAGTGCGCATGGTCGGGGCGGAAATAAGGTAGGGAAAATCGGAATGATGGGTAGGAAGTATGATAGCTTGCCCTATCAGCAGTTCGCCATAATATTTCTCTCTGATGATCTTTTGTAAATCTTTCTCGATATGCCAGCCCAGATTTTTGGAAATGGCAAAGTCGATGCCTCCATTCATATAGCCAAAGCTGTTGGCGGGGCTCACCAATGCGTCACATGGATGGTTAAAAATAGAATCGTGTGTTACTTGAACGCCTTTTACACCTGCAAAAACTTTATCCCAGGCTTCACATAATGCTTCATTAATATCTATTAGGTTGTATATCATCTAGTGGATCCAATGGTGCTATGCAGGAAATTTTGTCTGCCATCATCCTCTTCGCTCCGCATGCACCAAGGCTTTTACTTGCGTGCGGGAAGCATCTTCTCCCTCTCTGAATTGATAGGGAAAATCTAGCTTAAAGATGGAGCCTTCATTCACCTGACTCTCCAACTCGATTCTTCCGCCCATCGCCTCTATTTGTGCTTTTACAAGAAATAACCCCAAGCCTTTTCCTTTTACATGGTCATGAAAGCGTTTGTAAAGACTAAATATTTGCCCCTCAAACTTTTCCGTATCGATTCCCAACCCATTGTCTTGCACAAAGATCCAAATACGATCCCCTTTTATCTGATGGCTTATCTGGATATGCGGGTTCCTATCTGGATGCTTGTACTTAATGGCATTGCTCAGGAGATTGAAGAAGACCGACTGAAAATAGGAAGACAATCCCATCAGGTAAAGCGGCTGCGGCAAGTTCACACATAGCTTTGCCTGTGTACGTCGGACTTCCTTCTGAAGTTCTGCTTCAGCCTTCCAAATAATCTCCTGAATGTGAATCGACTCAAAATGGCTTTCAGTCACCCCTTGCACATCCAAAATCTGCTGGAGATCTCTGACAGAATCGTCCAGACGGCTAGCCACCTTATATAGCATCTGGATAATTTGCTGATTTACATGTTCCTCCGATTCATGGATCTCAAAGGCATTGGCTAAGCCCATGATATTGGCTACGGAGCTGCGGAAATTGTGGG
Organism: Bacteroidota bacterium; assembly: GCA_039820545.1. Taxonomy (GTDB): domain Bacteria; phylum Bacteroidota; class Bacteroidia; order J057; family J057; genus JALEFZ01. The sequence goes on along the minus strand of JBCBPW010000005.1, from coordinate 67,322 downwards.
AAACCACATAGCTGTAGCCTGTCAATTGTTGGTTTTGCAGGTTGAGATCATTGACTTGCTGACGTATGATATTCTCTTGGCGTTTGCGGTCGGTTATATCTTGGATGATGCCCAAAATCAGGACTTTTTCTCCCAAATGAAGTGGAACCAGGGTAGTTTCACAGTCAAAATATACACCTTTTGCATCCACATAGCGCCACTCGAAAAATTTGGTATCCATCTCCTTCAACAGCTCATCAAATAGCCGCTCAAACTTCACTTTGGATAATTCCCCATCGGGCTGATACTCGGGGCTATATTCCAGCATATGGCTGGATGATAATTTCCCTTTGGGTACTTTAAAAAGCGTCTCCATTCTGGAGTTGCACTGCATACTCATTTGATCTGCCGTAAAATCCAGGAGAAACAGTCCCATAGGGGTTTGTTCAAACAGCGTACGGTACTTCTGCTCATTTTCTTTGAGGGCACGCTCATTGTAGCGTTGGCGGGTGATATCTTTGAAGGTAAATACACGTCCGACAATCTCATCACCGATACGCTGTGGATAAGAAGATCGCTCTAGGACCGTTCCATCTCTGTACTCAATCACATCATGTGAAGGATGGGCTTTATTCTCGTGGATTTCTTTGATTCGCTGCTTAAACTTTTTGAGTTCAGGAGCTCGATAGGTAAGGTGCCTTTTGAGGCGTTCGTCCAAAGAAAGGTTTTTATCAAACTCATCAAAGACCAAGAGGTCAAAATATCGCTGGTTGTACTTTCTAATATTTCCCTGTAGATCTGAAACCAGCATCCCCTCCCCTGTACTCTCAAAAATAGCTTCTAGCTCCGAGACAAGATGTGCCAAGTCTTCCTTTTGCTTGATGACCGCCGTCACGTCTGTGATGGCAATCAAGCTTTCTACATTTGTACTATTAGAAATAGGCACAATCCGGATCTGCACATATTTCGTCTCTCCATCATAGCTGTAAAGATGTGTGTGAGAATCCTTGGAGGTAACTTCCCGTATTTGCCCCTGATCCGTCGCAAGATCGATTTGTGCAGCCACTTCCTCATCCAATAAATCGGTCAGCAAGATCTCTCGTTCTCCATATCCTGTAAGCTCTGACAATCTTTGGTTACCAATTTTGATAAAACCAGAATCATAAATCCCCAGGGCTACTGGACTATTTTCAAAAATATCTCGGTACAAAGCTACGCTACGCGCCAAATCCGCTTCCTTCAAGACTTCTTCTGTCCGATCTGTCGCAACGGTCAGGATGCCTGAGACACCTCCTTCGTCATCGTACAGTGGCGTTTGGGAAAAGTCAAACCACCGCTTCTTTCCCAATGGATCTGTGAGGATACAACGCGGGATATGCTGAGGAATGCCACTGTCAAGCACTTCTTGCTCAGAGTTTCCTAAAGGATCTTGCTTTCCAGCAAAAATGGCAATTTCTTCTCGCTGAAAACCAAGGAAGTCTTCAGGCTTGGCAAATAGTCTGTCTGTTGCTGTCTTATTTACATATTGATATCTAAGATCCAGATCCTTCGCAAAAATGATATGAGGGTTTGCATTCAAAATTTGTTGAAGTAGATCGTGAGAGCTCTCAATTCCTACTCTGTATTGATGGATATTTCTGTGGTAGCTGGCGAGCGTCAAATAGCTCAAAAATGAGGTAAAAATGCCCAGGAAAGCATCTATCAAATGAAGTAACCAAAATGACTCAAATGGGAGCATCACAATTTGGACCCAGTATATCGCCAACGAGAGCACCGCCAAAAGGATGAACCATCTCATGGTGCGACTACTTTCGACGATGTAGCTGGCAATCAAGATCATGGAAAGTACACCGATGGGCATCAAGTATATGGGACCAATAAGGCTAGGTGAAGCTGCAATCAAAGGAAAGAATCCAAATCCCATGATGATACACTCTCTATCATAGTTGTTCTTTCTTTTGAGAAAAAGTGGAATCAAGGCAAATGTACTTGATATCAAACCACAGACGATCAGATCAGTCCGTTGAAAAATCAATCCAAAGGCTGTCACACATAAAATAAATCCGAGAGAAAAAAAGTAAATTCTTCGTGCAATCGTATTTTTTTCTGCAAAAATACGGTCGTGAATAAAGTTTAGATTAAAGGGTCCCATTTGTTTACAAGTGCAGTATTCGGCTAAAAGCGATGCTCGTACAAGATCTATTTATGCGTACTCTTAATCGCAATTTCAATAGATAAACGCATGATAACCACAGATCTTGGCATACAATAAAATACCATATCCTCCATTCGAAAAAAATACATAAATGCTTAATTTCTATCTTTGAAAGATATACCTTCATTATACCATAACAGAAACTCCAAAATTACTCAAAATGTAATTTTGGAGTTTTAATGAGAATAATCACCTTTTGCTTCTATGCCTAATCCTCAAGGGTAGACCAATAGTCTTTCTTGTCAATAGCCAGCAAATTTTCTTCTACCCATTTTCCTCGTTTCTGAAAACCCTGGGGGAGATACCGCACAAACTGGAACCCGTTTTTCTTCAATACTTTCTCACTGGCATGGTTCCACAGCGCATGGCGGGCTTCGATCCGTGTGGCAGCGAGTCTATCAAAACCAAAAGCCAGCATAGCTCCCAAGGCCTCAGTCATCACTCCCTGATTATGCACCTCAGGATGCGTCCAAAAACCGACATTCCAGACATTCTTATGATCGGTCTTACGAATAGAGATGCGCCCCAGCAACATTTTCTCCTCCTTGGATAGGATCGAAAATTGATACGCTTGACCTGATTTCCAAGCTTCTATATTTTGTTTCAAAGGAATTTGTAGTTCCTCCTCACTCGCAGGAGGCTCCCAAAGCATCCCATCATTGAATCCTTTGTAGCGCGTAGCAGAGAAGATACGTGGGATGTCTTGCGCCGTGGGAAAACGGAGAATGAATCTTGGAGTGGTAAGCGTATGGGATAAAGGAAGCATGGGGATAAATTTGTGAATCCGTGTGTTGTCCTTTCCATATACCGAAAACCGCTCCCAGAAGTTTCGGGAACGGTTTCCTCAACCAATCGTTTCCTATCGCTGATAGTATGTGACGATGCTTGCTTTGGCGAGGGTCTGATTCCAGAGGTAGTATCCGACGATCGCGGGGTTGGTATTCACGTCGAGTCCGAGTTTATCAACTTTGAGTGCGTATACGGTGATGATATACTGGTGTAGCCCGTGACCTTCGGGAGGGCAAGGGCCTCCATAGCCTCCTACACCATAGTTGGTGAGGCTTTGGATAGCGCCTTTGGGTGCTCGACCAGACGTCAGGTTCCCTGCGTTTTCTAGCAGTTGAGTGACATCGGCAGGAATGTCAAACATCACCCAGTGCCACCAACCGCTACCTGTAGGCGCATCAGGATCATACATCGTGACAGCAAAACTTTTGGTTCCTTCAGGTGCATTTATCCAGGATAGCTGAGGAGAGGTATTTTCTCCTGTACATCCAAATCCGTTGAATTCTTCCTGCTGGGTTGCTTCTCCTCCCAGCGTTTCGCTTCTCAGCGTGAAGGTACCTTGTGCCCAAAGTCCCAGATTCCCTATCAGGAAAAGGCTCATTGTAAATAGAATTTTCTGCATGGCTTTATTTTTTGAGTAAATGAAACATATGTGAGATGAGCAGGAAGATGTCTTTGTTTGACTCTCTTTATTGCTCTTTCATTGACTCAAAATTGGGCTTCACAATGAAAAAGTCCACGCGCAAAAGGCTCAAAAAGTGTGGCCAAAAGGTCATTTTAAAGGACCAGATATGAATGGCTAGGCTGTATGGGTAGCGGTAGTCCTACATAGTCCCAATAACCATAAGAGGATGTATGAAAATCGGCTCCATATCTGGGAGCACTCACGCTTCCATCTGAAACTGCTTGGGTGTAATTCCATATTTCTTCTTGAAAGCCTGGACGAAATTGGACAGAGATTCGTATCCTATTTCCTCATATAAATCTATGGGTCTTTTTTGGTGGGTCTGAAGGATGAAAGCGGCGTGCTCCAAGCGTTTTTCCTGGAACCAACGAATCGGTGGAAGCCCGAACTGCTTCACAAAAGCACGCTTGAACGTAGAAACACTCATATTGCACAAGAAAGCGAGTTCCTGAAGGTTGAGCTTTTTGAGCTTGTTGCTCTCGACGACATTTCGCAATCTCAACTGGCTGTCATACGGATCTTGCACCATTCCACTCAAGAAGGCCTTTCCCTCTCGCTGAATCAAATACAACATCAACTCCTCAAACTTTGCCTTCAGAATCGTCTCTTGTATAGCGGGTGCCAGCATACGGACATGCCCCAAGCCCTCCACAAAATGATGAATGTAGGAATCATAATCATACACAAAAAAAGAAGGTATTTGATCTTGAGGAATGAGTTGAATGTCGTGATGCTCCAGGAAATCAAGGACCATTTGGTGTGAAAAGAACAACAACATACTCTGGTAAATCTGCCCTTCCTCAGAAGTATGTTCTGTCATGAGGCAATGTCCAGACTTCATCAAGACAAACTTCTGAGGGTCTATAGTGACCGTTTCCTCCATGCCGACTACCTCCTTTTTGCCCTGGAGTAGAAAGCTAATGGTATGGTGGGTTAGGTTGATTTTTCCCCTGATAAAGTCTTCATGTATTCTGTAATCATATATCTGAATAGGAACATCAGGATGATGATTAAAAGCCTCAGGCAGGCGAATGATTTCCATCTTCTCTGTGGTTAGCGTTTAGCTTCGACGATCTGATCAATCATTTGCCAATAAACATCTCCAGATGTTTCCTTATATGAGAGACCTGTCAATGTCAAGAGATCCAGCTTAGTCTTGTGTGCCACGACCATCTCCATTTCAGGGATGATCGTGATGAATTGGCCTCCATAACCCGAAGCTTGGTAGGCTCCCTTGTAGGCCTCCTTGCCTCGATAGTTTTCGACCAGCCACCACATGTAGCCATACGACATGTGGACCGCATCGGGATTTGCAGGTCCAAATCGCTCGACCAATGTTTCGAATGGGGTGACCATAGAAGTGGTTTTTTGTATCCATTCCTTCGAAATCAATTGTTGTCCATTCCACTCGCCTTCATTGAGCATGAGTTGACCGAGCTTAGCCATATCTCGCGTGGAAAAATACATATGATAGGCAGGATATTGGGACTTGGACTTCTTGCCATACTTCTTTTGGTTTTTGATGTTCCAATCTTCAAAACCTAGCGGCTTGGCAAATTGCTCCTCTATCTCCTCATAGATAGACTTGCCAGCATACTGCTCGAAGATGTGTCCCGCCACATTGAAGTCCCAATTGTTGTACACCCAGTATGAACCTGGCTCGACACTTCCTCTTTCGAGAAAATTGCCTTTGTCATAGCCGCCATTTGCAGCTACATGGAATACCCCTGAGCGAGAGGTAATGATATGATCAATGGTGGCTTCTTTTTCTTTGGGAAGGAGTCCGTCTTTTTCATTGATACCCAGTGCTCCGATATTTTGGTCTAAATCAATCGTGCCATTATCCACATACTTTCCATACAACATGCTCAGGATACTCTTGCGGCAGGAGGCGATGTAACTTACCTTTTGAATATCACCATAGGAGTAGATCATTTTCCCTTTATAAAGGACCACCATCCCTGTCGTTCGAGCATTTTCTTCAATAAAAGCAGTAAGCTGATCTAGTTTTTCTGGGTCAAAGTCAGCCGCTTCTACACTCTCGTAGTTCGGGAAGGGGGTGCCAGGGAAAGCAGCTTTTCGGGTGATGCAAGCTGATAGTATCATACAGCTAAGGATAAGAAAGATCCATGAATATTTCATTTGACGCATTTCTATATGGATAAATGGAACCATGATCTACTAGGAGAAAATCATCCTCTTGATTATAAATCCATTCCTTCCCATTCTAAATCACATAGCTCAATATTGAAAACCCCTTTTCAAAGTATGCGATTCTATCATCTATGCAGACACAAAAGAAATAAAATAGGAATTGATGGACAGCACGATAGATTATGTCTAAGTTATCATATATTCTGAAAAAGAAGATAGCACCCAATCTCGAATACCAAGAATAACGTCACAAATCCTGCTTTACATTTGCCATCCGAGCAAGGATTTGGCAATTTAGCGGCCTGATCATGCGTCAGACACAAGAATGATAACTAAAGCGTCTTTTTCGCGTTGGTGAGATAAACCCTATTTCGTGTATGGCACAAGCCCCCGATCCCAAAGAATCCGACATCGTACAGGAGTTTAAGCTCCGCAACATCATCTGGCCTATCCTGATAGGCTTATCGGTTTTGGGATATGCTATCTACCAGATCATCAATGAAACACAGACTACAGGCACCAATCCTTTGAGTCAAATCGAATGGACGACTGGGCTATTTGGGTTTTTGGGTTTGGGATTACTCATGATGGGGCTAAGGGATTTTGGCTACATCTGGCGGATGCGCTTGCTGACCGACTTCAAGCTCTCCTGGCGATCTTCGGCTGAGATCATTTTCTTGTGGGAGTTTGGCTCTGCCCTGACACCCTCTGTAGTAGGAGGCTCTGCCTTGGCGATCTTCATGCTGATCAAAGAGAAGATATCCGCAGGAAAAAGTACCGCGCTGGTATTCATCACGATCTTCCTAGATGAATGTTTTTACATCATCATTTTCCCTTTTGTCTTACTATTTGTGGATTATAAGGTGGTGTTCGATGCCAAGACCCAACCCGAACTGTTTGGCTATCTCGTTCCGTTGGAGGCTTTCTTTTGGTTTGCCTACCTTATTTTGACCGCCTACACGATATTTCTGGCCTTTGCTTTATTTTTCAATCCATCTGGCACCCATCGCATCTTAAAGAAAGTCTTCCAGTGGAAGCGTCTTCAGCGTTGGCAAAAAAGTACCTTTCAACTAGCGGACGACATGCTCCTTGCCTCTAGGGAGTTCCGCAAGAAGAGCCTGGGATTTTGGCTCAGAGCTGCTTTCGCGACACTGCTCGCCTGGATGGGCCGCTACCTCGCCCTCAACTGTGTCCTTGCAGCCTTTGCTGTGCTCAACTTTTCGGAGCATATCACTGCTTTTGCTCGTCAGGTTATTCTTTTTCAGGTCATGATTGTCGCGCCCTCACCTGGTGCTTCTGGTTTTGCTGAGGGGACATTTGGGCCGCTGTTCGAAAGCTTTATCCCTGGTGGCTTGACCATTGTCTTGATCGTCGCCCTGCTCTGGCGATTGGTGACCTATTATCCCTATCTCTTGATCGGTGTCCCGCTGCTTCCCGCTTGGTTGCGTCGTGTGTATGGGAAGAGTAAGTAGTCAAGGAGAAAAAACGGATCATTCAAAACGAAGATTCCCCCTCCTTAGATTATTCCAGAGAAACCGACAATAGTTTTTCCAAATTCCTTTAAATTGCGCCATTGAAAACTGCAGAATCAACAGCTGTTTTAAGGACTACACTACGTGAAATATACACCTGCATTTAAAGAAGATGACATGGTCTTCAACACAAACGAAGACCACAACCGCGAACTGCTCCGTAAACTACAGGGCCATCTACAAAAAGTATATATAGGAGGAGGCGAAAAGTCTCTTGCCAAGCATCGTAAGAAGGGAAAACTCCCCGCTCGAGAGCGCATTAATCTCCTCCTCGATGACAAGAATGATTGGCTGGAAGTGGGTGCACTCGCTGCCCACGGAATGTACGAAGAACAGAAAGGTGCCCCTAGTGCAGGAGTAGTGACAGGGATAGGCCGCGTATCGGGCAGGCTTTGTATGATTGTGGCAAATGACGCCACGGTGAAAGCAGGTGCATGGTTTCCGATGACGGGCAAGAAAAATCTACGCGCACAAGAAATCGCGATGGAAAATCATCTACCGATCATTTATCTGGTAGACTCTGCGGGTGTTTTCCTCCCCATGCAAGATGAGATCTTTCCTGACAAGGAGCACTTTGGCCGCATCTTCCGCAACAATGCGGTGATGTCCTCTATGGGAATTCCACAGATTGCGGCTATCATGGGACCTTGTGTGGCGGGAGGCGCTTACCTCCCCATCATGAGTGATGAGACTTTGATCGTGGATGGTACAGGCTCCGTCTTTTTGGCGGGACCCTATCTCGTCAAATCTGCCATCGGCGAAGATGTCGACATCGAAACGCTGGGAGGAGCTACCATGCACAGTGAGATTAGCGGAGTAGTGGACTATAAAATGCCCAATGATGCGGCATGTCTAGAGAAAATCCGTTCGCTGGTCAGTAAGCTAGGAGAAAAGCCCAAAGCAGGTTTTAATCGAGAAAAGCCCAAAGCACCTGCAAAGAACCCAAGGGAAATCATGGGTATCTTACCCGCAGATAGAGCCAAACCCTACGAGGTACGCGACATCCTGGAGCGGGTCATTGATCGTGGCTCATGGGATGAATACAAGGAAGGCTATGGCCAGTCGATCGTCACGGGCTATGCGAGAGTCGACGGCTGGGCCGTGGGAATCGTAGCCAACCAACGCCAGGTCCTTCGATCTGCCAAGGGCGAGATGCAGTTTGGGGGGGTGATCTACTCAGACTCAGCGGATAAAGCCGCGCGCTTTGTGATGAATTGCAACCAGAAGCGCATCCCCTTGATCTTCCTGCAAGACGTGACGGGCTTCATGGTCGGCAGTCGCTCGGAGCAGGGGGGCATCATCAAGGACGGTGCCAAGATGGTCAATGCTGTATCGAACTCTGTCGTGCCCAAGTTTACGTTCGTCATGGGCAACTCCTACGGAGCGGGCAACTACGCCATGTGTGGCAAGGCGTATGATCCTAGACTGATCTATGCGTGGCCTTCGGCACAGATCGCCGTCATGGGGGGATCTACTGCTGCCAAGACCCTCCTTCAGATTCAAGTCGCCGCCCTCAAGAAGCAAGGAAAGGAGATTGATCCTGAGGTCGAAAAACAACTGCTGCAAGAAATTACGGATCGCTACACAGCTCAAACATCTCCTTACTATGCGGCAGCGCGTATGTGGGTAGATGGCATCATCGATCCTACCGAGACGCGCAAGATCATCTCTACAGGAATCGAAATGGCCAATCATAATCCAGATGTGAAGCCGTTCAATCCAGGGGTATTGCAGGTGTGAACATGCCCTAGCATGTTCCTACGTCTGTGGAGGAAGCGGGCACTCCTCGGGATTCTTATTCCACATCTCACGGGCGATCTGCGAATCGATGCCTACATAAATGGCTCGAAATGCTAGATCAGACATAGGTGAAAGCTCCATGTCGATGAGCGTCCGAATAGCTTCCATCATCGTATCGCGTACCTCTTCAAAGCTCTTGTCGGACATTTTGCAGTGGTGCACATCGAATTCCCAGTCATGGATCAAAAAGGCGGGGCCATAGGTCCAGGGGGAGAGATTTTCATTGACCCAAAAAGGGCGGGGGATACTGCCGCCGTCTGTGTACATGCGCCCTGGCACGATGCGTTCGCCTGTATGGCGTACAAAGGCGAAAGGAGCTTCCTTCACAGGGATGAACTCAAACCAGTCAGGACGAATCCATTTGAGGCGGATGCTGTCTAGATTTTCAAATGCCCCTACCTTGAACTCTTCGACTGATTCGCCCAAGAAACCACGTGCTTTCACCGTAGATTCTTCAAAGGCAGAATTGATATTGGTAGTCATATCCGAGAAGAGATCCTTAAAGTCCGATTTGGCAATCAGTGACTCTATAGCTGGGAGTGAGAATAGTTTGCCCATAGAAGTAAAAGGATAAAGGAGTGATGAAATGAAAAAGCCAAGTTGAGATTTCGTCGCAAATATAAAGGCTTCGTCTCGAGATACCTTGTTATTTTTTTGACGAAAATTCAACTTGACTTTACGATCCTCTGCGATCGAATCTATGGTTGACAATATTTATTAAACTCTGCAGTTAATACCGTCTCATTTAATGAATTGGATTCAAATGCACGCCAAGCGGGCAAGATGTCACTCTCAATCCAGTTCCAACGGTCGATGAATCGGTCAATCTCTCTCCTACCTGTATCGAACTCATTGGTATGACCAGGTACAGGAGATTCCAGCAGCCCAAACCCTTCTATCCATGACCACATAATCGGATGAGGATCGTACAGCAAAGCTTGTAATACATTTAGCTGCTCATGGTAGAGAAGATCGCGATTTCCCTCCCAGACTAGATCTGCATCACCAGACGCAATTTTTAACCATGCACGATACACATCCAAACTGATGGCTGGATTGGGATTGGATTGCTCAGAACAATAGATCTTGGCAATTTCTTCTATCCCTCCATTCTCATATGCCAAATGCTGCCATGCAAGATCTTCAAAAACAGCGTCATTTCCAGTGATCGCGTTCGCGATAAAAGCACTCGAAAAGCCTGGATCAAGTGCTAGAAGGGGATTATCCACCTGCTCACCTACTTCTCCTGAAACAAGCGCCGCCAGACCTGCCCACTTGAATTTCTCTGGATTTCGGTTGTAAATGTCTACGTATGCACACGTAATGCCTTCATTCGCAGGAGAGGGATTCGAGATACTATTTCTCAATGTTTCAGCCTCATCTTTCCACTTTTGCACGAGATCTCCCGCATTCAATTGTCCACAGTCACACGCTGGTTCTCTTTGGTCAAAAGATCCTGCATTCTCTCTGGTCAACTCAAACTGGAAGGGCAACTGTACAGGATACTGCTCCGAAAGGTTCAAATTGATAAAACCACTGACGCGTGATCCCGCACGGAAGCTACCTGACGGATTGCGTACCGACATCCGCAGCTTATAAAACTCCGCCTCACCGTGCAGCAACTCTCCAAGTGAACTATAAAGCGATACCAACTGCTGAGCATCAGCCGCCAGCATCACAGCACCTCCTGTACGAAAGGCAACTTCTGATAGTTCTCCTGCATCAATTCCCGAACTCAACCCCACAGTGAAGATCTTAATGTCATTGGCACAAGCCTCTTCTACGATTGCATCTATCGAGACACCCCCATTGGTATCTTTTCCATCTGTAAAGGCAATGATGGCTTTATTCGTATTGGTCGCATTGTCCGAAGTATAGCCGATCATCTCAAACATAGAGCGGTACAAGGGTGTCCCCCCTCCTTCATTGTCAGCAAGCGAGTTGATGATCTGCTGAAGCGTCGCACGATCACGAGAGAACCCACTCAAAACCTCAAAGGGAGATTGATACTGACCTCCACTGGTAAAAGCTACTACAGACGCCTCGTCTCCATTGCCCAAAAGGTCGACGAACTGCACACCCGCTGTCACGCGATCATTGGAGGGGTCAGTCCCACTGATCGAGCCCGACTGGTCAAAAAGCATTGTCGCAGAGTAGGGTCCCAATCGCTCGGCAGATACTCTTTCGACGGATTCTATCGTCGCGGCATAACCCGAAGGGAGATCAATAGAAAAATCCTTTTGGGACAGGCCTTCGATAAAGCTGCCAAAGTGATCCACCGCAAAAATGGTGACTTCTAGTTCTACTACTTCATCGCTCACAGATTGCAAGCTGATCTGATCTACACCTCCAGCAGGCACGCTGGGGAGCACAGGAACCAATTCATCATATTTATTGAAACATGAAGTGGTAAATACGGCTAATGCCACGATCAGGCATAGCATGGGGGTTGTGAAGGATTTCATTTTATATTTTTTTGAGGTGTTAGATTTGATATGCGACGCCAAATTTCAGTATGCTGGTAGCATCCTGCCCAATCTCAAAGAAGGCAGCCATTTTCTCTTGGAAGTAATATCTCGCGCCCAAAATCATATGTGCTGTCACTTTCGCTTCAGTCTCTCCGCGTGGACCATTAGTCAGGGTCATCATGCGTAGGGAAAAGCCCAATGCCACATAAGGATCCAGTTCAGGGAGGGCATCTACATTGAAGTGATAGCTGCCTCTCACTCCGAGGGTGTAATAATGGTAGCGATAACTAAGTGCAGGAACGGACCACATCTGATAGCCTGCGATGACACCTACACCGACATTGGTAGGACCGATCTGACGCTCATACAAAAAGGAGAGATGCGGAATACGGCGTCTCGCATCGATGAGATTCAATTCGGCACTGAGCTGCTTGAGATTCACAGTAGAGCCTAAGCCTAGCCCAAATTGGACCACCTTTGATCCTGTAGGAAAGGCGCTGGACTCTTCGAAAATACCGCCAAAATCAAAGTCGAATGAAGGTAGCTTAAATCCTGTATCTGCTACCCCAAAGGTCACCATAGGCGCATAAGTCAATGTAGGTGCGTGATGGGCCTTTTCCTCGTAAGCGAAGGCAGCAGGGATACCTGTATAGCAGATGAGCCATACACTTAGCAAAGTCAGGATGGCATGTCTGCTTCCTTGTGGAATAATCTGATGCATGGTGTGGATGAATATGGGTTGATATAAATGAGAGTATGGTGTGAAGCATGTATACACCATCAGAGGCTCAAAAGCCTAGACACAAGATAAACGCTAGATCTGAGCTTATATGCATCAAATGTCATAAAATAAGGGAGGATCGCTCAATTTACTTATAGATAATTAATCAGTTATGAGGAGTGTATACACTATGAATTGTCAGTTGGCGACGATTGTCATTCCCACTGTCTGACTTCGAGTAAGAGGTCGCCTTGCCAGACCGTAGTCACCCAGAGGCCGTCTTTTGTCAATTCTAGATCGTGCACCTCCCAATCCAGTTCCGAACTTCTGAGGTCGAGCCCAAAGTCAAAGGGCCAATATTGAAGGCGTTGCTGTACGTCTGTAGCCCATCCTTCGCTTGCTTTAGGGAGCCAGTTTTCCAGATACGTTTTCAGTCTGGCAATCAGCTTTCCTCTTTGGACCGTATCTGCTACTTGTAAGGTGGGACTTTTTTGGGATAATGAAATATCCAGACTTTCCCATGCTAGCCCCCGCTTCATTTGACATGGCATCCCTTCCAGCTCCCATTTTCCATGAAAGGGCCAGCCCTTCCACTTTCCTTTGATGTAAGCTTCTATTTTCATCCCTTCACGTCCTCCCCTCACAGAAACTTCGCTCAAATTAAGAGACAGACTATTTTCTTCTTCGATCACCAGATCCGTCAGCCGTTCCTGAATCTTCTTCCAGCTGTAAAAAATCTCGACTTCATTTCTCAATTGCCTCGGAGGAATCCAGTTGCTGGGCGAAGGTACAGGTCCCATATTTTTAGCTTCCTCAATAGGATCTGAAGAGTAAAACATCTCTGTGGGAATCTCAAAGGCCATTTGTAGTTCTCTTCCTTTTGTTTGGATAGGTCCTGCCCCTACTTTTGATTCTATGATCCCAAAAGAAAAATTTCCCTCTACACCAGATTCATCCTCTGCATCCCATGCAATAGGTTTATGTAAAAACTCCCATCCAATATCTAATGCTTCTTGTACAGAAACACTTTGAATGTATCTATCAATGTCTTGAGCCACAGACTGTAGCTGTCGATCCAAAATGGGTTCTAACAACGTCGTTAGTGGAATAGGCAACAATCCGCCCATGAGACTGGGCTTTTCCAACCACTGGTAGGATATCGAGGACTGGCTGCGAAGGTTCCACTGTATTCCTAGCTGAATACGTGTTAAGACCGTGACTTTGAGGGTAAATTGAAGCTGCTCCAGCTCGGGTAACAAACTGGCAAAAGCAAGTCCTTTTCTTCTTAGTTTGACTTTGGCTCGAATGGTCAGTTCACTCTTCATTCCCTCCTTATGCGCGCCGATTCGTATGGGAGTCTCTTTCTGGATATCGACTTCTGTCAAAAACTGGGTAATGTCATTTTTGACCTGGGGGATCAGCAATTCCTGATACTCAGCATTAATAGCGGCTTCGACGCGGACAAAGGGAATAATGATTCGGATTTGCATAAAATGGGAGTTGCCGCAAAGTTTTTTTCAAAGTGCAAATAAAAAAATACTTTCTCAAAAGTCTCCTCACATAGCCCTTCATTTAGTCAAAAAGCCATAAATCGTCTGATTGCTAACACTTTCAGTAGACTTTTTTGCTCTCTTCCATGGGCTTCACTTTCAAATTACTTGTTCACTAGCCTTCCCTTGTTGTACTTTTGCGGCATGAGTGGGAAAAAATATGTACACGTATGCCTGACACCCAGACTGATCGACCAGTACGATGTGTCAGACGCCATTGTTGTCGTCATAGATGTCCTTCGTGCGACGACGACTATGTGCGTAGCATTTGATCATGGGGTAGATCATATGGTCCCTGTAGCAACGATCGATGAAGCTGTCGCGCTGGGGAAACAAGGCTACATTGTAGCAGGCGAACGAAGTGGAGAAAAAGTCGAGGGTTTTGACCTAGGCAACTCTCCATTTTCCTACACCCGAGAAGTCGTAGAGGGAAATAAGATCGTGATCACTACCACAAATGGTACACGGGCCATCAAAGCGGCTCAGGAACACCATGCAAAAGAAATTGTCGTAGGTGCCTTTCCTAACATTAGCCTTCTGACACAGTGGTTGGTCGAGCAAAACGAGAATGTGTGCCTGCTCTGTGCAGGATGGCGTGAAAATGTAACGCTAGAGGATAGCATTTTTGCAGGTGCAATGGTCAGACGTCTCCGCCACAACTTTGCGCGCTACCAGGATACTGCAATTGTGGCAGAGTCTCTCTTTCAAACAGCTAATCGCCGCAAGCGATTCTTCTTCCGCTATTCCTCGCACTTCAACCGCCTAACACACCTCAACCTCCAAGGAGAAGTAAAATACGCCATGCGCAAAGACACACATCCCGTACTTCCCCTGATGGTAAGCAATTCGTTGTACGATATCAGTCACTGCGAAGGAGATTATAAGGAGTACAAGCAGTCGCTTTTAGCAGCTCAGGAAGTCTCTGCATAGCGGGATAGGCATCTATAAAATCAAAAGACAGCTAAGGCATTTCCTTAAGCTGTCTTCCTTTATTTATCCCTCGTGAAAATCTGTACGAGTCCAATATGGCTGTATCCTTCACTCGCCTCTATCACCCTCACACCAAAAAAGCGAGAAGGAGGCACTACATGCACCCCCTTACTCAGTAACAATCATCTGCACAACCCAATATCTTATGAAAAACACTTTATTCGATTTTGACATTTTCAATTAGTATAAATTTTTTATCACAAAAAACTATTATTTCCTTTTCTTCTTACGAACTGTAAAAAGATAAAAAGCATAAATATCTTACACATCCCTATCCTTCCATGCTATTTCTCAACTTTATTACAGACTACAACAACTCTCTCAATGACAGCACTTTAAATCTCTCCCAGGAAGATTTCTCTACTTTTTCGTATTATTGACCCATCGCATAAGGTCAAATAGATGATTCCTCCTGGTCCTATGAAACACTTATCTCTTGCATTTTTATTGGCTTTTCTATGCATTTCTTCCTTCGCTCAGTATTTCCCCAAGCTTACATACCAGCGTTTTTTTGACAATTTTGGTGTCGATGATCCGCAGTGCTTGATCAAGGCGACGGATGGTCACCTGATCATCGGAGGGAATACCGTCACCAATGAAAACATAGAGAATGGATGTACCAGCATCTGGATTATCAAGGTGGATACCTTGGGTGACATGATGTGGGAACAGGAAATCGCACTCAGCGGTTGTGAAGCCATACGGGACATCGCAGCGACTGCTGATGGAGGGGGTATTTTCGTTGGTGTCACCAGTTCGCTCATTCAGCATGAGGAAAATGGGGACGAGACCTACTGGGGGGATTATTTTGTCGGAAAGTTTGACGGGAATGGCATCATTGAGTGGTTGGAGAGCTATGGAGGGAGTGAACTTGACCAAGCTTTTGCCATATCCGAAGGCAGGGAAGCGAGCTATGTCATACTGGGAGGTGCCCACTCCAGTGATGGTGACGTCGCCCAAAACAATGGCATGAGTGACATCTGGGCCTTGAAAATCGATACCAAGGGTAATCCTCAATTCCAGAAAGTCATGGGAGACATCGGGACCGAATGGGCCTCCTCTGTCACCACATGCCGTAATGGAGACTATCTGATTGCTGGATACACGAATTCTGCCTTATGGACCCAGGCGCGCATGAGTTCGCGTGGTGGAGGGCTCATCATAAGGTTAGATTCTACAGGAAAAGAAAAATGGCGACGTGTATTTTCCTGTCCACAAGGAGGTTATTTTTCAGATGTAAGGGAAAGTCTTACCCAACGCATCGTGATCGCAGGTAATTACCTCTCCAAACATACAGGCTACGATTTCTGGTGGCTGATCCTGGATAAGAATGGGGAACAAGTCGCGGAGTACAAACCTGACTTTTCTCAAAATGAATACCTCACCAGCATCGCGCTCTGCCAAGATGGAGGCTTTATTTTTGGTGGCTACTCTACACCAAGAGGGAAAATTGGCACGCTCAACAAAGGCCAAGACGATTTCTGGATGATCCGGACAGATACGAAAGGCCAAACTGTATGGCAAGATACGTATGGAGGTCCCAACAATGAGCGTTGCAGCGACTTGATAGCGTATCGCAAAGGAGTCTACTTCGCCATCGGACAAAAACTCAATGATTTCTCAGAAGATAAGGAGGGAGACGAGGACTTTTGGATGGTAAAAATAGAAGAATTGCCTACCGATTCTATTGAGGCAGATATTTTCATTCGGGCCAAAAACTACAAAGTGGACCGTCTCGTCCCGACACGCTTTCGGGCCAAGTATAAATACGGTGACCGATTTTTGTGGGAGTTTGGAGATGGGACTACTTCGACAGAGGAACAGCCACTCAAAGCCTACCAACTTTCGGGAGTGTACGAGGTGAAGCTGACAGTGTTTGTCAATGAGACCTGTCAGCAAACGGTGAAATTGCCGAGGAAGGTGGAGGTCTGGTGATGGCTCTGATCTTCGAATGCTGTAATCTGTCGTCTTCTGCGACTTGGCGGCGTACTTAGTTTGAAAACTAAAAGATTGGAGAGCTGCGTAGTTGGATGACTACGTAGAGCGGCTTCGTTCCTGAGCTACCAAGTTGGACGACCACTCAGGTAAGTTTGGTGCCAGGGGCACATTGTATCTGGGATCAATACTTAGCTTCAAAGGGGATCCGTTCTCTGCACAGCAGGAAGCTGAATTACACCTCCACTTTTCCTTTTCCCCACACATAACCGAATCGCAGCATAAACCCAATCAAGATGGCTCCCATCACCGCACAGACAGCAGCATATAACTGGATGGTACCAATGTAGGTCAGCATCTCCCCTCCAACGACCAGAGCCGCTAACCGAAGCGCAAAGAGAACCACATTATAGCGAAGCTGAAAGGCCAGTTTCCTTCTGATGTCAATCAAAAACGATAGAGGAACCGTCAGTAAGGTAATGTATACCCAAGGCATCAGCCAAACAGCCATCTCGCCTGTTTCCAACCATTTTTCTCCAAAAATCCAGTACACCAAGGTCGGTGCCAGTAACATAATCAGAATCGTAGGAATCAAACCTCCCAGACCCAAAATCTGCGCTGTCATCCGCGTCATATTGGATAGTTTTTCTGTACCTTCTTCATAGGCGCGCGCTGCCTGCTGATAAAATACATCCGCAACCGACTTGCCCACAATCGCAAAGGGCATCATCAGCGCACGCTGAGCCATGTGGAAATAACCTGCGACTTCTTTTCCATACAACCCAGGCAAAAAATAGATAGGAAGCTGAGCAGAAAGGGTATTGAGAATACCTGAGAGGATATTATTCTTGGGGAAATCTCGGTATTGGATGGCGACTTGCCTCACTTCGGTAAAATCTACCCACTGTTCTTCCAACCTGTAATTAAGATAAGCCAAAACCAAATAGCCGAACGTTCCTATCTGACCTATAAAACCTCCCCACAGCAGTCCTGCTAAGCCCCAGTCTGCAAATCCTCCTAATACCATCGCACCTCCTCCCAGGATCGGTTGGATCATCTTGCTGATGGACAGTGCGCGGTAGGTTTTGGCGCGATTCAAATGGATCCGCAAGGGTTGATTGAGGCCCTCTATACAAATACTGAACAGGAGCAGCCATTGCCATTCTGTCATTTCTCCTACAGAAAGAAACGCCCAAAATATAGGACCTACCAACCATAAAATCAGCCCCAACAAACCCGAAAGTCCTAATGTCAGATAGATACATAGCTGAAATAAGGAAGTGGCTTCACGCTGATCAGAGGGAAGCATAATCGCATATTCGTAGCCCCCATTGATGGCGATGGCGCCTATCATAAGTGAAGCCATGTACACGCCTCGCACCCCAAAATCCTCTGGCGTATAATACCAGCCCAATACAGGCAGAATCGCCAAGGCAAAAACCTGCGCTGCCAGCGTCCCTGAAAACAGGGTCACCACATGCCGTAGAAATTCTCCCTTGAGCTTATCTCGCCAATTTGAAAGCATAAGCGCAAAAGTATTTATAATAGGAGACTTTGAGAAATGGGAGCCCCTCGATCAGGAAATTCCATTGACAAACCATACGTCATCAGAAAAATGGGTTCAAATTCTGGCCATGAAAGACAAAAGCACCTACGATGATTCATTCGTAAGTGCTTCATTTTATCTGTGACGTACAAAGCCTATCTCCGCGGACGGTACTGCGCCTCAATGTCATAGGTATACAATTCCTTACCATCTGAGTCATAAAACTTCAACCCAAGCTTGCGACTCAATCGCTCTCCCGTGATCTCCATCATTGAGAAATTACGGATACCAATCTGGCTCCCCTGCACACGGTAGCTATTGGGCTCCTTTTCGGCATCGTGTGAACCCGAAGTCAAAGGCGAAGTCGTGATGTCATAGATCGTGATGCCATTGCGCTCCATCTTGGATACCTCTGAGTGGTGGCGGTCGCCCGTCAGGAATATCACATTGCGAATGCCTTCGTTGAAAATCGTATTGATGATGTGAAGACGTTCCTCAGGAGAAATAGCGGCGTAATTCTCGTAGCCAGGATAGCTGTTAAGCACTTGTCCTCCGATGGCCACGAACTTCCAAGTAGCATTTGAGCTGATCAAGGCATCTGTAAACCATTCTAACTGTTCCTTGCCCAAAATCGAACGCGCTTCTGTCTTCTTGTTATTGGGATCGCGGAAGTAGCGGTTGTCCAACATGAAGAATTGGGCATCTCCCCACTCAAATGTCGTCGTTGTTCCTTTCTGTCCTTGCACACCATATCCAGGATTCCCCCAGAAATACTTGAATGCCTCCAAGGTAAAATCTCTTTCTCTGAAAGTATAGTCACTGTTGTTGGGGCCATAGTCATGGTCATCCCAGATGGCATAATTGGCAGTCGAAGCAAGCAAGGCCTGCATTTCAGGTGTCTTCCGGGTATGTGTGTAGCGATGCAAGATCCCTGTCTTGCTATAAAAGTCTGCCTCACGCAAGTAGATATTGTCTCCCAACCACAGCATCAAATCGGGCGTCTGCTGGCGGATAGACTCAAAAATCTGATAACCATCGCCATATCCTTTTCCTGGACGATCATAGGTCTCATCATTGATGAAGGTGCAGCTACCCAAAGCAACACGCATCGTAGGAGGGTCGGTACGAAACTGCCAGAGCGGTGGCGTCTTAAAGGTCGTAGGATAAGGTCTTTCGACTGCTTTCCCGTTGATGAATAAAGTATACACGTAAGTCTTTCCTGGCTGCACGCTGTTCGCTACCAAGTGGGCCGTGTAGACGTTTTCAGAGGTCGTGGTATAACGCTCTGTTCGGAAAGGTTTTGCCTCACTGTCTTTTTCCTTATACTCGAAATATACCTGTGCAGGGCCGTTGGTCTGTACCCATAGCATCGCCTCGCGCATCTCGGTATATCCTACCATCGGACCTGAGAGTAACAGATCGGCAGGCTTTTCTTTTTGTGCCCATAGGTGTAAGCTGAGGGCAACAATGGTCAACAAAAGAAGGGATCGTTTCATTCGTGAATTCGATTTTTGATTAGAACGCTTCTAAGTTAAAAAGAAACGCATCACACCCCATTACCTCAGGATTAATTTCACGATTTCAGTTTGGAAGGTAGCGCTGGTTGACTTTTGACGATGGCGCGGAAGATGACCACATCGGTTGGGCTCATATTTTCCTTGAAAAGATAGAGGATGCTGCGGGCATCGACCTTGACAAGAAACCATTCTTTTGTCTCATGTACCGTATCAATCAAATCCCAATGGATGTGCATCTGATATTTAGGGCTCTCAAATGCAAGGGCTTGATCTGTCACATAAAAAGCCCCTTCCTCCTCTCGGTAGATCTCCAAGACATCATAGGTAGATCGCGCACTTCGGTAGATGTTGTAGGGATAAAGGAAAATCAGCGCAACAAAGATCAGCAACAAAGGACGATCTACGATGGGATCAGATGAATTCAACCCATTGTATATAGACAGTCCCAGATACCCAATCCAAAATAGATACAAAACCAGGATCACAGGCCGAGAAAGAAATCGGATAATGAATACGCTTAATAGAGGGCGAAAAGAATATTCCTGTGAAAATGTAATTTTATCCATTCGTAGATTTAGGTATTCAAATGGCAGTCCTAGGAGTTGCTTAAGAGAGGTAAAATTCGGTATTATTCCACAAGAAACAAATATAGGAGCAAGAGGTCACGGAAGGCTTAGTGGAGGAAAAAAGTAGAGACCTGGGACACACTCTCATTTTCGGGAATACCATGAATGTACTCAAGTCCTAATGGAATGACCGCTTTTGTCTGTCCTTTTTTTTAAGATCAATACTATGCTGGGAACTCCCTACCACATACAAGACATTGCACAGGCAGCACTCGCCAAAGATTTATTCCAAGGGAGATGGGAGGCTACACCTTTGAAATATGTCTCCTTCGATACGCGCAACATCAGTCACGGAGCAGATACCGTTTTTGTTGCGCTCAAGACCTCTAATCGTGACGGATACGATTTCATCGAGCAAGCCTACGCCCGAGGCGTGCGCAATTTCATCACGGAGCGCAAACTACCCTATACAGATGTAAACTTTGCCCTCGTCGACGATTCATTGGAAGCACTACAGACATGGGCAATGTTTCACCGACAGCAATTTTCCTATCCCGTCATTGCGATCACAGGCTCCAATGGCAAGACGACTGTCAAAGAATGGCTAGCTACCCTACTCGAATGGCAATTTCAACTCGTCAAAAGCCCCATGAGCTACAATAGCCAATTGGGTGTCGCTTTGTCCCTCTTGCAAATGTACCCACAGGCAGATCTCGCCATCATCGAAGCGGGGATCTCTCAGGTAGGAGAAATGGAAGTTTTGGAGCAAATGATTCGACCTACCCACGGCGTCCTCACACATATGGGACCCGCACACGCAGAGGGATTTGAGAGTTTTGAGCAAAAACTGGAAGAAAAGTTGATCCTTTTTCAAGAAGTAGAGAAACTCTGGATGGGAGCTGATCAGGAAAATGTCTTTCAAACCGTCCAGCAAAAAAAATGGCCTTTATCCACTGTCGGATTTGATCCCCAAGCGGATATCCAATTAGAGAAGGGAGCAGGAGGAATCATTTTCCAGGGACAATTGCTCAACATACCTTTTCAAGGAGCATCTCAGCAAGAAAATGCGGTCCTTGCTGCACTTGTAGCGCACGAACTGGGCGTTTCCATAGACGACCTCAATGACCGTCTCCCCTTGCTCTATCCTGTGCAGATGCGCAGTGAGATCATCTCTGACAATCCCGACATCACCATCCTCAACGACAGCTATACAACAGATCCTGATTCTGTACGACAAGCTTTTCGCCAACTTGCGCAGACAGATGTTCATCCCCAAAAAAGCATTGTCCTGACTGACATTCCCCACTTGGGAGAGCATCAACAAGACATTCAAGCCACCATTTTAAAAGAGGCGCAAGAGCTGGTAGGCGAAAAAAATGTCTTCAGCATAGGTCCAGTTTTTCATGTTCTTCACCCTCGACAGTCTTTTCCTGATGTAGCGCATTTCATGGAAGAGATAGACTTTAGCCAATTTCGAAAGCATACGGTACTATTGAAAGGCGCGCGATCATTTGCCCTCGAACAACTCCTCCCTCGCTTCAATCATCGACTCAACAGTACCTACTTCCAGGTCAATCTCTCCCAGCTCGCCTATAACTATCGCTTCCTCAAATCCCAAGTTCCAGCTGGCACCAAAACTATGTGTATGGTCAAAGCCGCTAGCTATGGAAGCGGCACATGGGAAATCGCGCAGCAACTGGAAAAGGAAGGTGCCACCTACCTCGCTGTGGCCTATGTATCCGAAGGAGTTCAACTCCGTGAAGGGGGTATTCAACTCCCAATCATGGTCATGAACCCCGATCCCTCTGCTATTGAAGCCCTCCTGCGATACGATCTGGAACCCGAGGTCAGCAACCTTCACTTCCTCAAAACCTATATCCGCGCAGCACGCCTATCCGAAATGCGGACCTATCGCATTCACTTGAAGCTAGAGACAGGGATGGGGCGGCTCGGTTTTAGATCAGAGGCTATAGAAGATCTCATAGCACTGATCGGACAGCATCCTGATCTAGAGGTCATATCTGTACTATCTCATCTCTCCGCCGCGGATGATCCTGGAGCAGATGTCTTCTCCAAGCAACAAATCCAACGCTTCCAGCAGATGTATCAGCGACTGCAGGAGCAGTTGGGGCTCGTTTCTTTCCGCCACATCCTCAATACAGCAGGGATTCTACGTTTCCCACATCAGGCGATGGAGATGGTTCGTCTGGGCATCGGATTATACGGAATCAATCCTTTACATGGTCTAGAGACAGAACTAAAGGAAATCGGGAGCTTACATTCACAGATCAGTCAGATTCAAACACATCCTGCAGGCGTACCCATTGGATATGGCCGTGCCCAGACGACGCAGCGCCCGAGCAGAATTGCGACCATTCCTATTGGATATGCAGATGGGATTCCACGGTCTGTAGGCGAAGGCAAGGCATCTTTCCTGATCCATGGCCAACTGGCCCCTACCTTTGGACGGATTTGTATGGACATGCTGATGGTGGATGTGACGGATATACCTGAGGTCCACGCAGGAGATGAAGTAGTTATTTTTGGGAAGCAGGAAGAAACGTTTTTATCGATCCAAGCATTGGCTGAAGCTGCAGATACCATTCCATATGAGTTGCTTGTTCGCATCAGTCCGAGGGTCGGACGTGTATATGTGCAAGATTGACTAGGGGGAAAATCTCAAATTGCACGTAGATAATTCGGAATATGTTTCCATCTCACTCATCATACTTTCATAATCGAACTTGATTCCATGCGTTACTCATGCCTACTCTTGCTTCTCTTTCTGTGGTTGGGCTGTCAGACGACCACTTCTCCCCCTAACCTCCTTCAAGGCCCCTACCTCAATATATTAGCGAAGGCAAAAGAAAAACCTCAGATGCTTCATCCTGGCATCATCTCTACCCCTCATCAAGAACTCAATGGCATTTTCAGTCAGGATGGGCACTACTTTTTTTATTCGGTAGAATCGCCTGACCGCAATTACAGCACGATTTTATTTTCCGAACGTAATCCTGACGGTAATTGGACCTATCCTGAAATCGCACCCTTCTCTGGCCAATACAGCGATGTAGACCCCTTATTTCATCCTACAAAAAATCGGATTTATTTTTGCTCCAACCGACCCGTAGAAGGATCTGAGCCTCAAAACGCCTTGGATATCTGGTATGTAGATTGGGAGGGAGAAGATACAGGAACTCCTCAACGGCTGCCCAACTCCATCAATACACGCTATGGTGATTTCTACCCTTCTACTACAAAGAATGATAAGCTATACTTTGCGACTTGGGATAATGACCGTAGGACAGATGATATCTTTCAAGCAGTCCCCAGCGATACAGGCTATGTCGTGACCAATCTAGGTCCTGTAGTCAACTCTTATGATGCCGAATTCGACGCGTTCATTGCACCTGATGACAGTTATCTCCTTTTTGCTTCCTTCAAAAGAGATGGACTTGGCTCTAGTGATCTGTACATTTCCTTTCAGGCAGATACAGGTTGGACAGCCCCCGTAAATCTTGGTCCTACCATTAATTCTCCCTCGCGAGAATACTGCCCCGTCGTCGTCAATGACAGCGTCCTTTTGTTTTCTTCCTATCGCCAGTCCGAGTCCTACGAATCAGAGACTTTCACTTCGCGCAAT
Organism: Bacteroidota bacterium; assembly: GCA_039820545.1. Classification (GTDB taxonomy): domain Bacteria; phylum Bacteroidota; class Bacteroidia; order J057; family J057; genus JALEFZ01. The sequence continues at coordinate 43,235 of JBCBPW010000005.1, read as the reverse complement.
GACCTAGAAAGCCGTTTCCGACAAATCGAAAACGGCTTAGGGAATATTTATTTTGTAAAATGGGACGTGGAGCAATACCGTCCGTAGGCGCACCGCTAAGGCGTGCGCAGATTACGCCCTAGCGTAATCCTACGAGGGCAATTGCCATTCCCCCTTATGCTGGAAATACAGGGTCATGTTGTGCAGGCCATTGGTATTTTTGATCAAGTGATAGGCCTCAGGTAAGGTAGTCACTTGGGTAAAAATTTGCTCATGCTCTGCGGCAATCCCTGTCTCATTCTGGTCGTAGGACATGATCTTTTCTTTACTCATGGTCAACTCGACATAGAAAAAGTACATCGACTCATCGGAGGTTCCTGTAGCAGGGTAAATGGGGTCTTGATTGAGCGGAATGACTTGCTCGGGTGTGACGGTGATCCCTGTTTCCTCCTCGACTTCACGTACAGCCACGGCATGGGGTTCTTCTCCTTCATCTACCAGACCTGCAACTTGCTCATAGATGAAGTCTCCGTTGCAGATGCGGCGCTGCTTGACTAGTAGATTGTATCGGTCGCCTGTGGCCTCATCGATCAGGACGACCATGACGCAGGAGACGCGTCCTTTGAGAAAACATATGGGAGGAATTTTCTTACCTTCAGGTGTGGTGGCATCCAGCATGACAACGGAGAAGAGGACTTGATCCCCATGCCAAATACGAGAATACTTTTCTTCAATGTTGTGGATTTCTAATCCACTGGCTTCAATGCTGGCTTTCCATTGCTTGAACTTGGTTGAGGCTGCGAGTGCTTCAGAGATCATAAATATATTTTTGGAAAGATGCGGACTTTATGTCCACAATATAGAGAAAGACGTGCCACTTTTTCGTGTAAGCTCGTGTTGTCTCGCTTACTCATTTATTCAACGCAGATATACACAGACCTTACACGATGGAACAATATAGGGGAACGAAAAAGTGACCTAAGCGTAAGCTAAATCAAACAAACACAGTTAGTTTCAATCGTTTTTTACCCCACAACCCAAGTTCTTTCGACCCAAACAAACACGCCTAGTGTTAAGTGTTAGTTACCCTGTTTGATCCCAATCAAACACCCCTCTTTTTTAGCCCTACCCCTGCTCAGCCCGCAGGGGCTTTTTTTTATAATGTTGCTAAAAGGATCAGTCCACCAACGAGCCCCACACCTCCTACTACCAGCATCGCAATACGACGGAAAGAAAGGGGAATCTTCCCTGTCACCTCTCCAGTCTGTCCATTGACTAAGTATTGAAATCGCTTGCCTTGGTACGTGAATCCACCCACCCAAACAGGTATTAGCATCGTCCTGAAGGCAATCAGCATCTTCTCCGAACGAACCATCAATCGCTTCAGGTCATTCCCCTTACTCCTCCGCTTCGCCTGACCTTCGATCAGCTTGTCTATTTGCTTTTCCATTTCCCGCAACTCACCTAGCAGATCCGACTGATACAATTCAACATACCAGTTTTTCAGAAATTCGGCATCATAGGGAATCCCTTGTGAGATCTGAAAAGGCATGATGTCGTTGATAGATTTTTTAGCACCTGAGGTCTGATTTCGGGCAAAGTTCTCGTAAAAATTTTCATAGTACCCCTTGACAGGTTCGCGAATCGAACGCTTGACGACGCGATCCCCTCTTTGTTCAGCATATTGAAAGCTGGCTTCCCCCTTCCATGTAGATCTCGTGAAGACATCCGCAAAAAAGACCGGCATATATACGCCCTTCAGATGTCCTTCTTCCAAGCATTTATTGATACTCCCTGGATAAAGCCATTTATTCTTCAGCCACTTACTCAGGATACTGCGGGCACTAGATTCTGAGAGCGTAAAGGGAATCATTTGATATGGCAAAATCTGATCCTTACTCATTTCTACCTTTTCCCACTTATCCTTAGTTCCACAAAATGGGCACTCCTCCAAGGGTTCCTCTTGAGTAGAGGCAATGACAGTTTTACATTTTTGACATTGGTAATCGTATAGGGTCAGTCCTAATCCTCGCTGAAAGGCATCAAAAGAAACTCCCGAGGTCAAGGGATGGGTATCTACCTGATCGGTATTACGTCCCAGTGCTCTGCTATACCTACAATTGCTGCATTTAAGCCCACGCTTTCCTCGATCGTATTTGAGCTTTTTCCCGCATCTAGGGCATCGTGTATGGATGTATTGTTCCTGCGCCATTTACAAACTTTGCCCACCATAGTAGTGGGTCTCTTCATTTTTTATGCTTTTGACAATATAAGTAATCTGTCCTACATGATAAGAAAAATGCTCTACAACATGGACTAAGATAGAAAGGCCTGATTCTTCGAAGACCTGAACGGATCGCTTGCGGATGAGGTCCTCAGGAGATACCTCTTCTAAGGCTTCACGCACTTCCGCTTCGAGCTGATCCAGCATGTGGATCAAATCCGTTTTCTCGAGGCTCCTAGGTAAGGCATCAAATTCTTCTTGTCGCTGACGCGTATCTGGCTGTCCCATGAGTCCACTCAAAATCCATTGTCTGACATTCCCGTTGAGATGCAGGATCAAATTGCCCATGCTATTGGTCGCATCATTCAAACTTAACCAGACTTCTTCTTCAGTGACCATCGACAAGCATTTCTTGATTCTTGGGATAGATTCTTCAAATAATCTTCTCTGGGTTTCTTGGATGAGGAGGTCTGTAAGTGACTGTGTGTGTAGCGGCATAGGTTCATGGAAAATAAGTACGCCCCCTCATCATATGTAGTGAGCCCTTCATACAGATGAGAGACGATTTACAAATTTAATGATAATTTAATACAGATATTCGCTCTAGCCTATAGGGTCTCCTTGACAATTCCTGTAATTTAGGTATCACTCGCATGGCTTTCCCAGGTTTCCTTCTCCATTGATTTTCGACTATGAAAATGAAGCCGCATCCTTTTTATCTCAATTAATGAACGGAATATGCCTCAATCTCTACGCTTCTTGTGTTTATGTTGGATTGTATCTCTTGGGCTTCCTAGCCACGCTCAAGATGTCATATTCAACCAATACTTTGCCCATCGAACCTTTGTCAATCCTGCCATGACAGGCTATGATGGCGGGATTCAAATTGCTCTCTCTAATCGAACTCAGTGGATCGGGCTTTCGGGATTAGAGACAGGAAATGGAGCCACCAATCGTGCCCGCTTCAACTCATACATGGCCTCTGTAGATGTGGACATTCCTTGTTATAATCTTGCTACGGGAGGATATATCGTACGGCATGAATTGGGACAAGGCTATTATGTATGGCAAAGTGGGGGTGCCTCCCTGGCTGTGAGTTTACCTTTTGGGAATAGCAATGATCTCCGTACAACGGAGGAAATCCGATTTGGGGTGACGGCTCATGTAAGCAATCGTACCCTCCAAAATGATGACTTTATCTTTTCGGATCAGCTTAATGCCATTACAGGTTTCGATCCTGGGCTTGTCTCGGGTGCGCCAGCAGCCAATGGTGATTTCCTCAATGATCGGCCTTATGGAGATGTCACCGCAGGCCTGATGTATGGCCGATATAAAAACAATCAGAACCTCCGTATTGGGCTTACTGTCCATCACTTGCTACGTCCCCAGATTGGACTGGTGGTAGATCAGGAACGGCTACCCGTACGTTATTCGACCGAAGGGATATACACCTGGGACAGGGGAAGCCGTAGCATCAATTATACCTTGATGGCCAAAGTAGACCTGCAACGATTCAGCGGGGGTTTCATTCATCGAAATGTGCAATATGGTGTGGGCATGACCTACCCTTATGCAGGAAACTTGAGGGGGACAAGAAGAGACGCTTTCTGGTGGGGACTTTATCTACAAACCCGAAATGGCTATCCCAATTGGAGGGGATTGACAGAAAATATTTCTACCAACACTCCCTTGGTCATGGTAGGGATCAAGAATGGTAGAAGCAAATTCAGCTTCTCTTATGGTATTCCCTTCTCTGGCATCAATGCACGTTCGGTAGGCACCTTCGAGTTCTCATTCAGATACTACATTCCCCAAGGATTGAGAAGATGCTGTGTCGAGAAAGACTTGCTGGGGGATCAGTTTTAAGTTTGGTCCGATAAACCGACGTGTAGAAGTTCGATAAGCGGCTGAAAACGATCCCTTATTTCTACTCCATTTTCTATCCTAATCATACGTCCTTCCACATTCACCCACATAAGCCTCATTTAGCTGTGAAATACATCCTACGTTTTTTCTTATTCTTTTTGGTCTTGGGGACACATGCTTTGGCACAATGCCCCTTCACTACGTCTGCGCCTTCGGGTTGTCGAGAGGATCAGTTTTGCTTCAGTGCGACTGTAGACCCTGCTACCGTCACCAGTTACGCCTGGAACTTTGGAGATGGGAATACTGGTGGAAACAATGCCAATATCTGCCATACGTATACCAATGCACCCGCTGGAGGACAGACATATACAATTACCTTGACGGTAGTCGATACAGCAGGAATAACCTGCAATAGTACACAGACTGTGACGATTTTGCCGAGGACAAACTTAATTGGGACGGTGACTCCGATGGATAGCTGCCAATTAAATTTGGATTCAACAGCCGCAGCAACTGTTACACTATTTGTCATAGACAGTGTCATACAAGGTGGAAGTCTCCCCCTCACATTTGATTTTGGTGGAGGAAATACCACAACATCCAGTCAATTTAACGCCACATTCACCTACGATTGCTTTGGCTCTTATCCTATCAAAATTTTTGCCCCTGGTCAAACCTGTCCGTCCTATGTAGATACCTTTCGCTTTTATACAGACTTTGTCACAGCCTTCAATCTGAGTGGGACCAGCTCTTTTTTCTGCGAAGGGGATACCATTTTTGCAGCCAATAATACCAATCCATTGTGTGGCAATATCGACAACTACCTGTGGGATTGGAACTTGAAGGATATCAATGGAAATATTACGGTTCCTGGCCCTGTATATACGGTAGACGATACCTCCCAACAATTCAATGTTTATTCACTTGATGGAATCGATCTGTGCAATGCCAATACGCAGGATCTTCAGGGCTTTATTTCTCTTCAGGGACAAAATGGTTGTTACAATCACATTTCCCAGACTTTGGCCACTATCATCCCCAGTCCACGTGCCAGTATAGATCTTCCCGATACCTTATGTACCACTGCCTCTTCTTTCCTTGCTACTCCTTATAATTTCAGCTGTCCACAGTCCTTTCTCGTGGAACCCGTCAACTACTTCTGGGATTTTGGCAATGGTGTTACATCCAACTTAGTCAATCCATTCATCAGTTATGTCAACGATGGTCCTGGAACCTATGTCGTTACCCTTACCGTCAGTAATCCCTGTAATACCTCTATAACAACAGATACCATCATTATCATTGATCCTCCCACAGCAGAAATCATCCCAGACACAACAAATACGTGTGCACCCAATGGCTGCATCAACTTTACCAACCTCTCCCAACCCGACTCGATTCCTGCGACTTACACATGGTCGGTCTTCCCGAGTGGGACACATACTTTTGGTAATGGGACAAATGCAAGCTCAAGGGAACCCACCATCTGCTTCAATCAATCGGGGACTTATACAGTCCAAATGCGGGTAGACAACTTCTGTGGATTTGCCATTGACGATACGGTGATCACGGTGAATCTCGCGCCAGACATCGACTTGGGGCCTGTGCCTGATACCTGCGGGACCTTCACCCTCACTTCTCTACCCTATAATCTGACGCCCAATGGTTCGAATCCCCTCAACCCTCAATGGACGACAACGGGAGACATCGGAACCTTTGCAGGTGACTCGATTCCTACGGTCACATTTGCAGCAGGCCAGACCCATGAAATCATCCTGACATTTGATAGTGACTGTGGGATCAGGTCAGATACAGCGAGATTTATTGTAGACAGCATTCCAGACGTACAGGCTTTTGCTCCCACGCTGACCCTCTGCGCGTCTGATCCCATCTTCACACTGACAGCCACGCCCGATTCAGGAGTATGGGTTGGGCCTGGTGTGGATTCACTCAATGGAAACTGGCGATTCGATCCTGGCATTGGGGCAAATACCTATACCCTGGTTTATATTTATGAAGGTCCTTTTTGCTTTGCCTATGATACAGTAGTCGTCACGGTCATTCCTGTTCCCAATCCTATCGCACGTGCAGATACAGCGCTTTGCGAAGATCCTTCGCTTACGGTGCAGCTGACGGCTACGCCTTTAGGAGGATCCTGGGTCGCGGTGGATTCCGCGATCGTTTTGCAAGGCGATACTGCCTTCGTAGCAGATACGGCAGGGACATGGTTGTTTGTCTATGAACTGCCCGACTCTGTCACAGGCTGTATCGGTCGTGATACGACTGCCATCACTGTATTTCCACTCCCTAAAGCTGAGATCGATCCTACCGTAGGAGATACCCTCCTCTTTTGCCAGACGACCGTCCCACAGGAACTCCCCAACACGTCGCCTCCCATAAATCCTCCACTCATCCGATGGGAAGGCTCCCCCAACATTGTACTGGACTCACTACTCATCCCTACCTTGGTAGATACTTTTGACTTACAGTTTATAGTAGAAACATCTGACGGCTGTATCGATCGAGACACAATCACCGTCGCCATTGTCAGTCCGCAGCCCGCAGAGGCAGGACCTGGAGATACCCTCTGCATCAATGCAGGGATCTTTAGCCTGACAGGAGCCAGCCCTGGCAATGGAACCTGGAGTGGTCCAGGACTCGTCGATCCCATCGCAGGAACTTTTGATCCACTCCTCATGGGCAGTGGTCCACATACTGTGTTTTACACTTTTGCACAGGGGACAAGTTGTGAGGCCGTAGACTCGGCCATTGTATTTATAGAAGATACACTGAATGCCTCGATCGCCAATCTCCCTCCTGTCGTCTGTGAAGACTTTGGGACGTTTACACTTGTAGGTAATCCGACAGGTGGCTTATGGTTCGGTAATGGCCTCCTCAACCCTGGAACAAGTAATGGACAATACGATCCCAATCTGATTCCTCCTGGAGGTACAGATACTATCCAGTACATCATCACGAACCCTGCAAATGGATGTGTGACGACCTTGACAGAGACGGTCCTTATTGACTCCTTACCTACGGCCTCCTTTGATATTCTCCCTGATACTGCTGTCTGTATTGGAGATGTCTTGAATATCAACAATACCTCTCTGTATGCAGCAGGCTTCGAATGGAATTTCGGCGATGGGACAGGCTCTAACTTGCCCAACCCTGTCAAAGTCTATTCAGATACGGGAACATTCATCATCCAACTCATCGTGACCAGCCCCAATGGATGTACAGATACGACAACCCGACAGGTCAATATCTCTGAGCCTCCTGTCCCTGACTTTCTCACCCTCATCAATGGCCAACCAGGAGATAGTGGATGTGCAGTTTTGACCGTTTGTTTTCAAGACCAGAGCAATCCCGCAGGAGGAAGGTATTTTTGGGACTTCGGAAATGGCCAAACAGACACGACAGCCAATCCTCCCTGTGTGAACTATGCAGGCGGGATAGGCGATACAGTCTACACAGTTACTTTGACCATCGTCAATAGATGTGATTCGGTTTCCATCAGCAGGAATATTGCGGTCTCGCCTCTACCGCGTGCCGTATTTGCACCAGATTCGACAAGTGCGGGCTGTTCCGTCTTTTGTGTAGACCTCGTCAATGTCAGTACAGGTGCTCCCTTTGCCTACAATTGGTATTTGGATACCGTTTCGACGGATTCGCTTTTCTTCACGGGTGCGACCCCTCCTCAGCAATGCTACAGTTATGAAGATTCTACAGGATTTCGAATCTACCAGGTCTTCATGGTGGCAGAAAATGCATGCGGAACCGATACAGGGGTTACGGAGATTACGGTATTTCCCAATACGCTCGATGCGCAATTCAACACCAGTCCGATCCGAGGCTGCGAGCCATTGACTGTGGATTTCCTGGATCTCTCAGGTGCTCCCAACATCAGTTGGGCGATCTTTAGGGACGGCGTATTGATCGCCAATCCCACAGGGACGAATCCGACTTTTACCTTTGACTCAGCAGGTATCTATCAGGTTCTACATGGGGCCAATGACTTGTGTAGCTTCGATACGAACAGCATCGAAATCATCGTCGATCCTCAACCTGTGGCTGCCTTTGTGGCGAGCGATACCCTCATCTGCCTGGGAGATACCATATTCTTCACCAACCAGTCTTTGACGAGTGGAGGATTCAATTGGGACTTTGGGGATAGCACAGGGAGCAATTTGGTAGATCCTTTCCACGTATTTACGAGCGTCGATACATTTACCGTCAGCTTGACGGCCTTTGCAGATACCAATAGTTGTGAACGTACCACCAGTCGGCAGATCATCGTGCGGCCACTGCCTGATCCTGGCTTTATATTGTCAGATACGCTGGTCTGTCCTGGCACACCTATCACAGCAACAGCGACCACGCCTGGGCTTTTCTATCAGTGGAGTTTTGGGGGGACCAATTATACGGGTTCACCCGCCACCCATACCTTTAGTGTTCCAGGTACTTATAACATTCGCCTCAACATCAGCGGTGTATGTGCCAATGATTCCAGCACGACCGTAGAGATCGCACCTACACCTACTAGCGACTTCACGTTAGATGCGGATTCACTTTGTGGAGGCAATTCAGTCGTCACATTGACGAATAACTCCACCAGCAATACGACGGGATCACCTGCTTATCTATGGTATGTGGGAGATACCCTTCAGACGACCAATGTCCTGAATCCTTCCTTTCAGCTTGATTCTACAGGTACATTTACGATTGGATTGGAAACAGAAAATATTTTTGGCTGTCGTGATACATTGGAACAAAACGTCACCCTACTACCCCAACCTGTTGCAAACCTTCAGGTAGGAGATACAGCAGACTGCGTACCCTTTGGTGTTGGGTTTACCGATCTCTCCACAGGGAATTCAAGTAGGCTTTGGGAAATCGACGGTCAGTTTTTCTCTGGACCTGTAGTTTTCTATACCTATACCACACCAGATATCATGGATACAGTGGTCTTGATCGTAGATACGGCCAACTTCTGTTTCGATACCGTTACACAGATCATTCAGACGGCCAGCTTCCCTATGGCTGCCTTTACCCCGGATCAAACCCAGTTTTGTGATACCCCTGCTACGGTCAACTTTACGAATTTTACACAATCTACGCTTCCTTTCACATCTGCCTGGACGTTTGGAGATACAAATGGAAGTATGGACAATGATCCTACCCATACATACGAAGACATTGGGCATTTTGAGGTGACCCTGACGGTGACCAATGATTTCGGTTGTGAGGACCAAACGATAGATAGCGTTTTTGTCTATCCGCAACCTCAAGCCATCATCGAGACAGATACCTCTTCGGGCTGTGTCCCATTGGATATTGTATTCACCAGTCTCTCGACGGGCAATAGCAGTCAGTTGTGGCAAATCGATGGAAATATTTTCTCCACCAATCCCCAGGCTTATACCTATAATACGCCTGATATCCTAGATACGGTGTGGTTGGTTGTGGATACAGCAGACTTCTGTTTCGACAGTACCTCTGTTGTGATTCAGACCGCGAGCCTACCCAATGCTGAGATGGTTGTTCCCTCGGATACATTTTGTGGAATTCCTGCCATCGCTACCTTTGGCAACCTTTCCAATGCAACGCTTCCATTGACTTATCTATGGAATTTTGGGGATAATGACTCTTCAACTGCTTTTGCCCCAACGCATACTTATCAGTCTGTAGATATTTTCACCGTCACATTGACCGTAACGAATAGCTTGGGATGTACCGCTACAGATGTAGACTCCTTGCAGGTATACCCTGTGCCACAGGCCGACATCATCTCCGACAGGCTCAATGGCTGTGTTCCCCTAGACGTCCTATTTACCCAAAATACCACAGATGCCGATGGTTATACCTGGCTCATCGACGGGCAGGTATTGACAGGGCCGAGTGTCCCCTACACCTTCTTGGCTCCTGATCAGGTCTTTGAGGTCATCATGATTGCAGATACTGCGGGAAAATGTAGCGATACAGTCAGCATCCAAATTGAGACAGCCACGCCTCCCTTGGCTCGGTTCACCAGTCTTTGGACTGAAATTTGTAATGCACCTGCCCAAAATGATTTTACCCAACTCAGTCAAAGTACGCGTCCTCTCACCTACAATTGGGACTTTGGTGATGGCGAAAGCAGTGTATTGGCATCCCCTGCTCACATCTTTGACTTGACAGGCTCCTACGAGGTACAGTTGACAATTGAAAATGACTTCGCTTGTGTCGATTCCTTCTCACAAACTGTCTCCGTCTATCCACAACCTGAAGCTACATTTATTGCAGATAAATACCGAGGCTGCATTCCCGATATGGAAGTGGCATTTACCAACCAATCGTCAGGCTTCAGTAGCTCCCTGTGGAACTTTGGGGACAACTCTCCCGAGGAGTTTACCACCGATGCTGTGCATGAATATACCACTGTGGATGGCACTTTTACGGTGACATTGATTGTAGATACTGCCGATTTCTGCTTTGACACGACCACAGCAACGATCCTGACGGCAAGCCCACCACAGGCGAGCTTTGTTCCGTCTTTAAATGAGGCTTGTGGAGAGGCTGAAGTCGCCCTCGACAATACCTCCTCCTCGGCGGTCCTCAGTCTGGACTATCTCTGGGATTTTGGCAATGGAGACGCACCCAGCACCACAGTCAATCCCATCGTCAACTACGAGGGGCCTGGAACGTATGAGATCACCCTCATCGCCACCAACGACTATGAATGTGTTGATTCGGCATCCGAAACGGTCATCATTTTCCCTCAACCTACGGCTATCTTTGAAGTGGAAGATAGATTTTGCCTCGGCGATGAGGTGGTGCTATTAGATCAATCCATCAATGGAACCCAGCAAAGTTGGGAGATCTTCCGCGAAGGTGTGCGCATTGGGGCATTTACAGGAGCAGAAGCACGATTCACCGTTCAGGATACGGGTGCTTACTCCGTGCGTCTAGTCTCATCTTTCGATGATCGGTGTCAGGACGAGTTGGTATTAGACCCCGCCTTTGAGGTATTTACGCGTGCAGTTGCGGACTTCACCGCAAGAGATACCTTCATTTTGGAGGACTGTGACGGATCTGTCTTTTTTGACAATACCTCTCGATTTGCAGATAGCTACTTATGGGACTTCGGGGACGCATCGACGCCATCTATTTTACGCGATCCCTTGCACACATACCTCTCCCTGGATTTTGGCTTTTACAATGTCACCTTAATCGCCAATAATCTCCAGGCTTGTCCTGACACGGTGAAAAAGGTCGTTCGCCCCTGTGCATTTGGTGCCCTCTACTTCCCGACGGCCTTCCAGCCAGAGGGTGGGACACAACCTGTAGATCCAAATTCTTGGTGTCCAGATGATCCCAATGATGTCATTGGCGATCTTCCAGGAGATGCTTTCACTATTTTCCTCCCCATCGGTCGTGGAATCCGCAATGTCCATGTAGAGGTATTTGACAAATGGGGTAGCCTGATGTGGAAGGTCAATACGTGGGAAGGCGATGAAGCGATTTGCAACGGCGTTTTTGCGACCTGGTGGGATGGACGCTTACCAAGTGGTGAGTTGGCGGCTAGTGATGTCTATGTATGGCGTTTGATAGAAGTAGAATATCAAGATGGACAAAAAGAAAGTAAGCAGGGAACGGTGACGTTGATACGCTAGAAAATATTTCTCAGTAAATATCAAAATCCTGGACATGATTGAATGCCCAGGATTTTTTGGATCTATTCAGAAGGAGAAATTATTGCGAAGCCTGAAGCATTTTTATATATTGACTATTCTTCATTTTGTGAAAATTCCCTCATGCATATTCATACTCATAAAAACGAGAGGTCAAACAGTAGATCCGTAGCCCATGCAATGGGAAAGCATAAGGGTACTACGATCCATGATTCTCGTTCGGTAGCACAAAGGAGGGAGCAAAACGCGATCCCAGAATCAGAAGAAACACCTACACAACAAAAAAAGAATAACACAGGCCTACCTGACAACCTCAAGTCGGGCATCGAAAATCTCTCAGGCTATGCCATGGACGATGTCAATGTCCACTACAATTCTTCCCAACCTGCGGGACTCAACGCACACGCCTATGCCCAAGGCACGGATATTCATATAGCTCCTGGTCAGGAAAAGCACCTTCCACACGAGGCTTGGCATGTCGTCCAGCAAAAGCAAGGCAGAGTCAAGCCGACCAGACAGATGAAGGGTAAGGTGAATGTCAATGATGATGAAGACCTGGAGAAGGAAGCTGATGTGATGGGCGAAAAAGCGATACAAGCACACACTTCCCATGCTTCTCCTATTCAAAAAAAAGAACCCTCCTCTCCCGTAGTCCAAAGAATGACGGGCTATGAAATAGAGACCAATATTCCCGTTTTTGGCAAGTACAATGATGTATCGAGCGAACTTACCCCACTAGGTCAAAACGGTTTTACCGAAACCATCGGATGGTTTTTGACAGGTGGGCTAAAGTATGGCCTAAACTATGGAGAAGACCCAGAAGGGCGATACAATATTTCTGCTGATCACAACGAGCTGATGGATATTCATAAAAGAATGATCCATAAGTTTGTGGTTTTAGGACTTTTGAAAGAAGGCTTTACACACAGAAGCCTTGCAAATATTGAGTATATCACACCTCCTAGACCAGAATTAAGCCCAGGAAGTGTCGCGACCAATCAGGAAGATATCGCAGCAGTCAAGGGACATATCGATAAGACACTTCCAGTTGCTGCGAGTAAGAAAGTCGGCATGGTCCCTGAACCTGGACAGGATCTTCTTACAGGCTTCCCTCAAACGGAATTGCTCAATTGGTTAAAGAGTAACGGAATCGAACAAGGATTAATTTTCGCGGAAATCGAAGCTCTACATAAAACCATCAATCGCAATGTCTATCTACAAGAAACAAGTGGTGTACTTCCTGAAGATATTCCTGAAGTATATAAGGAAGCTGCAGGGGCAATGAAAGAAGCCAAAGAGTCTAACAAAACGGGGCACTTAATGGCAGCCGTGATGGAAACATCCACAAAAATAGGGGAAGTCGCGTTTGGAGATGCAGATAGGCAGGCAGAATTTGGAGCGCATAAAAATGCCGTTGTGGGGTATCTGACTCTATTAGCTAATTATCTCCTGGCCAACAATATCTCGTCTCTTCTCATATTTAGAGGATCTACCGCCAAGAATCTTGTTCCTTTCATGTCCAAAACAGCACTTTCGGGCGCGCTACAAGCCCTACCTGCAAGTGTCAGGCCTACGGGAGCAGGAACCGATCCTTGGAATTCGATGGCTAAGATCTTAACCGAGGAAGCGAAAAAATATCTTGTAGATTACTGGGCTGGGGAATTCGACTTAAAAATAGATCCCGATAAAGACAAAAATGCAGGAACTGTTTTCCCTGAGGGAAATGAAGAGGCGCTAAAAAAGCTCATCCAAAACGAAGAATTGCAAGGCGTGCAGACAGGGAACCAATTGACGCTAGATGACCCGCACTCTGAAGTAGAAGCAGCCACAGGTCAAAAGGCCATTCCGCTAGAAGACCGCTACTTCAAGTATAAACAAGATGAACCTTTGACTTCTGAAAATATGCAGGAAGCCATCGGCAGAAGATTTGGATTTTCTGTTGGGCTCAACTTAAAACATGTACCTGAAGCAGAAAAAAAGCGGGAAATCCTCGGAGCTGAAACCTCAGCCAAAATAACTCCTGAGCAACAAGAACAAACCACCCTTAATCGTATAACAGCAAGAATTAGCGATCTTAAAAAATTACATAGCATCTTGTTTAAAGCCACCATCATCACAGAAGACGAGGCAACCTTCATAGGCCCCTTTGAAAAATCCCTATCGGAACTGGGAACCAAAACGGGAAGTGATAAAGATACCGCTATGGGTAAACTTGACCAAGAAGTGTATTCCTCATTAGGGCTATTGAATCAGATGAGAAATCATATCCTCAATAAAGATCGTAGTGAAGATACAGCCAAAACATTTGAGTCATCTGCTGAGGAGATGTTTTCGCCACTCTCCAAGGGATTAGACCTCGAGTTTGGGCAGCCTTTGCTTGATTTTAAGAAAAAGGAGCTGAAAGCAGAAGATTTGAAAGAGGCGGAAGATCAAAAACAAATGAATGAAGTACATTTGAAAAATGTGAATAAGGTGGTAGCTCTTTATGACTTATTAAAAGGCAAAATACTTAAGATGAATGCAGGAACTGATGTTAAAGAGCGAATTAAAAATATGAATAAGATTCGTAAGTCTATTCGACTCTTAAAGCAGCGCATAACAGAGGCAGAAGAATTCTATGCTTCTAAGCCCAAAGTAAAAGAATAAAAAAAGCGGTATCCGCTACCCCTTTGCTCCCGCCACAACCTCAATCAAATCTTCCAAACGGAAGTACTGCCTCGCGATTTCAGGCACATCTTCTCGCTTCAATTCATTCAATACCTCATATCGGCGATCCAGCTCGGCGAAAGAGACGTCATGCATAATAGAAAAACGCAACAAATCTCCCATTTGAAACAGCGTTTCTCTGCGATTGATGCTGCGACCGAGCAAGTAGTTTTTCACCAACTCCATCTCAGACTCATCCACTCCGTCCTGCTGTAAGCGCTTGATCTCCTTCTTGATTTCCTCAATCGTCAGCTCGACATATTCGTTGCCTACATCTGCCTGTATAAACATCTCTCCATGATGGCGATTGGGCCAGTAAGCAGAATAAATCCCGTATGTGTAACCCTTCTCCTCACGGATATTCTTCATTAGGCGCGAACCAAAATATCCACCCAGGATGGTATTTACCACATCAATTCGGTAGTAATCGGGATGGCTTCGTGAGACTCCTTTATGCCCAATTCGAATGGTCGATTGGAGGCCCTCATGCGCGACATGGTATCTACCAGCAGGAGAAGTCTGCGATGGAGCTGCCGTTTGAGAAGAAGGAAGGACGAAGGAAGAACGATTCGTCTTCCCAAAGGACGCTTCCAACATCTTCATGAGATGCCCTTGATCATACCGTCCAGAGACAGCAATCTCGATATTCCCAGGCACAAGTAATTCCTCATAATAAGCTTTGAGCATGTCTAGCTGAATAGACTCCAACTCCTTTGCACCCAAAGTCTGTCCATACGGATGCGCAACTCCATACATGAGCTCGTTAAACTTGCGCTGGGCTTTGGTTCTGGCCTTTTGCTCACTGACCTTGAGGCGATCCAACGCCTGCCCCTTCATCCTAACAAATTCCCGCTCAGGAAACAACGGGTGGTTCAGGACATCGATCAGATAGGGTAAGACCTCCACAAGTTTGTCCGTCGTCGTGGCCAGTTTAAACGCAAGAGACTCCTCTCCCACTTCCGCGCTCAACCAAGCACCATGTCCATCTAGCTCTTGCGCAATGTGCAAACTGCTATAGTTTTTTGTGCCCTCCTGCATCATGCGACTAGTGTAAGCCGAGATTCCCACAGCTGACTCATAGGCTTTTCCTGCGCGAAATATGACCTGCAACTCTACCACCTCTACCGCACCAAAGGGCAACAGATGGACAGGTGTCCCGTTACTCAGATGAAGCGTCTGAAAATCGGGTAAGTGAATGTTATGCAGCGGAGCAGCTTTAGGTGCCTTTCTCCTATCTAGGCTTGTATTCATATTGTGTGTGTTCTGGATAGAAATGAAAATAGGAAATGAAGTCCATTTCCTATGAGAATACTAGTCGTCAAAACGCAGTTTCAAAACCGAGTATGTTCGCCCACGCCCTTGTACATAGAGCATCAGAGCTTCGCGGTTTCCTGTCTGTATGGCCAGCCGTGGGAAAAATTGATTGTTGCCAGAGTATACGGGGAGTAGTGGCATAGGACCTGATACATTCCCTTGTATGTCTATCCGACTGTAATAAATATTGAATCCCATACGGCGAGGACGAGTCTCGTAAAAGATATAGGTTCCTGAAGGACTGACTGCATTGAAATAAGACAGCGTAGAAGGATCCTCCGAGGTCTGGGCTTTGTCTACAATTGCCTGCCACTCAATGTCTCCACTGGGAGAAATCGAAGTCAGGATCACATCGTCGAAGTGATAGATCGTTTGGTCCTGGTAGTTGCCAAACTGGTTGCGATAAGGATCATTGGTGATATAGAATTTTTCGGCGATGAGCAGTACGCCTCCATCTGAACGTAAAATGATCCCATCCTTTTCCCTGACGAAAAAATCCCTCAGTTCTCTCCCACGATTGATCTGTCCTTGAGACAAATAGTATCCAAGAAAATTCTTTTGAAAAGGGTCTGTAGAATCTTGAATTAATCTTCCATCAGGCGCAATTTTCTGAAGAACCGTTCCTGCAATCTGGTCATTGCTTCGGTTAGAGTAGAAGCCTGCCACATAGATATTCTCCTCTCGATCCACTTTGAACGCCAGATCAGAAATGAACCGACGACCTACTTCAATTTTAAATTCTGTTTCTAACTCCGTCGTCACATCCTTGCGGAAGACCATGTATTGGAAGTTATCGTCATCCACGACCCAGCTTTGACCATAATATTTGGCCAGAGCGTAGATATTTCCCTGGTTACTCACACGCAAGCTGGTGATACGCAGTCGGTTGTCGGGATATTTCAATTGAAACTCCCCATTTAATTCTACCTCTCCTCGGTCATTGAAGAGATAATAGAGGATGTTTTCCGCTTCCTTCCGGTTTTGCAGATTCTTATAGGCGAGTAGTGCTTTCTTATCGGGAGAAAGGACATATTGGAGTTCGACTTTCTGCTCCTTTTGATTGGGATAAATAGAGAGAATCTGATCCTCGGCGATGACATTTCCCGCGAGATCAAAGTGCGAATAATAAGTCTTAATGATTTTTTGTCTAGGGAAAAATTCAGAGACAAATATCAAAATATTGGGGCCGATGACTGTGAGGAAATCGACATTCTTACGACCATTTTGCTCAAATACATTTTTCTTCCACTCTAGCTTGAAGTCTTCGCTGTAT
Organism: Bacteroidota bacterium; assembly: GCA_039820545.1. GTDB lineage: Bacteria > Bacteroidota > Bacteroidia > J057 > J057 > JALEFZ01. The sequence goes on along the minus strand of JBCBPW010000005.1, from coordinate 26,200 downwards.
TTGGCAATGGCAAAATAACGACTAGAGCTGCGAGAGGCAGGCCCCATGGTCACAAGTCCTCTGTCTACTGGAGAATACTCAACAAAATTGGGTTTGGGGTCCTTCCTGCCAATATCTAATCGGGCCACTACCTCTTGCGCGTGCAGAGAGCCTGCAAACAGGAAAAAACACAATCCCCATATCCAGCTAATACGCATAAATAAAGAAGATTATTTTCGTTGAATGAGTTTGATTGAACGGTATATCCGAAATCCTCCATAAGCTACCACGGCCAGACCTAACATAAAATAGTACCATCCTGGGGCTTCTTCTAGGAAGCTTACATCTGGCTTTTGGATTGCGAAAAAGATACCAAAGAAAATAAAGAATCCCCCCATGACGAGGCCTAGTATTCCAACGATTCGCTGCATAATTGGTTTGTTACAAGAGAAATGCAAATGATCATCCGTGTAGGTTTATCCATCAAAAGATCTACATATTTTTCTACACAAACTCAAAAGTACAAAAAACACCTACAATCATCCGCCCAAAAGGAGGGAAGCTGAAGCTTATTTTGTAAAATTAGTAGCTGTATCTAAGAGAATGTATTCTACGTAGACAGACGAATAGGCCCAAAGCTTGTCGTAAGCTACTGTAAATGGCAATCTCCTACTTCGATGATTTTGGCTCTCCCCAATTGTATACACATGAAAAAACTCGCCCTTCTGCTGTGGACAATGCTCGTACTTACTTCGATGGTCATCGGACAATCGCGTTTTACCAGTCTTTTTGGGGGCAAGTACAACGAACACGCCATGGCCGTCACCCAGACAGATGATGGAGGTTATGTCTCAGCGGGTTTCACATACTCTTTTGGGAAAGGCGAAAGTGACGTTTGGGTTACCAAAGTCGATGCCTATGGCCAGGAAATTTGGCGGCGCTACCTTGGAAGCGAAGGATTCGACTGGGTCAGTGACATGGTGATGACCCGAGATGGAAACTTCACCCTCGTAGGTCACAAACGCCCCAAAGATTCTACACATGTAGACGGCTGGGTTTGCCAGCTCAATCGATACGGAGAAATCATGTGGGAACGCACCCTTGGAGGGCAGAAAGCCGACCAACTCCGTAGCATCATCCAAACACAGGATGGTGGTTTTGCAGCAGCAGGATTCACCTATTCACAAGGCCAAGGAAAGAGTGACTTCTGGCTGGTACGCTTTGACGCGGTGGGCAATACCCTCTGGGAAAATGCCTATGGCTCATCCCGTGACGACAAGGGCTATGACCTGATCGAAACAACCGCAGGGGAACTGATCCTGGGAGGCTATGTGTTTTATCCCGATCCATTTGAAACCTGCATGTTTGTGATGAAGGTGGACAGGAAGGGTAAGGGTATTTGGAGAAAAGCCATTCAGAGTAGAGGTCATGCCACCATCGAAAAACTTACGCTCGCAGCAGACGGCGGCTACCTCGCCGTAGGATGGGGCCAAAGCAAAGAAGGAAAACGTCTAGAAGGACGCATCGTCAAGATGACATCAGGAGGACGCGTGGAGTGGGAGAAAGATTTTGGAGATGGAGGAAAAGACGCTTTCTATGATGTCAAATCCAGTGGGGGCGATAGCTTCGTGATTTTTGGGCAAAAAGAACAACCTGGCAGCAAGCAAGACCTTTGGCTTCTCAAGATCGACGCAAGAGGAGAGGTGATATGGGAACAAGTAGCCAAAGGAGATGAAAAAGACTGGGGACATGCCTTTAACTTCACCCAAGATGGTGGATTCATTCTGGCAGGTGCTACTAAATCCTATGGCGAAGGGGGAACCGATATGTACATCGCCAAAACCGATCGTAGAGGAAACCTTGAACCAGGTTATTTTGCAGAAGACGCTTCTTTCATTGCCCAAAAAGATCCTGAAAGGCCCCAAGACGAACCCGAAGACCCTTTCAAGCCCAATCTGTACATTCTCTCTATTGGCATCTCTGATTATCAGCACGAGCCGATTGACCTCACATTTGCGCATAAAGATGCCCAGTCCATCGCCCAGCAATTCGAAGAAACGGAAGGGAACCTATTTGGCAAGGTCTACTCCAGACAGCTCCTCAATGAAGAGGCCTCTCTACTCAACATCAAAAAAGGCCTGACATGGCTCGAAAGAGAAGCGACCCAAAAGGATGTGATTCTGCTCTTTGTCTCCGCACATGGCGCGCTAGACAATAAAGGGAACCTTTACATTCTGCCTACCGACTTCATGTCCAACGATCTATTTGCCACTGGGCTTAACATCTCCTCCCTCACGGAGGGCATCAATGGGACGCCCTGCAAGAAACTGATCCTCCTCGACGCATGCCACAGCGGACAGTCTGCTTACGACATGCTCTCGCTCGCCTCTATCAAAGCCCTCAACGTCAATCAGGCTGTCGAAAGTCTCCTTGGACAAGAATCGGGTGTGACTGTCATGACCTCCTCAAGTGGGAAAGAGTTTTCTTATGAGAATCCGCGATGGGGACATGGCGCCTTCACCAAGGCCATACTGGAAGGGCTGCGCGGCAGAGCCGACTACAACCACGACCAACTGGTCAGCCTACTGGAACTCAATCTTTATGTGACCCAGCGCGTGAAAGAATTGACGGGCGGGCAGCAACATCCCTATACGCCTATCAATCTATTTGGCGATATTCCCCTATTTGTGTTGGAATAATGGCTTGTAGATATGGTGCCTACAATCGGAAAATAGGATACCGCATGTGCGTCTTCTCGTAGTGCTCCGACCGCTTGTAGATGAAATCCAATTGGGCGCGCGCACTTTTGGCGAAGGCAGGATCAGATGCTTTCTTTTCTTCGAATGCTTTCTTCAGCTCAGGGTTATTTTCAATCAATTGCGCCGCTTCGGGCTCGAAAACGTAGCTGCTGAAATATTCTTTTTGCATCAAGACCCCGTCAAAGGCATTCCAGCGAAACCAACTGTCAGGTGCCTCTGGCTCTAGGGTATGGATGATAAATGGATTGCGCCACTGGTCCGTATAGACCATGACATCCCCTGCAAAGAGCTGAATGTTCTGCCTTTCCTTGCGTACAGAAACTGAATCATGGTAATAATGCCCCTCATAAGGACGACTCAAGGTATGCACATCTTCCAGATAATATACTTCCAAGTTCATGATCGTATCGCGCTGAACCGTATCTAGCTGGACTCCGTTGACGGCCAGCTTCGTGATCTGTGCGCGATAAGCCTGAGGAATGATGTAGGCTTGGGGCTTTTGAACAGATTTACTCGCCTTATAAAAATTGAAATAACGAATATCCTTCGTGTACTTTTTAGACCTATCATAAGACAATTGAAGCTGACCTGTCAAGTTACTGGTGTCATATTGAGCCTCATATCCGAGAAACGGAATCTGTGTAATCGAATCTCTGACAATCTCCCACTGAATGTCAAACTGGGTCTGTTTTGCGCAAGCTTCGCGATCAGTCCGCGTAGCTTCGACTACTTCATATCTATTTTCAGATATAAAGTTCACCATCGTCTGAATAAGCGTCTCTGTAGCCTCCACACGATCGGGAAACTCTTTCAACATATGCGCCTCGGAGATGAAGCCCATCGTCTGAAATAGCCCTGCGTAGCCCGAAGAATACCGTGGCAGATCAAAAAAGCCTACCAACCCATCATCAGGTGTAGATGAGACCATATTGACGTAGGGCCCTACCAATTTTCCAGATTCCAGTCCAAATAACTCAGGCAGCAGTCGCTCCTCCATCAGCTTAGTCGTCATCGGTCCTATCTTCTCTGTACGAGTAGGAATGAGCGTCATCGTATACTGATAATCGGCGCCATTGGTGGTGTGGGTATCAATGAATACGTCGGGCAACCACGTATGAAAGATCTGGGCGAATGTCAGCGCATTCTCTGTATCCATCTTCAAAAAGTCACGGTTCAGGTCGTAGTTACGGGCATTTCCCCTAAATCCATACGAATTGGGCCCTATCTGATTGGTGCGACTAAAAGAATTGCGATTAAGGGCCCCTCCAATATTGTAAATCGGGATGATCCCGATGACCATATTCTCCAAGACGGAATTATACTTACGGCTCGACAGAAGTTCACGGATCGTCAGCATGGATGCATCGACTCCACAGGGTTCGCCTGGATGGATGCCATTGTTGATGAGTAAAAAGGGCAGCTTCTGTGTACGGATTTCCTCAGGATCGAAGACGCCAGATCCAGACACCACCAATAAATGTACGGGCTTCCCAGCGTCTGTCGTCCCATAAGTCATCAGACGTGCGCGCTCAGGAAAACGAGCAGCCAAGCGTTTATAAAAGCTGATGGCTTCCGCATAGGTAGCCGTTTCCTGCTCTTGTCCTTTTTCAAATGGTGTCGTGAGACGCTGGGCCAGTATACATTGTGCTGCGAAAAGCAACAGGAGGAAAGATCCAAGTCGAAGCATGAGCATAAATTTTGCTCGAATCTAGAAAATCTAATGGAGAAAATGTGTTTCTCGCATGGATTTGTCTCCTGCTACACTTGCCAATTGATGGGTGTTTTGCCTTGTGCTTCCAGGAGCTGGTTGGTTTGAGAGAAATGTTTGGACCCAAAGAAAGCACCACCAGCCAGGGGAGAGGGGTGAGCGGCCATGAGTTTATGGTGCCTAGAAGGATCTATAATTTTCCCAACATCTTGCGCGGATCTTCCCCACAGCAAGAATACCAAACCCTCTTTTTCTTTGTTCAGTGCATTGAGAACCGCACCTGTAAATTGCTCCCAGCCTTTTTTATGGTGGGATTTGGCTTGTCCTGCACGTACGGTCAGCGTCGCATTGAGCATGAGTACGCCCTGCTCAGCCCAATTTTCCAGATTCCCATGCGCGGGCATCGTAAAACCTGGCATGTCTTCCACCAACTCTTTGTATATATTTTTTAAGGAGGGAGGCGTACGGACACCCATTGGCACAGAAAAAGAAAGACCATGCGCCTGTCCAGGACCATGATAGGGATCTTGTCCAATGATCACCGCTTTGACCTGATCCCATGGCGTCTTATTGAATGCATTGAAGATCAGTGGACCAGGAGGAAAAATATGGATTCCGTTTTGCTTTTCGGTCTTCAAAAACTCTCTTAGGCCCTGAAAGTAAGGCTTTCCCCATTCGTTGTAGAGTGCTTGCTTCCAGCCCTCTTCGATTTTGACTTTATCAGCAGGATGAGACATGAAATATTGAGTAGTTTGGAATGAAGAAATGAAAAATACACGAATGAAAGATCAGCTGACTAGTCGCTGCTTTTCCTTCTCAAAATGACAAATCCCACAGCAAAAATACCGAGGACCGTTAGCCCTGTCAATGTCCAGATCATCGGATTTATCAGTGAAGAAGGAGCAGGACGCCGACTTTCTCCCAACTCCTGAATGTCGACATAATCCAAAGCTTGTGTCCCCAGACAGCGGTTGGTCTTATGGGTAAATTTTTTCTCGACAAAAACCACGTAAGATTTTCCTTCCTCAAATCGGACACCACATTCCTTCTCAAAAGGGGTATTCACAATCATGAATGAATCCACGCGTCGCTTCCAACTTTCTGAAATCTCAAATCCATATTTCATGCCCCCCGACATCCAATTCGTTTTGGACATCACACATTTTCCGACAAAAGCATAGGTTGCCCCCTCCAGCGAAGCCTCCAGTGTAGACGGCATGTCACAATCACAAGCGAATGCACGCCCTCCCCACACACTTAGCATGATACACAAGAATATCCCTATCAGCCTTTTTGACATAGAAATTGATTTCGTATTTCTATTTCTAACTATAATTGAGCCATGAAGTTAAGGGAAATCTCATAAGAAGAAGGAAAAAATACATTCGTAAGAAGGTGTACTCACAGTATGCAAAATGTGTCAGCCTACTTTACATAGCCTGACACTAGGATAAAGACTTTTGCGTCTTATGATCACTTCTCTATTTCACGCGTTCTAAAGGAATTTGCAACTGATGCGGACGATTTTCTGCTTTGTCAAAGGGGGTCCCATCCACATGCTTTGCTCCCATGAATAGTAGACCGTTTTTGAAGTAAATAAGATCATAGTCGGATACGATCTGTCCTTCGACGATGTGAAACATAGGAAAAGCTTTCCCTAAAATATCTTTTTGCTGATTCACTTTGAATGGAGACATTCTGGCTGGTAAAGCTGCATTGAGCATGTCGGCAGCTTGGGCATGTAAGGGCGTCACACCAAATCCTTCGTTGAGGACATAGTCGATTTGCCAAGCACCCTCAGCAATGGGGTGGGCTTCCTTCCAGTTCAACTCACCTTTGAACTCAAACTCCATCAAAGGCATCTGGCCATAATTGTCTGCAAAAAGGGTGATCGTACCTACAAATTTTTCCTCTGAGAGATACTTGAAGTTCCTTTTCAAATAGGTAGGCTGGATGACTCCACTTCCTGTGCGATCCTCTGTAGGACGTAGCTCCACGCTGAGTGACTGCCACTCTCCGATGGCGTATTGTTTTACTTCTGCTAATGTCTTAGGGTCCATCATTTTTGCTTGAGTTAGGGTATAACTGTTTTGGGCGAATACATTTTCTGTGCGCATAATCAAAAGGGAAATTGTGAGGATACTTAGGATAAATACAGGCTTCATTTTTTATTAGTTTGAATTGATTTACTAGGACAATAATTCTATCTTTGTTTCTGAAAGTCAAGTAGTTATAATAAAATTACTTAGTCACATGAATGTGACCATCATTGATTTACAGATATTTATAAAGTCTTAATTTTTTGTAATGGAAGAGAAAAAATCTGTAGCTCCTTTGGTATGTCCTGTCACTTTTACCATGCAGAAGATCGGAGGGAAGTGGAAGCCCATCATCTTGTTTTTGATCACAAAGGGTGTCAATCGATTTGGGTTACTGCAAAGAGGAATTGATGGAATCAGTAAGCAGATGCTCACACGTCAGTTGAGAGAGTTGGAGTCCGACCATATATTGAATCGAAAAATCTACGCAGAGATCCCACCTCGTGTCGAATATTCATTGACTGAGCTTGGCGAATCCTTGCTTCCTGTCATTGGGAGTATGAAGCGCTGGGGTGAAGCACATATGCCGTAGGCCATAGAGGTAGATCGAGGAAGCTGCCGCTTAATCCTACATGATCCCCTCCATTTTTCTGTACATTTATTCCTTTATGTCTCAATCCCTCTTCTCATGCTACATACCCTCGCTTATCTTATCTTCATTCTGTTCCTTTTCCTCACGGTCCCCATACAAGCCCAAGTACTTCCCCCATCATGGGAAGGCAAATGGACGGGGATCGTAGACATCTGGGCTTATAACCAAAAGACTGAATCTTTCCCTATGTCTTTAGAGATTGCACCTAGAGGCACAGGCTGGGACTACATCATCGATTATCAGCGAGATCCTGAGCGTCCTGATGTACGTAAGTATCAATTAATTGTCATAGACTCTACCCAATCGCGGCTGGCCATAGATGAGAAAAACGGCATCATGCTCGACGCTTATTTCAATGATGACTGTTTGTACACACGCTTTGGAGGGATGAATAGTGATCTGATCATCCGGATGTGTCTGGAAAAAGGGGTTATGAATTACGAGATCATCTCTAACTTTTCTGATCCTATCCGAGTCAGCGGAGGACACATTAGCGAACAGGATACGATGCCCGAGATCACCAGTTATAACCTATACCATTTCATGAAGGCGAAGTTGAAGAAGGAAAACTAATCGTCAAATTCTGACGTACATCTCTTCATGCCTTCATATGTTTAAACCTGTCCATTTCACCTCCATCACACAACCTTAGTTTTTTATATGTCTACCATTGCCATCGTTCAAAAAAACCAAGAAATCTGTATCGCCAGCGAGTCCCTCACTACTTTTGGTACACTCAAGCTCAACGAAGACTTTTCAGCTAATCCTGATAAAATCTTCCCATGGGGAGATTCATATGTAGGGATGGTCGGGATGGTTTCTATCCACATGGTGCTACGAGACATTGCGGAAAAGGAAACCGAAAGCCCCGATTTTTCTTCCGTTTCCTCCATCTATCAATACTTCACCAAACTGCATGCAGATCTGAAAGAGAAATACTTCCTCAATCCTAAGGAAGACGACGACGATCCTGTGGAGTCCTCCCAGTTTCTGATCGCGATCGTGAATAAGCATGGCATGTTTGGAGTACATTCCCTTCGGGAGGTCCATCCGTATAAGAAATTTTGGGCTTATGGCAGTGGCAAACGCTATGCGCTCGGAGCGATGCATGCAGTATTTGACAGGGAAGAATTCGACGCAGAGGCAATCGCCCGCGCAGGGATACAGGCTGGGATCACCTTTGATGATGGATCAGGCGGGACGATTCGGTCATTCAAAGTAAAAATGGACAAGCCTCTGTAGAGCGCTATCGGTATGAAGATCACCTTGTAGGAGAAACCAAGGTCTATCATTGAGGAAGCAATGTTGTATTGACTGTCGTATCCGATAGTTTGGGTGAGATCATTGAGCCAAAGTATATACGCGAGTCAAACGGTATCAAATCTGGAAAAAATAGGAAGGATCATGAACGTTATGCAACACCAGGAAAGACTGGTTCAACTCAAAACCCAAGCTATAGAAGATCTGGAAGGCGCACTCATAGCACTACAAACTCATGTAAAGCCTACTTGGGAATCCTATAACCAACTCATCAACTTGCGTGGGATGCTCCAAGATGTCAAAGACACCCAAACATTGCTTGCCCAGATCCAAGGAGAAGATACATCGGATGAACAGGCTACTCAGGAGGAGGTGATGCTGGGACTTAGGCACTCAAACCATGAATCCAGTGCGATTTTGGAGCACTACAGCAGAACGCGCAATCGCGTGAGAGTCGCTTTTTTAGGCTTACTGGATGAGGTAAATCCAAACGACTGGAAGGTGTGAGCATCTTCCTGCCAGTGCCAACGTCCCGTTGGTGCTTCTAAAAAAAATCGCAATCCCTCCACGTTAAGGATTTTCTATTCCTTGCACCTTCATTTCATTTTCTTTGTCCTTGGCATTGATCTCTCTCCCAATCGAAGAAAATCATGAAGATTTATTTCTACATTCTCCTCTTTATCCTGCTCGCTCTTGTCTCCTGTCAGGCTCTACCTCCCACTACCCTCAACGGTACATGGAAGTCTGTCGGTTCGGGTTGGCTATTGCACATTCAGGACAGTACAAAATATGCATTCTATGACCTCACCTCGATCTCTTGTCTGCCCAATCGAAAGGGATCCTTAGATGAGCTTACGTCTTCATTGACCCTAGAAAACGACACGCTCTCCCTCCGCAAAGGCGTCATCACCTATAAGTTTACTTCAGCTCCCAGTTTGCCGACAATCTGCACGGAAACAGTATCTGAAGCAAGAGATCCCATCTACAACTTCGAAGTCTTCGCTGAGACCGTCAGCAAACACTACGCCTTCATGCAGCTCAACGAGATCGACTGGTCCAAACTGTACGCCCAGCAAAAGGCCAAGCTCTCTCCCAACTCCACAGAAGCCGAACTCTATCTCGTCATAGAAGAAACCCTAGAAATCCTGAAAGACAACCATGCTTATCTGGAAGCAGATGAGGGAGTCTATGAAATTCTAGAGAAAATGGAAGAACGTACGCCCGAGGAAGAGGAAACAACATTACCTGAATATGGAGACTTTCAAGTAGCAGCTATGGTGGCCAAGCATCATCTCCAAGAAGAACTGACCCGCGACTCTTGGCTCATCCAATGGGGAAAGATGAAAGATGACATCGGCTATATCCAAGTCAAAGCTATGTGGTTGTATGCCGATCTGGATATTCCCAAATCCCTCATTGAAGAGGTTGGATACGTAGACGCTTATGTCGAGACTTTCCATCAAATGTATGAGGGGGACTACATCAAGCAAGAGGTGGAAGGCGTGCGTAGCATTATGGATACAGTCATGCAAGATCTTGCTCAGATGCAAACCATCGTCATAGACGTTCGGTTCAACGGCGGGGGGCAAGACGCTGTGAGCTACGAAATCCTGAGTAGGTTCATTCCTACCCAAACGCAAATCGCCACGCAGAAGCTCTACTATGAGAACCAGTTTACGCCTACCTCGCCTCTGTATATCGAAGGGAGAAAGGACGCCTACACCCGCCCCGTATACGTGCTCACCTCTCCACAGACAGGCAGCGCGGCAGAGTCCTTTTCAATCGCTACGCTTTCGATTCCCCACATTCAGCGGATCGGTTCTGCCACATCTGGTGCCATGTCCACTGCGCTTGAAAAGACCTTACCCAATGGCTGGTCATTTGCCATCTCCAATGAAATCTATATGGACAATCAAGGTAAGTGCTACGAAAATCAGGGAATCCCTGTAGATCATGAGCTCTCTTATCCTCGTGAGCGACAGTCCTTTTTTAGGAGCGTGGTAGATGATTTGGCAGGAGATCAAGCCGCCATATTAGCCAGCATACAGCCATAATCTTATATATGAACCAAAAGAGATGTAGAACATTCTGTGGTCAGATCGTCTATTCTATAGGACTCACATGAAAACATTTGCTATTTTCATATACATCCCACAATACACAACACAATGGAGCACTACTTGATCCTGGTTTTGGTTATAAGTCTTTGGGGAATGGGTTGCCAACCTGACCCACAGTTTGTGATACTCGAAGGAGAGTTGCCTGATTTACAAAATGAAAAACTTGTCTTCACAGCTATGTCCGATTTCTTTCCAGGCTTGGGAAGTACAGCACCTCTAGCAGAGACAAGGACCGATTCCAATGGATACTTCTATTTCAAAGTCCCGCTAGATGCAGCACAATATGTCCAGATAACACAATCGAATTATGGCCGATTGGAGTATGACCTGCTATTGGAACCAGGAGACTCTATCTATGTCAAGCAATCGAGTTGGAGAGATGATCCCAGTTTGCGCTTCTCGGGAAGAGGTGCGGCCAAACTCCGTCATTTGGAGGCCGATTTCCGATTATTTCCTAAGGATACACCCTTTTACGATAAACTAAAGAGCAAAGATTTCCCTACATCAACTGATTTTCTTCAGTTCATGGATAGTCTAAAATCCTTAAGGCTCGAAGCACTTGCTGCGAATGATACGATCTCTGCTAAACAAAGGGTCCGTTTCGAACAAGACATTCACTTTGAGCATGCAGACTTTCTGCTCGCCCACCTTGAAAGGAGAAATTACTATATGGAGCGCAAGTTTGAATATTACTATCCTGACTCGGCCTATCTCTCCTTTCTCAATGAAATAGACTTCGAAAGTAGTTCGTACGAAAGCAGCCTAGCCAAGAAGTTTGCAGGGAGTTACTTGACTTATAAGGCAAGGTTGGCCTTTCAAGAGGAAGTCGCTGATGACTGGTGGAAGAAGCATCTCTTCTGGAAGTTTGACTATGTCCGTGGGCTGCCAGCCAATGCTTGGAAAGATCAACTTGCACTTAGTACCGTCATGGCTTACTCTGAAGGGCTCTTGCTAGATTCTTTTTTTCAGGAATTTACCTACTTCCGAGAGGCTATGACATTTTCGGAGCCTGCTAGTCAGGGATTGTTTGACTCGCTTTCTCGGGACTACGGACAACTGGCTCCAGGCATGATGGCACCCGACTTCACCCTACCCAATGCATCGGGAGAACTGGTCAGCCTAAGCGACTTCAAAGGCAAAGTCGTATACCTCGACTTTTGGGGTACTTGGTGTTATCCTTGTATTCAGGAGATTCCAAATGCACTCAAACTCAAAGATGAATTCAAAGACGAAAATGTAGTATTTTTATATGTAGCACTTGAGTACAATGAGAAAAACATTGCCAATTGGAAGCAATTTATTCAGGGAAAAGACGAAAACTTTGGGGAGTTTCTAGATTACAAGCCTTTCCCTGGTATACATTTAGTGGCAGAAAAACAGTTTCGCAATGAGGCCATCCAGCCGTATAAAATCAACTTTGCTCCTACCTTTGTGTTGATTGATCAAGAAGGGCGAATTCAAAAGGCGAGAGCTGACAGACCTAAAGAAATCTCCGAGGAGATTCAAGCATTATTAGATAAAGAAAAGCAGGATCAGGCATTGGTGATCAAGGATAATCGCTATTAGGGATAGAAAAAGAGAGGATCGTAGAACAACTCAGGCAAAGAAACTAAATCTATATGCCCACTTTCAACCTACCCAAAATTAGACGATCTTTCTTATGATTATTTTGCATTTGAAGCACCCACATGAGTAAATACCTACCAACTGAAAACCTTATTTACCACACCTCCTTGTCACCAGAAGAGGTTGTCCAGCGCCTGGGCGAGCATGTCAGGATGAGACGTCAAGGTCCCTCAGTCGCTTCGACCTCAGATACGTACAAAGGATCTGTTTCTGTCAATACCTTCAAAATCTCCCGCATCATCCATTCCCGCAACTCCTTTCTCCCTCAGATCAAAGGAACCATCATTCCTAAAACCCATAAAACAGAGATTCAGATCGCCATGCGCCTAGCACCTGAGGTGATTGTATTCCTCGCCATCTGGTGTGGCTTCGTTTTATTTGCTTTGGGAGGCTTAATCTACGATGCCATACAAAATGAAGGGATCACTCTTTTTACGTTTATCCCCCTAGCCATGATCCCATTTGCTTATGTCATCAGTATGCTAGGCTTCAAACTAGAGAGCAGTCGATCCCAGAAGTTCTTTCAGAAGCTATGGGAAGCTGAGATGGAGGAGGCATGAGATGAAAAGCATAGATGCATAGGCCATATTCTCCCCGCTCATCGAACCACGTGCTTTTTCATTTTCCACAAAAAAACACCATCCATCTCAAATACTGAAATGGATGATGCATGTAACCTGTATACTTCGTAGATATCAATTATCCGAATACATCTGCTCCTCATGCTGCACACCATTCAGGGTCTTTTGCCGTGCCTGAAGTCGCATAGAGTTGTTGAGATCGTAATTGATGTCTGAGATGTAGCGAAGTGATTCTACCTTCTTCGAGTGTTCTATTCTATTGAGTAGGTAGTCATAAGGCCCACGCTTGGAGATCAACTTGACGAAGACAGGGGAAGTCTCAATAAGGATGAACAACAACATAATCAGATTGGAGGTCCACCAGATGGAGCTATCCGCTTTCTTCATCCGCTCCAGTGCTTGAATCAAGCCAGGCAATCCTATACCATACTTCTTCGCTGTTTCCTCCACATTGGGCAGTTCCTCACGACGGATGGCTTCCTTCTCTTGCATAGAAGCCACAAGGCTCGTGCGTTTCTCATTGAGTAATGTAATCTCCTTTTCCATCCCGTCGGCAAACTCTTCTCTGGCTCCTCGGCGCTTTTGCTCTAGCTCCTGTACAAGTTTGGATTGGGTCTCCAATTCTCCTTTAAGGCGCTTATTCACTAGGTAAAGATTGTTGGTCTGTTCTTGTATATTCTTGGGTACATCCCATTTCCCTGTCGCACGGCGCACACCATTCTCGTCTTCTTCATAGATACGCTTGGCATACTTCCCCCAAAGATAACTCCTTCTCTGATCGTTGGCTTTGATCCTGGGATTGTAGACTTTGTAAAGAGAGTCATACGAGACTTTTGCAGCCGTATACTCAGCTGAAATCTCTCCAAAATCAAAGGATGTAGGTTTGCCTTCACGCAGCTTCTTGAATTCCAGGCGTACGCTGTCTACTGCTTTGAGCTCTTGGCGAATGGAATCCAATCCCAACCGACTATCGAGTTGGGCGACCGCATCTTTTTGTAGATCTGTCGTGTATGAAAGCAACTCCGTATTGATTTGGTTGCGGAATATTTCCAGCTCGATGGGCTTTGTGATGACGATCGAAATGAGGATCGCAAATATCAAACGAGGAGCTGCAATAGCCAACTCATTCCAGAAACGACCTTCTTTACGAATACTAGACACAATGTATCGGTCCAAATTGAAGATCAAGGCACCCCATAACAAGCCAAACATAATGGCAATGGGGATACTCTGGACGAGGGTATAGATGGCAAACGAGCCTGAAATGACTGCCAGGCAAGCAGTAAGAAAGATGGTCGCACCGATGCCCACATACTTGGTGTGCTCCGAAGGGCACTCTTCTAGGATGCGAAGGTAGGCCCCTGCACAAGCAAAGAAAAATCGCTTGATGCCATCGGGACGCTCATAGTGCGTAGCATAGGGATCTTGATAATGATTTCCGTATTCCTCCATTGGCTTTTAGGATTTTTTCGGGCCGAGTTTATTTCTGACTTTCTTTAGGATCTGTTTGATTTCTTTGCGCAGGCTGGCTTTTTCCATCCGCATCATCTCTTCTGTCAACATCATCTGCTGGGCACGCCAGATATGGAACTTGTCCTGCTCTATCGTCTCGGGTGAGGGAGCCTGTTGCTCTGCGCGCACCTCCGACTCAGGTGGCTGGGGAGGCTCTGCATGTTGTTGCTTGTTTTTTTCAGGTAAAGGTTTTGGCATTTGCGACTCGTTTTGCTTCATAAGAAGGAGTTCAGGTTCTGGTGTATCCAGGACAAACAAAGACTCCTCCAGCGGTACGGGGAAGCGGGTCACTTTGAATGAGGCTTGGGTAACTCCCGAATGCCCCTCAGCCGTGAGGATGTAATCTGTATAGGCCTGATTCGGTCTCACTTTGGTCGATCCACGAACTTCGACTTCTCCCACCTCATGGCTGATATATACCCTGTAGGCATTTTCTACATCCCATGATAACTCCACCAGACTACCCTCAGTAGATACAGCATGATCTGAGCCGAAGTGGTTGATTCGTGGGGGAGGAAGTGTAAGCTTGATGGATTTTCGGACTTCACCTGCACGATTTCGACCTACCAAGGTATAAGTGGTCGTTTTCTCAGGGAAGAGATCTATTTGGTTGTAATCTGTCACATCAATCTCATCTGGCATGAGCGTGACCTCTGCTGCATTGAGCGTATCCCAAAAGAAAGAGATCGGCACGCCTAGCTGGATGTTAGATGTATTAGACTGAAAGGTGTGAATTTCAGGCTTTTTGAGCGTGAGATGAAGTTGCTGACTCACGCTTCCAGACTCGTTCGTAGCTGTCAATGTGACAGGTCCAGGCTCGTCTAGATATACTTCTACAAAACCTTTTCCTGAAACATCCCCAATGCCTCGATCGAGTTCTAATTGCTGGACATTCTCTACTTCCCACTGAAGGATGACAGCGTAGTCCAGACTAATCTCTGTATCTACAGCCGTGAAACTTTGAATGACAGGAGGAAGCGATACCGCTTGTGTAGTAATTTGTCGTGATCCAGATGCATTGCGCGCCACAAGCGTGAACTCTAGCCCCACATCTGGTGTAATTTCTAGCGTCCCATTAGAAGGAAATATTTGGTGGCCAGGGATCATCAATACTTCAGTAGCTTCGAAGACTTCCCACTGCAGGCGGATAAGGTCACCTGATAAGCTATGTATTTGATGTGCTTTGAACAAAGCGATGACGGGCAAGGCTTGATGGCAGTTGGCGCAGACCAATGCCTCAGATTTATTGATGTGATTACAACTACTACATTGCCATGTGGCATTCTTCATAGGATGTGCATGAGCGTCTTGCTTTTGCTGCCCCGTCTTTCTAGCCTGATGAAATACTTCTTCAGCCTGATCAGAAGGAGAAGGTCCTTTCTGCTGGGATTCCTGATATCGTGAATGATTTGGATTGTAGTGTGTCATGACGATAAACAACAGCCTTGTCTACACATCCATCGAAATGCATGCGCAGCATGAGTCCCCTTAGGGATTACAAGAAAACTGAAAGGGTACGGCGATTGTAGGGTTACGGGAGCAAAATCATATCAAGATACAAATTACGGGCAGGGGGGCTATTCCGCTTATCACCAACGGGCAATTTTACCGTCTGAATGTAAGAAATCCCATTGGGGTGTCGATAAGGACGATACCTACCCCTTCATTGTATCAGATGAGAAGATCCAGTATTTCCTGTGTTTCAAGGTCGGTATAACGGCTTTGGAGAATTTCGGAGATACGACGAATGTATACCTGATCCATGCCTTCTGGGCTCTCGATGGAGGCATCTAGACAAAAAGGACGAGAAAGCAAGGGGCCATTGGTACGGTTGTCTTTGGCCATAAAAGCTCCTCCAGTAAAAAGGGTATTGATGTATTTTTTGACATCCGTCTTGGCCAGTTTGGGTTTGACTGTCTCATGGACCAACTCAAACATTTGACTCATCGAAAGTTCTTCATCTTTTCGCAATACGTCAAATAGTGACTGTGACATTGCCAAACGCTTCTGAGACTCTCGTTGATATCGGAGTTTCTTCATCAAAAATTGTCCTGCAGTCTCTTTCGAATTCAGTCTGATAGGTTCATGTTCTTTGGGTGGCTCTTGAAGATAGACTACAGGAAGAGAGTTGTCTTCTATCTCAACTTTCTCCACGACATCATCCAGCAGAGATAAGATAAACTGCTTGAAAGAGCTGAAGCCCATTTCTTTTTCGGAGAAGGAAGGATCTAGCCTCAAGAGTTGCTGCTTCAACTGGGACATCAAGATGGGTTCATCTTCATTGCTGCTACTCCTGATGTAGCGGATCAATAGATTGCGGCCCTTAGCAATCGTAGGTTCATCAGAAAGTCCAAAAGAAGGAGACTCCTCCTCAGGCGCTCCAATCAAATCCTCTAGCGCTTTGAATTCGTCACTGTTGCGCTTGACGAGCGTACCTACACTATGCTCAAATCCTACGACTACCACTGACTTACCCTTGGTCCGCAGTCGCTGAATGAGTGGAATGAAATCTGTGTCACCAGACCCAATGAGAAGGGTATCGATTTCGGGAAAAAACTCCATGTACTCCATGACGTCTACAGCAAGTCGTACATCAGAGCCATTTTTTCCCTGCAAATTTGTTTCAGGAAGGTGGATCAATTCGAAGCCCTGATCCATGAGGCGATTTTGATATTGGGCAAATATATCTTTTGACCAGTCGGCATAGGCTTTTCGCGAACAGATAACCCCTTTGGTGGTGGCATAGTCTACTAATGGGCCTATATCCAAAGGCTTATCTCGAGAAGGGTATACAGTTTCTGCTGAGATGGCAAGGTTTTCAAAATCAAGGTATATCGCTACGTTTCTACTACTTTCCATATAGATTCATCAATACTACAGGAGGGATAAGCAGACTTTTTCTTTATTCACAAACTACTAGCGAAATGTAGGTGTATGGTGCTTACATTCCAATAATCTTTACAATATATGATGAGTGGATGGGCCTTTAATGGTGAAAGGCAGAAAAACTAAAAGTCCAGCAACAACAAATCCTCCCAATTACTATACGTAGAATGGGGAGGATTTGGTCAAAAAAATTTCAGATAATATTTATGCATTGGCAGGAACCAGTATCTCCTGCAAAGCTTGGATCAATGTATCTACATCCGACTTATGATTTGTCTTACCTACAGATAGGCGGAGGGATCGTGGCATCTCTTCCTTTGTGACACCGATATGATGCAATACATGAGAGCCTACCGTAGCACCAGAGCTACAAGCAGAACCACCAGAAGCGGCTATTCCTTTTAAATCCAGGTTAAAAAGGAGCATTGGGTCGCCTGCTCCTGGTAACGTAATATTCACAACATTGGGAAGGCAATGCTCAGGTGCCGTCTCTCCATTGAAGCGTACGCCTGGGAAGTATGTCTTCAACTGCTGGACCAAGTACGACTTCAATTCCCACTCTTGTTGCCCACTCGTCTCCATACGCTCATAGGCTCGTTTCAAAGCCGTAGCCATACCCACGATAGCGGGGAGATTTTCGGTACCAGGTCGAAGTCTTCGTTCCTGCCCACCACCTGTGACGAGGGGAGGCAAACTGACCCCTTTACGCACGTATAAAAACCCTACCCCTTTAGGACCATAAAATTTATGCGCAGAGGCCGTTAAAAAATCTACCTCTAGATCATTAACATTCAAAGGTACTTTACCCAGTGTCTGCACCGTGTCCGAATGAAAGAAGGCATCATACTGACGGCACAGTTGTCCGATCGAAACGATATCGTACACCGTCCCAATCTCATTGTTGCCATGCATCAAGGATACAAGAGCGCGTGGATGGGCTTTCAGCGTACGTTCTAGCTCTTGCAGGCTGATCTGTCCCTTACGGTCTACCTTCAACCATGTCACCGTGACTTTCCCTTCCTTCTCTAGCTCCTCAATGGGATGTGTCACTGCATGGTGCTCAATCGGAGAGGAGATAATATGCTTCAGCTGGTAGCCTTCTACTGCTCCTTTAATGGCGAGATTGTCAGACTCTGTGCCACCGCTGGTGAAATAGATCTCTAGCGGGCGCACATTTAGGCAGTTGGCGATGTCTCTTCGCGCTTGTTCCAAGGCATGCTTGAGGGCACGCCCATAGGCATGAGTAGAAGAAGGATTTCCCTGAAAATCAAGAAAATATGGCTTCATCACATCAAATACTGCTGGGTCAAGAGGAGTCGAAGCAGCGTGATCCAAGTATATCTTAGTGTGAGTATTCATTGCCAATGACTATTAGTTAATTCTGGAAAAGTACACATTATGCCTCAAAAAATAAATCCCCTTCTTAGAATAAAGAAGGGAATTTATATATAATATTTATTTTATGCTCAATGTTTTTCTCAATATTAAGCCCATGACGAAACGAGAGAGATGGTTTCCTGGGCCAATGCTTGCGCCTCTTCCCGCGTAGGCCCTTCGGTATATACCCTGATGATGGGTTCTGTATTGGACTTACGTAAGTGGACCCAAGTCTTCTCAAAGTCTACTTTTACGCCATCTACATCATTGATTTGCGCACCTTTGTGATGAGCCTTGAACTTTTCCAGTAGACCATCTATGTCCATACCTGGCGAAAGTTGGATTTTCTCTTTCGCCATAAAGTAGTCGGGATACTGTCCGCGGAGTTCGTGTGCAGTCATATCACTTTTGACCAGATGAGACAAGAATAAAGCAATGCCCACTAAGGCATCTCGACCATAGTGCAATGCAGGATAAATGACCCCACCATTTCCTTCTCCCCCGATCAAAGCGTCTGTACGCTTCATAATCTCCACGACATTGACCTCTCCTACAGCCGATGCATAGTATCTACATCCGTGACGTTCGGCGACATCGCGCATAGCACGACTGGAGGATAGATTGGTCACTACAGCACTCTTGGTATGTTTCAGCACATAGTCTGCAATCGCCACAATGGTATACTCTTCTCCAAACATCTGTCCTTCATTGTCTATAAATACCAGACGATCTACATCTGGGTCCACAGCAATACCCAAATCGGCCTTCTCCTGCTTGACGGTTTCGATCAGATCCTGAAGGTTTTTTTCCAGCGGTTCTGGATTGTGCGCAAACCATCCATTGGGCTGGCAATGAATCTTCACAATGTCGTTTACGCCCATCGCTTCCAACAGTTGAGGCACATACAGTCCCCCACTGCTATTGATACCATCTACCACTACCTTTAGGCCAGCCTTTTTAGTGGCATACTTATCCACCAGCTTGAGTTTCAGAATCTGATCGATATGTTTGGTGACAAAGGAATCGTCTTTTCTGATTCTGCCCAGGCTTTCTACCTCTGCAAATTGGAAAAGATCCTGATCCAGAATCTCCAAGATCTCTAATCCATCTTTACGAGTGATGAACTCTCCACGATAGTTGAGGAGTTTGAGTGCGTTCCAGTTGACGGGATTATGAGAAGCGGTCAAGATGATGCCACCAGCAGCCTGCAACTCTGGCACAGCCATTTCTACTGTGGGTGTCGTGCTGATCCCCAGATCTACTACTTCAAAACCCAAACCGACCAATGTGCCTGAGACCATTTGTTTGAGCATTTCACCAGACGGTCGAGCGTCTCTTCCGATCACAACCGTACGGTTCTGAGACTTAAAAGAAAGCCATGAACCAAAAGCAGCAGCAAATTTTACAATATCTAGTGGTGTAAGATTGTCACCTGCGCGGCCACCGATAGTACCACGAGTGCCTGAAATAGAGGAGATTAGCGTCATATGCTAGCGGATGATTTGGAGCAAATATAGATAAAAAATGCTAAATTGGAGACGGTACTTGTAAGAAGAAAACCATAAATCATGGCAAATCAGTCGACTCTGGACATACTTACTAAGCTCTCTGACCAAGCTTTGTTGTATCAGAGTCGTATCCATCCATGGCATACGCACTCTCATCCCAGTAGAAAAGTTTGGATCAAGCGGGAGGATGAAGGAAGTTTTGGCATTAGCGGATGTAAGAAACGTAAGTATGCTTCACTCATCCCCTTCCTGATTCGATCAGGCTATACGCAAGCTGTATTGATTGGTGGACTGCGATCCAATCATATTGCTGGTCTTACCCAATTGCTGATTGAACATCGCATTCGCCCCATTTACTTCCTCAAAAAAAGTCACCAAGCACATACCACAGGGAATGAGCTGTTATTTCAGCTGATGGCAAAGGATGCTGAAATCCATTGGATAGAAGGAAAAGCTTGGGGTGAGGTAGAGCAGCAAGCAACCACATTTGCCGATCAGGCAACAGTTCCTACCTATCTCATACCTGAGGGTGGTACTTGTGCACCAGCTTCAGCGGGAGCGAGTACTCTATATGGGGACATCAAGCGAAATGAAGCAGCATGCGGCTATGCATTTGATCATGTATTTATAGATTCAGGTACAGCATTGATGGCAGGAGTACTTGCATGTATGATGGCGAAAGATCATCACCTAGGCCAATTGCATGTGGTTTTGACCGCAGGAGATGTTCACTATTTTTCCCACCAACTTCAGCTTATCAAAGGATGGCTGGAGAAAGCAACCCAACAGTCATTTCCAATAGTGGCAAACTGGAAGACTTACAGGCCCTATACGGCAGCCTCCTTTGGAGCAGTGAACCGAACCGTCTTGGACTACGTGATGCATATGGCACAGACAGAAGGAATCATTACAGATCCTATTTACTCTGCCAAGTTGTTCATGAATGCAGAGCGTCAAATCAAAGTGCAAAATCTCTCGGGAAACATCCTCGTCATTCATTCGGGAGGAGGAATGGGCTTAATGGGGTTTGGAAAACGTATGTTGAGTCAAGTGTAAGACGGTTTCTATACCTACAAATGTATAAATTACCATATGGAATCCGTCGCATTTATCACAGGGGCCAATAAAGGGATTGGCTACGAAGTCGCACGCCAGTTGGGAAAGGCTGGAATGAAAATCTTGCTGGGGGCAAGAAGTCGTACCAGAGGCAGCGAAGCACTCGAAAAACTCCGCGCTGAGGACATACAAGTAGAACTTATCTTGCTTGACTTAGCCGATCCCAAAAGTATACATCGCGCCGTGGAAGATATCTCTCATGGCTATCACCACGTAGATATTCTGGTCAATAATGCTGCCTTGCTGCTAGACGAAGGTACAGCCTTGATGGATGTATCAAACGAAATGCTGGTTACGACCTATCTGGTCAATGTACTTGGACCTTTCAGGTTGATTCAAGCTTGTATCCCCTTGCTCGCGCCTGGTGGCCGCGTGATCAATGTATCCAGTGGAGCGGGTGTGATCTGTGGAGAGATCGAAGGTTATGCGCCCCTCTACAGCATGTCCAAAACCGCCCTCAATGGATTGACACGCCATTGGGCCTACCATTTAAAGAACAAAAAGATCAGTGTAAATGCCGTTTGTCCAGGGTGGGTCAGGACCGACATGGGTGGCTCCTCGGCTCCCAGATCTGTAGAAAAAGGGGCTGAAACCATCGTGTGGCTCGCCAAAGAGGCTCCGGCTACACTGACAGATAAGTTTTTTAGGGATAAGGCTGAAATCAGCTGGTAGAAATGAAAAGAGATGGAAAGCCCGCGCCTCCCATCTCTTTTGTCTACAAAATCTATGTTATACAAACCTATCGTGCTAAGCCTGTATCTTTGTCTGGGACTCAATTACATCTCGTTTGTGTGCCTCGGTGATCGCTTGGGCAAACCAGATATACTCAGATACAAATTGCTCTGCCTGTGCTACATATTTTTCATTGTTGGGTGTACCATCTTCCTCAAAAGCATGCTGTACATAAGGCACGATCAGTTTTTGCGGCATAGGAAAAGCCCCTAGAGAAAGGACCAATTGCTGCATCTCTGTTGTGGCATTGATGCCTCCAAGCGAACCCGCACCTGTAGCTACGACCCCAATCGGTTTTTTCTTAAACTCTTTCCAATAATGATCAATGGCATTTTTCAATACGCCCGTGTAGCTTCCGTGATACTCTGGAGAAATGAAAATCAGGCCATCTGCTTCGGCAAGTTTACCCGCCACCACCACTAAGGACGTATCGGGCTTCTCCTCCTTACCCCATCTTGAAGCAAACTGAGGAAGATTCCACTCTCTGAGATCGATCAACTCTACTTCTACATCCGTATTTGCTGCCAAGAGTTGATATATATGATGAGCGACGTGCACAGTCTTGCGCCCTTCGCGTATACTTCCTAGTATTAATTTGAGTTTCATGATATCCTTAACCTAGAAAATTTGCATTTAGTTCCACAAAAGAGAAAGAAAAATTGGGATAGGTCAAATTAATACTTAATTTTGCAGTCCTTTGAAAAGAAAGTTAAGAGATGAAACGTACCTTCCAACCTAGTAACCGCAAGCGTCGCAACAAGCACGGATTCCGCTCTCGTATGGCAACTCCAGGCGGCAGAAAAGTATTGGCCTCTCGTCGTGCGAAAGGACGTCATAGATTGACAGTCAGCGATGAAGGACGCCACAAGCAAAAATAGCCCCTCAGGAACTCCTCCTTCTGAGATACGCTATTTTTTCCCAAAAGAAGAAAAGCTTTGTAAAAAGCTTGTTATAGATTATGTATTTGAGCATGGCAAGTCTGTAAAGGTCGGCGTGCTCAAATTTTTTTATGCCTTTCCCATACCTGAAGATTGGGCAGAGCAACCCGTCCAAATTGCTTTTTCAGCTCCTAAGCGCAGTTTTAAGAAAGCCGTCGTGCGCAATAAGCTCAAACGCAGGATGCGAGAAGCCTATAGACTCCACAAACTTCTGCACTTGCGCCCACAGGAACTACCAGAAGGAGCACTTGCTATTTTTGTTGTCATTCGCAGCTTCCAACCTCCCACTTTTCACACCATCAATTGGGCCATGAAAAAAGGCCTGTCACGAATCAATTCAGACCTTCGAAGCATTCAGCCCCCTAGATAGCCTTGTTATCCAACGGGATATTCATATATTCAGATACGATTTTCGAATGAACTAAAGGGTGAGAAGTCTGTTTACTCCTTTACCCTTTTGTTAAAATTCTTACTTTGTAGGAATGCATATGGGAATTGCTATAGGGAATTCTTTTGACCTGAGTAACTTGTAGCAAAATGCGTATTAATAGGGTATTGAAAAGGTAGTCGTGTATATGAAGGCTAGGAAAGTTATTTTGGGTGCATCCCTTATCCTCCTCTCTTTTTCTGTTGGGTTTATCACTAATGTCTCAGATGATTATTACGAAATATCCAAGAACCTGGATATTTTCGGAAGGTTATATAGAGAGGTGAACTCACTGTATGTCGAAGAAACAGACCCTGAGGAACTGATGCGTACAGGGATTGACGCTATGCTAAAATCCCTAGATCCCTACACCAGTTACATCAGCGAAGACGAGCTGGACGACTATCGCTTCATGAGTACAGGCCAATACGGAGGAATAGGTGCTTTAGTGGGAAAGCGAGAAGGGAAATTTTTCGTCATAGAAGCCTACAAAGACTATCCTGCGGACAAAGCAGGACTCAAAGCAGGAGATGAAATCCTCCAAATCGATCAACAAGCAGTAGACGGCGATAACATGGAAGTAGCAGATCTGCGCAAAATGCTGCGTGGGGATAAGGCTACCCATGTCAAACTTTTGGTCAACCGAAAAGGAAGCAACAACGCACAGACCTTCAAGATCCTCCGTGATCGCATTCATGTCAAGAATGTCCCCTATTTTGGTATGGTGAACGAAGAAGTAGGCTATATCGCCCTCTCTGGTTTTACGAAAGATGCCAGCAAAGAGGTTCAATATGCCATTCAAGTACTCAAAGAAGCCACACCTGATTTGTCAGGATTGATCCTCGACCTTCGTGGAAATCCTGGAGGGAGACTAGATGAAGCGGTTAAAGTCGCAAATGTCTTTGTACCGCAAAAAGAAATCATCGTGGAGACACGTGGCCGATTGGAAGATAGTCGCCGTGTACATTTTGCCCAGCGGATACCTATGGATACCAAGATCCCACTCGCCGTCTTGGTCAACAAGCGCAGCGCGAGTGCCTCGGAGATTGTAGCAGGTGCGATTCAAGACTTAGATCGTGGCGTCATCGTGGGACAGCAAAGCTTCGGTAAGGGGCTGGTTCAAAATATCCGTCCGCTGAGCTACAACACGCAGCTCAAAGTGACGACAGCCAAATATTACACCCCCAGTGGTCGATGCATACAAGCCCTAGATTACGGACAAAAGGACAGTAAAGGACGTGCCATTCGCGTGGCAGACAGTGCCCGCCGTGCCTTCCAGACATCCCATGGACGTACCGTATACGATGGAGGAGGAATTGCACCAGATATTCCTGTAGAGCTCCCTGTTAATTATACCATTGTACAAGAGCTACAAGACCAGGGATTGATTTTTGATTTTGCTACGCAGTTTGTCGTTTCCCACGCACAGATCCCCTCTCCCAGATCCTTTCAGGTCACTTCTGAGATGTACAATGACTTTCTAAATTTTGTGAAAGAAAGAGAGTTTGCCTTCCAAACCAAGGCTGACAAAGAACTGTCTACACTCAAGGAAGTGGTTCAGAAAGAAGCCTATGCTGACCAACTAGAACAAGAATTGGCGCAGCTAGCTTCGGAACTCGACAGACTCAAGGATAAAGATCTCAACAAGCATAAAGATCATATCAGCTGGCTGCTCAAGCAAGAGATTATCAAGCGCTACTACTATGAAGCAGGTACGCTGGAATCTGCCCTAGATCACGATCAAGAGGTAAAAGAGGCCGTGAATGTCCTCCGCAATGCTTCGGATTATACCCGTATCTTGAACAAGCAGTAGGAATTCGTTTGATTCCGCACTACTCATGTTCC
The DNA here is from genome assembly GCA_039820545.1 of Bacteroidota bacterium. Taxonomy (GTDB): domain Bacteria; phylum Bacteroidota; class Bacteroidia; order J057; family J057; genus JALEFZ01. The sequence continues at coordinate 1,135 of JBCBPW010000005.1, read as the reverse complement.
AATCCCTTTTTAAGTTACAGCTTAGGAAGGGATTTTTTGCGGGCTTTCATAATAGATCCTATACCTTTATCACGTTCAAAGCCGAAGCCTTCATCTTCTCTTCCACCAGATAGGCTCCTAGATTGAACCATCTGGTGGCACAGTCTAGCACCCATCCATCAGAAGAAATGACGATCTCTTCACTATCTGCCAGCACTTTATCTGGATTGAAGACAAGTATCACCTCCCAGGGCCATCTTACCTCGCGACTGATCTCTAACAAACGCGTTTTCAAGCGTCCACTGTTCGACACGGGCTGGTCAAAGTACCATCTGACATGGCGCACTTGCAGGTCTTGCAATGTCTGACCAACCACACGTATTGCTTCCTCCGTCTTCACGACGCGCTTGTATGATCCATGAACGCTGGAAATATCTCGATAATTGCCGTCACGCCCCTTGAAGATAAAAGCGCCAGACAAGGCACTCTCTAGCAAGATCAAGAGATTGAATCCGTCGATTTCCACTGTGGCTCCTTTCAGATCTGATTCTGTGCATTGAGATTGGATGCGAGCAGCGATCCGCTGGTCGCTCGTGCTGATGCGGGAGAGGGCATTTCGCTGCCTTTTGTTGAGACGGTATCGATTGCCAACAATGGTAAGGGCGGAGTTTTCGGCATAGCCCCGCGTCAGGAGGAAGCACAGATCGTCTGCAGCATCCGTGAGGACGGGATGCCATTTAGGGGCAAATAAGGTATCATCATTGGGTTGTTTGCCGCGATTTCGTGTAGTCAATGGATTGATTCTTGGGCTTTGTCGTGGGATTTCCTACAAATTGGGGCCTAATCTTTGAATTTGCAACGAGAAGACTCGATACGCATGATTTACAAGCATGGGCTATGGAGAGCATGTGTTTTAAGACAAAAGAGAATAATTAGACAATGACTACCATGAAGTTCCAACACATGTGAAAGATGATAGAGGGTCCTATGGATTGAAATTTCATATAAAGCCATCCTGCTATTCCTCCTCCCCAAAAAGTGATAAATGCTCCATGCCAATCTAACATTTCCCCTCCCATCCAAAACTGAGTAAGTCCAAGATGAATAGAGGAGAACAAAATCGTAGCTATTAAGAGACCTACATAAGGCTGCCTTT
>JBCBPW010000004.1:83152-178179 GCA_039820545.1 Bacteroidota bacterium | reverse complement strand
AGAAGCTGTCTTATCAGCTTCTGTCTCATTTGCCCACTCAGCTCCATCGATCAAATAACGGAAGGCATACTCCTGACCTTGAGGTAGGTCTACTGTCGTAGAGAATGAACCGTCTTTCAATCCCTTCATAGGTGTAGCAGTCTTATTCCACTCGTTGAAATCTCCCACGAGGAAAACCTGATCAGCACCATTCGAAACATTTTTGGGCAACTTGAAAGTCACCTTACAAACTGGCTTAGACTTGAGGAATTTTTTTGTGATCATGATGACAAGATTTGATAGTAAATCCAATCAATTTTTAAACAAAACTCAAATTTTAAAACGAATTTTTACAAATGTCTAAAAGATTTTGACATATGCAAAAATTTATTCGCCGATTTGTGAAAAGTTCACTGTCAAGGATCTATGCAAAGGTTTTCGGTCTAAGATTTTAAAATTTTGCTTAGACAGTCCCCTCATTTTACGCCTTCCTATTTATATTTGACCATACTTTTTACTGCTTTTGTATCCTCCTATGTCTGCGATTCATCCTTCCAATTTGCCCCGTGTACTCCGTTTGCTAATAGGGTTCGTCATATTGATTCCCATTACATTATGGATCTTTAACACTTGCTACTACTTCGGCTTCCTGCCTGAAGTCATCGTTTTTTATATCAGGCTTCCTGACATCATAAATAGAGGATTAGAGATCACCAGTGGACTCGTCTGGGTTTATTTTGTGTATGTCACCATTAGTTTGGAGACCATTGGCGTGGGCTCCAAGTTTTTATGGATCATAAGATTTGCGCTGATGGCACCTGTTTCTATGCCGATCTTTTGGTTTTACTTCATATGGCGGAGTGAGGAGTATGGAGAGTGGGAGGAGGAGTGAATATCTATTTGTACATACTAAGCATGTGTTTCCTCTTTTATCTGTGGTCCCAAATCAAATACTAAACCGAATACGAAAGCGGGGGAGAATGACCAAGCAAAAATCCATATGAAATAAGGTAGGTAGAATATCTGGGGCAAGTCAAAATAAAGATAAGCACTAATCAATATCCCTAACAATATATAAGCGGAACCTAGCCATAAGCCTTTCCTCTAATTCTTGATGGGAACATCGATCGATGTAAGTGCCAAGCCAAAACATCCATAAAGTATCATCATTGGCCCTTCTATTGGACTGACAGGAAGGCTTCGAAGGATAGATGCGAGGGTCCAGATCAGTCCTGACAGTAATATACAAACTGCAAGTACCTGTAATCGTATATATATCTTACTTGGGATGAATACGGATGGAAAGTAGCGATTGGTGTAGACTCTTGGGCAAGCAAAGCATATCCAAAACGCGCCGATCAAGACCACCACTGGCCACATGATATCAGATGGTTCGCTGTATTTGCTAGTCATCACTCCATAAAACGCTAGGATAATGGGAATAAAGACCGTAAGTAATCGAACAATCCCCTTTGTGTGTAGAATAATAGGTTGTTCGGAATTCAAAAAGAGCCAAGTCCTCATAAAAGGATTCTTGAGCCGCCAGTAATTTCTTTGAGCAGCCATATTATGGGGATTGAAAGTCAATGCGTCCTTAAGACTCTGTTCAGCTTCCTTTAACTTACCCTGATTCAATTGGAAAAGTGCTCTAGAAGTTAAATTATTCGTATTTACAGGAGCCTGAGCAAGTGCATCAAGGTTGATTTGCTCCCCTTCCTTAGGACGTTGATTCTGCAACAAAAGGATAGCGCGCATATTCAGTAGAGACAAATTATTGGGACTAAGGCTGAGACCTGATTCTACATATTCCAGCGCTTTATCTGAATTCCCTGTATGCATCTCTACGGCTGCCATTGCCATATACCCACACCAGATATCTGCCCCACACTTGATAGAGGCTTCAGCCAGTTTTCTTCCTTCATCCAATTTTTTCAATCCTACGCAAGTACCTGCCCAGCCTGCTAGATAAAAGGGATTGTTAGGTTGATCAAATACTGCTTTTTGAAATGCCTCGTAAGCTGCTTCAAAATCTTTTTGATGATGATAGATATACCCCATCATGGCGTAAAAATCCGTTTGTTCAGGATTCTGACTCAGCGCCTTTTTACATAATTTGAGGCAAGCGGAATAATTACCTGTTTGGTACAGATGGTATGCTTGAGCGTAGGAAAGTGGATTGGGCTGTTTCATGGTATGCATCCTCTTCAAAGGAGTAAAGATAAATCATATCGGTCAAACAAAAAACGCGAAGCCTCTCGGCCTCGCGCGGATCTATAAAACTACTACTACTACTATGCTGCACTAAGACTTTAATTCCAGATACTTCAAAAACTCCTTCTTAGTTTCAGGATCTTTAAATTTTCCAGAATAGTCAGAAGTCACAGTGGAACTGGTGATGTCTTTGACGCCACGAGAAGCTACACACAAGTGCTGTGCATCAATCACTACGGCGATATTTTCAGTCCCTAAGACTTCTTTCAAATGCTCTGCAATTTGGCGTGTCATACGCTCTTGTACTTGCGGGCGGCGTGCAAAGTACTGCACCACACGATTCAGCTTAGACAGTCCCACTACTTTGCCATCTGAGATGTAAGCTATATGGGCCTTACCAATGATCGGGACAAAGTGATGCTCACAATTGGAGTAAAATGTAATGTCTCTTTCTACAAGCATCTCCCCGTAATGATACTGGTTCTCAAAAAGCGCGATCTTAGGCGCATTCTTAGGATCCAGTCCACTAAAGATCTCTTTGATATACATCTTGGCAACACGTCTGGGGGTTCCACTCAAGCTGTCATCCGTCAAGTCCAAGCCCATGATTTCCATGATATCTCGGAATCTAGACTCAATCAGGTCCATCTTGGTTTCGTCATCGATGTCAAAAGCGTCAGGACGCAGCGGAGTTTCAACAGAAGTTGCTACATGGTTATCTCCAATTTCATCATCAAAGCCGTGTTTCCCTGAGTGGGTGCCATTGTTGCCATTGTGTGACTCATGGCCATTTACCCCATTATTGGGCGGGGTATTCCACAAAGTTTCGTTCGGTTTCATACAATCTAATTGTTAAATCTAAGTTGTTGTCGAGTTTGTCGCGGAGAATGTCGTAGATCGTGATGGCAATATTTTCTGCCGTAGGATTCAGACTTTTGAATTCCTCCGTGTCCAGATTTAAATTCTTGTGATCAAATCTTTCAAGAATATATTCTTCAATCAAGTCTTTGAGCACTTTTACGTCCATGACGTATCCAGTGCGCGGGTCCACTTCACCTACTACTTTTACCGTTAGGTTGTAGTTATGCCCGTGATAGTTGGGGTTGTTACATTTCCCAAAAATCTTGCGGTTCATCTCATCGTCCCAATCGTCATTATGTAATCGGTGCGCAGCGTTGAAGTGCGCTTTTCTATATACAGCTACCTTCATGTATAGAAAATCGGAAAGTGAATATTTTTAAAGATGTGTTGAACAAGGTAATCGAGACGCGCGTATCCTACCCTCTTAAAAATGGCCGTTATGGCCGAAAAGCTAATCACAATAACAGTGGGTCTGTACTTTTGTTTAAGTATTGCAAAAATAAATTTCACAAATTTCTAAAACCTATTCAAATACGCTCCCAGATTCAAAAGGTTGTTATTTTTTAATTAAAAAATTCTACTATTAGAATTTAATTATATAAATAGGTTCATGTAACGCACAAAATCTCGGCCTGCTTCCTTTACTTCCTTCATTGAACATTGACCGCTAGATCCAGTTATTGTAGACGATTGAAACTGGAAATTATTTTACATGTCTCAGGCACGCACAGATCGCCCTATATCTTCTCCCATCTCTTCAAAATCTATAGATACACTTGTCATCGGATCAGGTATGGCTGGCCTGACCGCTGCCTGTTTGCTCACCCACTATGGGCAGCGTGTACATGTCCTAGAACAAAACTGGTTGCCAGGGGGATGTTCCAGTTCCTATCCACGAAAGAACTATATCTTCGAAAGTGGTGCCACTACCCTTGTCGGATTGGATGAATACATGCCCGTCAAGCACCTGCTCGATGTCACCGGCATACAGATTGAACCTTGGGTACTCCCAGTCCCTATGAAAGTCTACCTCAAAGATGGGACTGTCATCACACGCCATCATGAGCTCGAAGCGTGGATCAAAGAGGCAGAACGTGTCTTTGGTCCGAAGGGACAGCGTCCATTCTGGGAATATTGCTTCAAAATCGCCCAATTCGTCTGGGAAGTATCCCTGAAGCAGCGTGCCTTCCCTCCCTCTAATATTTCTGACTTATTCTACGCCGCACGTCACTTTAGACCCAAGCAGTTGGGGTTTGCTACGCTGGCATTCAAATCCATGAAAAGCCTCATGGCCGATCACGGCTTACTAGATAATAAGCGCTTTGTAGCCTTTGTAGACGAGCAGTTGCTGATCACCGCCCAAAACTATCATCCCGAGGTCAATGTGCCCTTTGGTGCCACAGCGCTTTGCTACACCAACTTCACCAACTACTACATGCCAGGCGGCTTGCTCAAGATGGTAGAGCCTATGGTCGAGTACCTAAAGAAACAAGGATCAGACATCACTTTGCAAGCACCTGTGCAAGCAATCACCCCTGTCAATGGGCACTATGAAGTGCAGACACAGTTTCGCAAACAGGTAAATACGTATAAAGCCCAACAAGTCGTGTCTGCTATTCCCATCAACAACACCCTTGACTTGTACCAAGGGCAAAAGGGTAAACGCAAAGCCCAACGCAACCTCATGCAGTCTGAGCAGTTGAACTCGGCCTTTCAGATGGGCATCGTTGCCAAGCGTAAGGGGCGACATGAATGCCTTCATCATCAGATCCATTTGGAGGCTCCCCTACCCTATGCGGGTTCGCACAGCATCTTTTTGAGTCTTTCACATCCCGACGATACGGAGCGTTGTGGACCTGACGAGGTCGTAGCTTCTATCTCGACGCATGTACCTGATCCACAGCATCGCTTGATCGATCATAAGGAGGAAATCGAACAGGTCGTCTTCGAGACATTGGAGAAGCGGGGCTTGATCGCGCGTGAAGATGTCATTTTCCATCACTCCTCTACACCTGGTGCTTGGGAGAAATGGACGGGTCGTGCCTGGGGCTTTGTCGGTGGTTATCCGCAGTATATGAACATCAAGCCTTGGCAGATGTTGGACGCCCGTTTTGACCATGAAGGCATGTACATCTGTGGCGACAGCACCTATCCAGGACAGGGAATCCCTGGCGCTTGCCTTAGCGGGATTGTGGCTGTGGAGAAAATGAGGGTCGATGGGAAGTTGGGATGAGAAGATTTCTATTTCACCTTGATAAGATCAAGATTAATACCCTTATTTTGTACAAAAATATACCGTGCAGACCATGAAAGGTTCCATTATACAATATCTTCTCCTATCTCAATTTTATTTTCTCCTTCTCTTCACGCATGCCCAAGGTGACAATCCAAAATTTGTCATAGGTCCTACACAGGAAAGCGTCTTTTCGGATATCATGCTAGCCTACCTTGGCACATATGAAGGAAACTACATCACTTTACATCAGGAAAATGTAGGACGCGCATCCTATATTTTTTCCCTACAAGCGAGAGATACACAAACGTTAGCAATCACCCAAACACGCAAACTAGAGTCGCTCAGAAGGCTAAATTATGCTCACGTAAGCAGTACTTCAGAAGGTATTTTCATTCATTTTACTACTCAAGAGAAACGGAAAAAGGACCCTGTCTACAAGGTAGACTTCTCCCAACTCTCACTAGTGAAAGAGGAAAGACCAGACAAGCCTTTCCAACGAAAAAAAGACTTCGTACCTATACCTGCTGATGTCACTATCAGGTTTCCGAGTACAACCTACAAGGATCAAAAGGAGTCTCTTTTCAAAGGAGAATGTATCTTGTGTGGTGCGACCTCTGGCGAGATCAATTATGGAGATGAATTGCCGAGATTTAATATGTCATTCATCCTGACTTGGCCACGACTGGTCACAGAGGATCTGAAGTTGTATGAAATAGATATCTTCAACCCACGAGATAAGAAGCCAATAATAGACATTGCGAAGATAGAAGTGACAACGACTAACTTAAAGGATGATTCAGAAGAAAAATTCTCCCTTGAGGTAGATGAACATTATTTGTATCGTCCCAAGATTATCCGTTCATCTGACAACCAACTTTCACTGGCAGGACTGTATTCACTTACTGATCACAATAACTGGAATACAGGGATTTTCTTCATGACTATAGACCTCACACAGAAAAAAATCATACATCAGGTATTCCACCCATTTTCGAGGACCCTCATCAGACAATTTATGTCTGAGGAATCCATTCTAAATAGGGAGAAGTATTTGAAAAAGAAGGAGCTAGATCCTGATGCCCATTTGGGAATAGATGATCTGATCATCCAAAGAGTTATTGTAAGAGAAAATGGAGATATTTCCCTTATTTCTGAACAGTATAAAGAGGTTGTCAAAACTATTACAGAATGGAAGGATGACCCTTTTTCAGACCGTTCACGTATGCAGACAAGAGAGGAGACCGATTACTATGCCGCCCATATACTGGTGACAACCTTTAGCCCTGTTGGGGACCTTCGGTGGCAGACTGTCGTCAAACAGAAGCAACGATTTGAGCCAGACGAGCGGAGATATGCTCACTTTAGTCTCGCTTTCGATGGCGACGACTTGCATTTTGTTTTCAATGATCGCATTGAAAATGATACGCTAGCTCCAGATGATGTACCGAAAACCTACAGACCCTATGGTTTGGCAGATAAAATCGTTTCCACTTATGTACGGGTGGATGAAAAAGGCGCTAAAACTCGGAAGGTCTTATTTAAAAGAAAAGATGCCCTGGTAGATTTAAACCCTGGGATCTTTTTCCAGCCATCCACCAAAGCACTCGTTATCTTTGCTACAATTCGCCCCATGGGATTGCTGGCAACGCGTAACCGCAAGACTGTTCTCAACCGCTTCGTCAAAATTTATTTAGATTAAAATCCCTTCATACAGCATTCCCCATGAAAAAAAATCTCTTCTTCTTTCCCTTCATCTTCCTCCTCACTGCCTGCGAATGTGGCCCTAGCATCTCACTGGGCAGCTTCTTCCTGGCAGAAGAGTCCAAAGCCTTTGTTCCCTATACAGGCAATGAAACCCTGATTTTTGAAGATCAGAATGGAGCAATCCATCGTCTGACAGCTCCAAAAGGCAGAGAAGTATTCTCCTCCAATCTGACGATCCGAGAGCTTTGCCAAAATGGGCTCTTCGACGTGCAAACAGAATACTTCGAAAGCGATCGCGAACAGGTAGCCTTCTACGATTCGCTCAATAATTTCATCTTTTATACAGATCTGATCGTTCGGGCTCAACTTATAGATACCATGGGCACGGTCGCCATATATGATTACCTCGCGGTGGATGGAAATTTGAATAGCGCCTCACTCAGGACCCTCGAAATTGTGACACTGGAAAGAGAAAATACCTCCACTCAGGTAAGCAGTCAAATGATAGGAGATACCGTCTTATATGGACAGAGCTTTGAGCAGGTGTATCAGTCAAATCCTACAGGAGCAGCCACTTTTTATTATAATATCACAAAGGGTGTAGTTGCCTTAAAGGTAGATGAATCAAACTATTGGGTGTTGAGAGAAATCATTAGATAAAGGGTCAGGAAGAAAGCAAGCCATACGTCCTTCCATCATTTTGAACCTACATTTCTTATCTTAGAGAAAAGAAATATCCTATGCGCTTGTTTTGCTCCCTTTTCCTCCTACTTTGGATTCCTTGCGAATGGTTGCTTGCTCAAGAGGTACAAAATGGAAGCCTCGAAGAGAATACGGCTACCTGTGGGATCAACTTACAAAATGAGATATTCAATCGTCAGATCTCATTCGTCGAGGCCTTCGGAGAGCAAAATGAAATAGACCTCCTACAAGATTCCTGCGGGTATGGCGAAGCAGTCGATGGAAAGTTCTACGCAGCCTTGTATGCCAGTGGTAGTTCTGATGCCTTATCCTTTGCGCTGAGCGAGCCCCTTGATCCTACCCGCACCTACAGGATACGATTTGCTGCGAGACGAGGAGATGGGACCTTCGAATCGGACAATAAAATCCTACTCGGACTCTCCATGCAATCGGATGCTTTCGGCGATCTACAAAACACTTTTCGGGCGACTCAAGCCACCTGGGAATATACCGAGTATACCTTCGTTCCTGATCGATCGTATGCGTATGTCACTTTTCAGACCAGTAGCCAAGAGACAGGATGGCTCTATCTAGACGATGTTTCCATACTCTGCCCGACAATAGATCTAGGTCCCGATACCATCATGTGTGAAGTCATGGATCTACCGCTCGCTGTTGAGTCAGGCTTTGACGCTTACCTGTGGAGCGATGGCACGAGGCAATCCGATCTGACGGTCGCAAGGCCGGGGACCTATTGGGTAGAAGTAAGAGAAGGAGACTGTGTCATTCGCGATAGCATCCAGATTCGGGAGTACGAAAATAATTGCGAATGTGAAATGCTGTTCCCTAATGCTTTTTCTCCTAATAGCAGCGTGGGGAATGAAAAGTTTTATGTCAAAGCCAACTGCACCCTCATCCAATACGAGATTCAGATATACAATCGATGGGGAATCCTCATGTTTGAAAGCGAAGATATACATGACGCCTGGGATGGGATGGCCAATGGCCAACTCGCTCCTAGTGGCGTGTATATGTACAACGTCACTTACCGTTTTCCGACACAAACGAGAGAAAGAATCGCTCGGGCTAGCTTCACACTCCTGAGATAAGGGACCAGTGAAGACGGACTCGCTGACAGGGACAAATATACCAACCCTATCTAAAAGACATTTTAAAGATAAATAATAAAACAAATTATTTCATCATCCGTACAAACAAAAAAACAAGGTAGGAGCTGACTACCTGAATCTCTTTTTCGTTCTTTCCATTAAAAGCCGTTGCGTAAGCTATGTTAGCGCTCAACAGACTTGAATGGTTAGTATCTATTGTCCCAATCATAACGCATGATCTATGAAAATACACGCCTTTTCCCTACTTGTCATATTCACATTATCCTGCCTCCCTAGTTTTTCTCAAGACTCGACTACCTACCAGTTAGGTCCTGCAGAAAGTAGTTCGCTATTTGAAACCACGCTTGAATATCTAGGTACCTACAATGGTACATATATCACCCTCCAAAGAAAGGGAAATCTTCAAGAAGCCTTTTCCTACGCCCTCATTGCGACTGATATCCAAACGCTTGAAAGAGTTGATCGTAAAAACATCAACCTTTCTCCCTCCTTTTATCAAGGGATGATCTCCACCCAAAATGGAACTTATCTTTATTTCAGACCGAAGCAGGAAGAAGCAACGACCCAAGCTTATTTGCTCGACTATGAAACCCTCGCGATCCAAAAAAGCGATGCGCCTGTAGAGACATTCACACTGGCAAATGCCCAATCGGATTTTTCTTCACAATCATCCCATATCCGATTTCCCACTGCTTATAATAATATTCCCTTTCCTCAGCCTATCGAGCACATTCAATACCCTGCTCAAACAGGACAATTGCTGGCGACTACCAAACATCCCCTTTATCCCAATGTATATAATCCCCTCACACCAGAGGAAGTAAAGGCTCTAACTGCTGATCAGACTAAATATAAACTGGCTTTCATTGCGACAAAGAAAAAGGAACCCAATATTATTCAGCTGGTGAAGGAAGAGTTAGAAGAAATGGGGCAAACGACCTTTGAGATTCCTGTAGGAGATTACTACTTATTCAACCCCATCATTTTTGAGAATCACAATCGCCACTTGGTTTGTACAGGTTATTTTTCTGAGACTAAGCGCAAACCTAAATTTAAGACTCCCAAAGCAGGGGTTTTCCACCTCACCATCGATCCTACCAATGGGCAAGTTCTCCAAAAGTCATTTTTCAACTTCAGCTTAGCTCAAGTTCTTCATTTCATCAGCGAAGACGAGTACAAGGCTCAAAAAGAAAAAGCAGATACCTATCGAACGGCCCTATCGCTAGAGCTAGGGATCACCAACATGTACATGTCGCGGATCATCCAACGAGCAGATGGAGGATATACGATCATTCATGAGCAGCACAGGACAAAGAAGGTAGTTCCTCTACCAGGATTGACGAGGCTCGCATCGGGAGACGCAGATCCCATGAGTCGTACTAACCTCGAGCAAAATAGAGAATATACGTCCTATGACATCCTACTGACTACTGTCAGTGCGGAAGGGACCCTGCTTTGGGAGCAGATGATCACCCGCAGGTCTATATTTTACAACTACAGTGAGTCATGGTCTGGCTATGCCCTAGGTTTTGATGGAGAAAATCTTCACTTCATCTTCAATGACCACGTAGACAATCAGGACTTAATTGATTCTGAAGAGGAAAAATTTTATTCGACACTGGATCTCAATAAAAATCTGTCTACGGTTCACGTAACGATCGGTGCAGATGGACAAATGGAAAGGAATACGTTGGCACTGCGTGGTGAGATAGAAGTAGACTTCAGAGTGAATCGATTCTTTCAACCTGATAGTCAGACGCTTATTGTTGAAGGCACCTCCAGACCAGAAGATGCCCTTTTCAACTTGTACCAAAAGAGCTATACAACTCAATATATCCGAATTCCTTTGAGTCGATAACTCGAAAAACCAGATAATTCATACCTTGAGACTTTTCCTTTCAGGAGATTCTTTTTAAATAGAGAAGAGAGAACTGATACATGAGATGGGATCGGTTCTTTCTTCTCTTAGTCTCAAACCCTATGAATACCCCTCCTGTCATCCTCCTCGCCTTTGCCAATGAAAAAACTGAAGGTCGCTTCCTACACACGCTTAAGGATGAAATGGCAGCGCTTCGCAAGGCCCTTCAACCCGCAGAAGATGCGGGACTCTGCGAAATTATCCTTTTACCTAACGCTACGACAGACGAGATCCTAGGTACCTTTCAGCGTCAGAGATACCGTGACCGCATCGCCATCTTCCACTACGGGGGCCATGCTGATGGCTACCAACTCTTACTTGAGTCCTCACAAGGACACAATGAAATCGCCCACGGCGAGGGATTGGTGAGTTTCCTCGGTAAGCAAGACAGCCTACAACTCGTCTTCCTCAATGGCTGCTCGACCCAGCAGCAATCCGAAGCACTCATTCAGGCAGGTGTTCCTACTGTTATCGGGACCTACACGGCCATCTCAGATAATCTCGCCACAATGCTCGCCGCCCGTTTCTACAGCAGTCTGGGACAGGGACAACACATGGCAAGGGCTTGGGAAGAAGCAGAGGATGAGGTCAGATTACGCTATGGCGGTGGAAATCAAAGGGGATTAGTCTTCGATGATGAAGAGGAGAAAGAAGAAGAAAAATATGATGGGTTTCCCTGGAACTTATTGGTCAGGCCTGGATCGGAAAAGGTGAAGGGATGGAGCCTGCCAGGAGCTGTCAATAATCATCTTTTTGGCTTACCTGCTCCTCCCGCACGTGATCTTCCTGAAGCACCCTTTCATTTTTTACAACGCTACACCTATGAGGAAGCCGAGCTATTTTTTGGTCGGGGAAAGTACATCCGCACCATGTATACACGCTTATTGGATGCACATGCAGCTCCCATTGTTTTATTTTATGGTCAATCAGGTGTGGGGAAATCGTCTCTATTAGATGCTGGGCTCTTGCCAAGATTAGAAAAAGAAGCAGACGTCATTTACCTCCGAAGGGACCAACAGTTGGGCTTATTGGGGACTTTTGCTCAGGCATTTCAAACAATCCCTCAAAATACAAGTCTAGAACCCCTGACAGAGGAAGCTTTGAGAAGCTTAGAGGAAAGTGTCCAGCAGCTTCGCACGACTGAGTCTCGACTAAAAGGCGCCAACAAGGAACAAATTGAAGGCTTCATTCAGAAGCTGGAAGAAAAAATTCAATCGGGAAAACCCCAAAAGGCAGATGAAATACAGGATTGGGATACTTCTGATTTTCGCGCCGCTTGGAAAAACTTGGAAGCTCAGACAGACAGGCCGTATATCGTCATACTTGATCAGGTAGAAGAGCTTTTTTACAGGCCCAATGTGAGCCTGCCATTAGAGCTAGAAGATTTCCTAGAGGTACTGTCTCGCATTTTTGGTATCCCGCAGGAGCGCCCCAAGGGCAAAATCATCCTTGCTTACCGAAAGGAGTATCATCCCGAAATCTTGGAAGCTTGTAAAGAAGAAGGGCTTGCCCGTGAGGAGGTTTTTCTCCAGCATTTGGAGAAAGAAGATATTGAAGAAGTCATCAGAGGCATTGCTTCTACTCCCAGGCTGAAAGCACACTATAGAGTCCAGGTAGAGCCTGACTTACCACACATCATGGCCGAAGATCTATTGGTAGACCGTGATTCTCCTATCGCACCTGTCCTTCAGATCACCTTGACTAAGCTTTGGCAACTCACTCAGCATGAGCAGGATCGCTATTTTACTGTTGCCAAATATCAGGAGTTACAGCGTGAGGGTCTTTTGCTGGATAGCTTCTACATCCAACAAATGAAACAGTTCAAGACGGCCTTTCCCGAACAAGAGACTTCAGGACTGGCTTTGGATATGCTTTCCTATCACACGACTTCTATGGGGACAGCAGATGCGCGTTCGGAGGAGGAGCTCAAAAACCGTTACGAACACAGGCCCGAAGCAGGTTCTTTGATCAGTAAATTTAAATCGCTGTATCTATTGACAGAAGCGGGAAGCAATCTCACCCGCCTTGCGCACGACACCTTAGCTCCACTGGTACGCAAGGAGTTTCAGACATCTGAACGACCAGGGCAGCGGGCGAGCTTGATCCTAGAGAATAAACTGCTAGCCTACGAGCAAGATCCCGATACCTTACTGGACCCTTCCGATCTTTCCTTGGTGGAAGAAGGTGAACATGGCATGGCAGCATGGAAGGGAAATACGCTAAAAATCATCGAGTCTAGCCGAAAATATCGAGAGAAACTGCAACGCAACCGCAGAATTACGCGAATGGGATTCGGAGCCTTTGGAGTGGTCTTGGTGATCATGGGTCTTTTTTACTACCAAAGTGTACTGGAAAGACGAGCAGAACAAAGGAAATTTGTAGAGTTGGGAACCTCTCGGATGTTGGCAGATAGAGCAGAAGCACTTGTCCACATAGACCCTACAGAAGCTATACGCGTAGCCGAACTCGCTTGTGATACGACTAAAGAAGTCTCTCCAGAGGCATGGAGAACCTTGATGAACATCATGTATAATAAGTCGATCCCAAGTCCTTACAAGGCCAGTTTTACGCTAGATGGTACAGCCGTCCCCCATCCGATGTTTCTAAAAAAGATGACCCTAAGTCCGCAGAAAAACTACTTACTACTATACTATCACAGCGATAGAGACAAACATACGACACTCATTTTCGATCTTAAGGAAGGAAAGGTGATTCAAAGGTTGAAAGATGTTCAATATACGGCCTGGACAGACGCTGAGGACCAACTTCTGGTTCAAAAAGGTGAGGATAAGGTATCTATTTGGAATTGGGAAAAAGGACAGGAACAAAACTTTGTTACATTCCCTGGTGAACATGTAGAGGCATTTTACTACCACCCCAAACGACAGGAAGTGTTGATTGCCTTTTCAAAAGAAGATTGTAGGCTGTATGAAAAACTTCCCCATGATGGATTTGGCACATACAAACGAGCAGCATTTAAATTTAGAAATCTCAGACTAGGGAATCCCGAATATCAGGGATGGAGAAAATTTGCTAGTCTTAAGTTATCTGATTTCCAGAATCAGCCTCAATCTCTCTCAGACTCGATAAAGACATATTTTTATTCCCTTAATCAAGATTTTTATGTCTCTCGTCAAGGAGCAATTCGTCAAATATCCTCTATCAACGACCCAACGAGTACATCCAAAAAACTTCGTTTTTCCACATTCTTTAAGACAAAGAATAACGGGGCTCTCTCTCAAGTGCTAAGCATCAAGAACAGAGTTTTCTTTGAGGCTTTTTCTATTCCTGTCTTCCCGAGTGCAGATACATTGGTAGGAAGAGGAACCTACATGTTGGGTAATCCTTACTTTCCACCGAATAAAAGTACGTATACTCAAGAAGTGTTCATGAGCTATCTCTCCCAAAAAACGTATGGCGGCTCCCAGTACATCTCGTCCTCCGTAGAGCCACATTTTAATGAAGTATATTTTACCAATGAACACTATTATACTTTCTACAGAAATCCTGCTCGCAGCGCATGGGATCGCCAATATTATGGTCAAGACAAGAAACGTCTGTATCCTTTTGAGAGACGGTCCGTTTATCCCAATCAACCCACCATCATCTTTAGTGGTGGAGATGCCCCTCATGTAGGATGCTTCGTAGACGAACGCACGCGCGATATATATACCATGGACCTCAAAAACAGGATCAGGATCTGGAACCACGCGGTGGATTTCGTCACGGCCTCCTCTACCAAAATCACCTCCAATACCGATCAAGATCGCGTGGAACAACATCCCTACGCTGCCCTCACGCTACAAGATAGACACGTTCAAGACATTGCACCTCTAGAAAATGGGCCATGGGGCTTGATATTTGGAGATAGTACGTGGGAGGTACGTAATTTAGTGGATACCCTTCAAGTGGCTTACCCACCGTCTACACCAGAACGCATGAGACCTGAACAAGGCGTATTTTATCGTTACCCTTCCCCTAGTATCCTTAGTTTCGCCATGCTCGAAAGCAATCGTATACCTAAAATAATAGATTCTGATACGGTAAACTATATACAGAAATACTTGTCAGCGTGGATGATAAAAAGTGGACAGCTTCGTAAGCTAGGACAGCTATTGGTCAGTAGTGTACCTGAACCTACAAAAATAGAAAAACGAATTCTGATGAGATCCCCAAACATCGTGAATGAGATTTACATTCATATGCTTACCCCAGAACTAGCCGTATATACAGATAAAATAAATCCAGAAATCCATATTTATGACTTCCAAGCTGGAACGACATCTAGCATTCCTCTCATTGGTGTGGGAAGAATCGCGCAGATTGCCTTTGAGGAACCCTTTTTGATGGATGATCAAACTCGTGGGACCATTAGTATCATTACGGATGAGGGGCAACTAATTGTGATCGATGGGCTCAACAAAAGTATCTTATTCGAATCTGATAAAAACCAATATGGGGTGACCCAAAGTTTGTCTTGCTACCCAAATCTCGTGCTAATAGACGAAGAGATTGTTCCTTTACCCCTTACATTTCTCGATCTGCTCAATGATTCCACATTACCTGTTGCCAGACTATCGGAAAAACGTAAGAAAGAATTGCTAAATGTAGGACTAGATTAAGGGATAGAAAGGAAGAGGCATTTTCATGCTACCAATAACCCGAAAAATCCGATAATTCACCACTTGATACTTTTCCTTTCAGGAGATTCTTTTTAAATAGTGAAAAGAGATTCCAGAATTGAGACAATTTGTCACAGTCTCTTGAGTCCTGCAAACGGGATCGGTTCTCTTCTGTCTTAGTCTTAAACCCTATGAATACCCCTCCTGTCATTCTCCTCGCCTTCGCCAATGAAAAAACTGAAGGTCGCTTCCTCCATACCCTCAAGGATGAAATCGCTGCGCTCCGCAAGGCCCTTCAACCCGCAGAAGATGCGGGACTCTGCGAGATCGTCTTACTCCCCAACGCTACTATAGACGAAATTCTCGACACCTTCCAGCGTCAGAGATACCGCGACCGCATTGCCCTCTTCCACTACGGGGGCCACGCCGATGGCTATCAGCTCCTTCTCGAGTCCGCCCAAGGACATAATGAAGTCGCGCATGGCGAAGGATTGGTAAGTTTCCTCGGTCGGCAGGACAGTCTCAAACTCGTTTTCCTCAACGGATGCGCTACCCAGCAGCAATCCGAAGAACTCATTCAGGCAGGTGTACCCACAGTCATTGGGACCTACACAGCCATCTCAGATAATCTCGCCACCATGCTCGCCTCCCGCTTTTACAGCAGCTTGGGGCAGGGCCAGCATATCGCAAGGGCATGGGAAGAGGCAGAGGACGAAGTCAGACTAAGATATGGCAGCGGAACCCAAAGAGGGCTGGTCTTCGACGATGAGGAAGAGGCAGAAAGCTACGATGGTTTTCCCTGGAATCTCTTGGTACGGCCTGGATCTGAAAAAGTGAGGGAATGGAGTCTGCCCGCCGCAGTAAATAATCATCTGTTTGGATTGCCCGAGGCTCCCATAAGGGATTTACCCGAAATACCTTTTCGATTTCTCCAGCGATATACATTTGAAGAGGCAGCGCTATTTTTTGGCAGAGGAAGATACATCCGTACCCTATACACGCGTCTGCTAGATACGCATGCAGCACCGATTACCCTCTTTTATGGGCAGTCAGGAGTAGGCAAATCCTCCCTCCTAGATGCAGGTTTGCTGCCGAGACTGGAGAAAGAGGCACATGTCATTTACCTAAGAAGAGATCATACACTAGGCTTGACAGGTACGCTTGCACAGGCATTCGGAGAAATCCCACAAAGACAGGCAGCGGAACCTCTTTCTGAGGCGGACCTACAAAAGCTGGAAGACAACCTGACACAATTAAGAAATACGGAATCCCAGTTGACAGGTGCGTCCAAAGTTCAGATTGGGTTGCTCATCGAGGAATTGGAAGAAAAAATCAACGTAAGCAAGCCCCAACATACAGATCAGGAGGTGGATACCTCAGATTTTCGTGCCGCTTGGCATCATTTCGAAGCGCAGGTCGGCAAACCCTACATCATCATTTTGGATCAGGTGGAAGAAGTCTTCTATCGAGCCAACCAAAATCAGCCAGCCGAGCTAGAGGATTTTCTCCAGGTGCTAGGGCAAATCTTCGGTATTCCACAAAATCGCCCCAAGGGAAAGATCATCCTCGCCTATCGCAAAGAATACCATCCTGAAATCTTGGAATTTTGCAAGGATGCAGGACTCCCACGTGAAGAGGTGTTCCTCAAGCAACTAGGACGAGACGACATTGCAGAGGTGATCCTGGGGATTAGTTCTACTCCCAGGCTACGCTCGACTTATCGTGTACAGGTGGAACCTGAACTTCCTTACATCATCGCTGATGACCTGCTGGTAGACCGTGATTCTCCCATTGCACCTGTTCTACAGATTGTCCTGACCAAGCTCTGGCAACTCACTGAGAAAGATGAGATACGTAACTTTACGGTTGCCAAGTACCAAGAACTCCAACGTGAGGGCATCTTGCTGGATAGCTTTTACTACCAGCAGATGGATAAGCTGCAAATACAACATCCCCAGCTCGAAGCTTCAGGACTTGCATTGGATATGTTGGCTTATCACACGACCGTCATGGGCACTTCCAATGCCAAAGCCGATGTAGAAATCAAAGCGCGCTACGATCAACGCCCCGAAGCCTCTATCCTCCTCAAATCGTTCAAATCACTCTACCTGCTTTCTGATACAGGAGGGATCATGACGAGCCTGGCGCATGATACACTGGCTCCTTTGGTCAGAAAAGAATTTCAGCAATCGGGCCGTCCAGGGCAGCGCGCTTCTATCATTCTCGAAAATAAGCTACTAGCCTACAGCAAAGATCCTGAGACGGTATTGGATCCTGCCGATCTTGCTACTGTCGAGGCTGGAAAACTGGGTATGGCCGCTTGGAAAGGCGATAGCCTCAAACTAATCGAAGCCAGCCGCAAACACCGAGATAAGCTCCAACAAGTACGTCAACGAAATCTCATGGGCTTTGGTGCCATGGGATTGGTATTGTTAGTTGTGGCATTTTTCTTCTATCGCAGTGTACAAGAAAGTCAAGAAACAGAGCAATACTTGACAGAGCTTAATGACTCGCGAGTACTTACGGCCAAGGCAGCAGGCCTTTCTTCTATCGATCGTTCCCAGGCTATCCGAGTAGCCGAAATGGCTTGTGAAAAGGGAGGGGTGATCGTACACGAAGCGGAAGCCAAACTCCAAGAAATTTACAATCAAGGTGCAGCTTTCCCCTTTTATCGTCGCGTGATCGACTTGGCAGAAAGTGAGCTTCCTGATCCTATTTTTTTAGAGAAAATGACGCTCAGCCCCTTGAAAAATCACCTACTACTCTTTTTCATTGACAGTACGGATACACGGACAGGCATTGTCTATGACTTAATACAAGAAACCGTTGCCAAACGAATTACGGGCTTTCGAGCTGCTTGCTGGGCTGACAACGAGCAAAATCTCATCGTGCAGGAGGGAGAAAATAAATTGGCTTTATGGGATTGGGAAAATGCACAAGTGGGCAAATTCGTCACATTCAAAAAATCCATTGAAGCTTTTTACTATCATCGCGAAAGAGAAAGGGTTCTGTTGTCCTTGGTAAATGGAGATCTGCAAAGTCTAGATATAGGCGACTTTGAAAATCAGGAAGTGAAAACTGGCTTTTTTCAAGCTCCTGAAAAACCAGTGTTCTATGATTTATCTCAAGATTTCTACATCAACGATGAGGGGATCGTTCGTCGTATCTCCAACAAACAGAACAAGCGCATTCCACCACAAACATGGACGCGCATCCAGTCCTACTTGGCCAGTGGACGCGAGGCTACTTTTTCGATTGATGCGCCTGAAGGTGTAGAAGCAGAAGGAGTTTTCGTCATCGACGCTTTTGGTGGCATGCGGTTCCTCGATATTTTTGAAGAAAATGCGCAAGCCCAAACTATTGCCGCACATGGACAACCCATTCGTCAATTCATTGTAGATGCACCTTACATTTATACCTTTGCCTCTCCCAAAGGCAATCAAAAGGAAACGCCAGATTATGCGCTCAAAAAATGGAAATTAGGTGTGTTTGAACAACCCGTAAGTACGTTTTTGGGAAGTACAGCTCCTTTCATTGGCATGTACAAAGATCCTGATACGAAGATGGTGTACACATTGGATCAAAAGGGCAAATTGCGCATCTGGCCAGAATCCCCTCATGGCGGTTCCACTGAAATGCTGCGCAGGGACCTCCACATCCATGAAATAACAACGCTCCCTGAAAATAAAAGATGGCACTTTTCGCCATCAGGTGAAGTCGCTTTTGTAGAATTATCTAGTCGTCGCTGGGGACTTCACCTTGTGGAATTAGATACGACACTTCTAGCTGTAGAACCCATCCTTCAAGAAGGTTACCATGTTTCCTTCGCCTCAGACAGTCTTTTGTACCTTTGGCATCCTGACGAGCGCGTATTAGCGGCCTTGTGGGATACTTCAGGACTACGTGTCAAAGAAGTGGTGGGAGCTGGAATGGAAGACCTTTTATTCGATGATGCTTCTACCCCTTCTAAACTTTGGGGGCTTAAATCGAGTGGTGACAAACGATGGTTGATGACGGACTTGTTGGGTTCTGGGCTCACCTACGACCTTACCAGTGATAGCATGACATTCATCAGAGGGAAGATCTCGAATTTTGGAGAAACATCTGATGCCATTCGTCTGGACATGATTGAAGAAAATGAAGCGGGCAAACACTTCTGGTCTGAGTGGCAGGTGGAGAATAACCGATTTGTCAGGGTCAATCTATTCGAAGAAGATGTTCAGACATTGGTGAATATTTCCGCCTCTCGACCTGACTTCTTCTATCAAAGCATTGGGGAGGAGTTCAAAGTCCTGGGAAATAAAGGGGAACATGCGATCAGCATATATGACCATTATTTTGAAGAATGGCACAGCGTCGTTTTAAACACTTGGGGGCCTATACAACAATTGGCGTTTGAAACCCCTAACTCTATTGGCTATCAGGATGGAGGGACCATCGCAATCATCACTGCCAATGGAGAGGTTGTAGTCATCAATGGAAAAAATTACAAGCCCATATTTTCTACTGGGCCTAGTGCCCTCGTCACCCAACGCAATCAATTGCTGCCTAAATTCACACAGGTGGCATGTACAGATGAGGAATTAAGAATCTCGACTAATGGGCGTAACATTTACAACATACGACTCCCTGTATCCATAGAAGCCTGGCTCAATGAAGATCCTCTACCCGTTATAGTACTTCCTGAAGTGAGGAAAGATGAGCTGTTGTATGGGAATTAATGGACACGGCGACATTCCCAGATCTCTGCTCTGTATCATTCTAAGTCAGGAGATAGATGGTACCCTGCGTAGCTAAATGGCTACACAAGGCACCTCATCTTTTTCTTTTTGTAGCCTCCTATTGTTGCATCTCAGGAGGTATAGAGTAGTAGAATCGTTCATGGATGATTTTATCTCCTTCCCATTTTTGTACCCCTATTTCTTCCATTCTTACTTTACTCCCATCCTGGAAGGTGATTTCTGTCCACGACTCGACAGTTGTGATGCCTTCATCCTCATTGGCAGTGATCGCACTGACACCGCTTCCATGATAGTCTTTTACTGAGCCAAACCATTCTGCTAGCGCTTTCCGCTGCGCTTCTTTGCCATTTCGTGGCTCCGACAATCCATCGATTACCACTACATCCTCATGATAATACTGATCT
Source organism: Bacteroidota bacterium (assembly GCA_039820545.1). Lineage (GTDB taxonomy): Bacteria > Bacteroidota > Bacteroidia > J057 > J057 > JALEFZ01. Next base: position 157,691 of record JBCBPW010000004.1, on the reverse strand, counting down.
AGCGCTTCCATCGCTTGGCCTTTATCGATCATATCATACATCTGTCGAACTTTTGCTTGATAACTCATAAGGGAAGGATTTAGGTTTTGTTAAATGCTATTTACTAAAAAATAGAGAATAATTTAACATGATGTACGGAGTGTTAAGGAATTTGTTTTACTATATGATTATACTTTTAGCAAAAAGCAAAATTAAGTAGTATTTTGGTGAATATAATTATCGAGTAACGGGTAAACGCCCTTTGTAGCCACTTGCCGCAGTAAGTGCAGATTCAGAAGATTACATCTTCTTTCCCCTGTATTTTCACTTGCATCACCAAGTGCCTTCTATCAAAGATTCATCTTTAAACGTTCAATCATGAAAAAACATACTCCTTTCAAGACACCCAGACTAAAAGGCTTTGACTACAGCACCCCAGGCTGTTACTTTATTACCATATGTACGCTCAATCGTCAGCACTTCTTGGGGATTATCGAAGATAGTAAAATGAGCCTCTCTGCAATAGGCGTAATCGTAAAAGAAGAACTTGAGCTGACAGAGAAAATCAGATCTAACATTGAGATTGATACATATGTTATTATGCCAGATCATGTACACATCTTGATCTGGATTACAGATGGTAAAGGGAAGCTTATGCCCCATTTCCAGACCCTGCCTCAAACACCTAGCTATCAGGCTTCATTTGGAATGCCTACTAATAAGCTGGGAGCTACAATTAATAAATTTAAAGGAGCAGTGACGCGTCGATCAAGACAAGCTGGATATGAATCGTTTGGGTGGCAGAAAAAGTATCATGATAGGATTGTAAGGAATGAATGGGAGTACCAACACATTAAGAATTATATTTTGACTAATCCAGAGAGGTGGAAAAAATAAGATAATCTTCTAGGCGTATACTTGCTGCAGCTATTTCATATGGAAGATAGAATCTTCCGAGCTGCGCTTGCTGCGGCAAGTGGCTACGAAAAACCCCATACGCGCGTACGGGGTCTCTCAGTCATCTATCTATAATATTCAGGATTTACACTCCTACATACGCCTCGATCGGCGGGCAGGTGCAAATCACATTACGGTCACCATAGGTGTTGTTGACACGCTTGACGGTAGGCCAGAACTTATGCTGGTGCAAGCTCGGTACAGGCCAAGCTGCCTTCGAACGTGGATAGGCATGCTCCCACTCGTCAGCTGTTAATTCCTCCACTGTGTGGGGCGCGTTCTTTAAGACGTTGTCTTCGCGATCGGCGATACCCAACTCGACATCGCGAATCTCCTCGCGAATAGCCACCATCGCCTCGCAAAAACGGTCCAACTCGGCTAAGGGCTCAGACTCCGTAGGCTCAATCATGATCGTTCCAGGGACAGGCCATGAGACCGTCGGGGCATGGAAACCATAGTCAATCAGACGCTTGGTGATGTCATCCACCTCTAAGCCCACTTTCTGCTTGAATACACGCAAGTCGATGATGAACTCGTGGGCGACACGACCGTTTTTCCCTTGATAGAGGACCTCAAAATTTGCCTCCAACTTCGCCTTCATATAGTTCGCATTCAGGATGGCATATTCTGTCGCGTCCTTTACCCCTTCGCTACCCAATAGCTTGATGTAAGCATAAGAGATCAACAAGATCGATGTCGAACCAAATGGCGTAGCGGCAATAGCCGAAATACCCTGATCTCCTCCTGTCTCTACCAACTCATGCGTAGGCAGAAAAGGAACCAAATGTGCAGCTACTCCGATGGGCCCCATGCCAGGACCTCCTCCACCATGTGGGATCGCAAATGTCTTGTGCAAGTTCAAGTGACAAACGTCTGCCCCAATCTTGCCAGGAGAAGTCAATCCTACCTGCGCATTCATGTTGGCACCGTCCATGTAGACTTGCCCTCCAAACTGATGCACTACGGCGCATGCTTCGACGATGTCCTCCTCAAAAACACCGTGTGTCGAGGGATAGGTAATCATCATACATGCCAGATTATCCGCATGCTTTTCCGCTTTGGCGCGAAGATCGACCATGTCAATATTGCCCATCTCGTCGCACTTCACGACGACGACCTTCATCCCAGCCATGACTGCAGATGCAGGGTTGGTTCCGTGCGCGGAGGAAGGAATCAATGCGATATTCCTGTGGTGATCGTTGCGGCTTTGGTGATAGGCACGAATGACCATCAAACCTGTGTACTCCCCCTGGGCACCTGAATTGGGCTGGAAAGACATGCCCGCAAAACCTGTGATCTCACAAAGGTCTCTTCCGAGTACATCCAGCAATTCGAAGTAACCGGCGGCTTGATCTTTAGGAATAAACGGATGCAAGCGGCCAAACTCAGGCCAGCTCACAGGAATCAATTCTGTCGCTGCATTGAGTTTCATCGTACATGATCCCAGCGGAATCATAGCATTATTCAAAGACAAATCCTTGTCCTCTAGATGGCGAATGTAACGCATCATCGCTGTCTCCGAATGGTAAGCCTTGAAAACAGGATGCGTAAGATACGCAGTATCGCGTTGTAGACCCTCAGGAATATAAGAAGTATGCAATTCTAGCGATTGGAACTTCTCATATCGCGGCTCTTGCTGCATGGCATGTGCAAAGAGTCCCAAGATCGTATCTACCTCGTCTAGAGAAGCTACCTCATCCAGCGAAATACCGACCACTCCTCCTGCTGCATAACGGAAGTTGATTTCTTTTTCCTCCGCTAACTTACGCAGATGATGTGCTTGCTCTTCTGTCAACTGGATGCTGAGCGTATCAAAGAAAGAAGCATTCAGGACATTTATACCCATCTCCTTCAGCCCTTGGTTCAGCAAGCCTGTCAGCTTATGAATGCGTTCTGCAATCCCCTTGATTCCTTGTGGGCCATGATAGACAGCGTACATAGAGGCCATGATCGCCAATAATGCCTGCGCTGTACAGATATTAGACGTCGCTTTGTCACGACGGATGTGTTGCTCACGTGTCTGCAATGCCATGCGAAGCGCATTGTTTCCCGCAGCATCGATTGAAACACCGATGATACGTCCAGGCATCAAACGGAGGAACTCTTCATTCGAAGCAAAGTAAGCCGCATGTGGTCCACCATATCCCATAGGTACACCGAAGCGCTGGGCTGAGCCCAATACGACATCTGCACCAAAGGTGCCAGGTGCTTTGAGCAGGGCCAAACTCATCAAATCAGCAGCGACTATCATATAGCTACCCTGCGCATGCAACTGCTCAGCAAGATCTGCATAGTCATGGACCGCGCCATGTGCATCAGGATACTGAACGATAGCAGCAAATACAGACTCGGTAATTTCGAACGCTGCTACAGGCTGAATCTTCAGTTCAATCCCTACCCCATCTGCACGGGTCTTCAACACGTCCAGCGTCTGTGGAAAGAGTGTGTCTGCCACCAATAATACATTGGCTTCCAGCTTACGGTTTTTCTTTTTCTTCTGGCCATAGGTCATAGACATAGCCTCTGCAGCAGCTGTTCCCTCATCCAAGAGTGAAGCATTGGCCACGGGTAATCCCGTGAAGTCGCTGATCATGGTCTGAAAGTTGAGCAGCGCTTCCAAACGACCCTGCGCAATCTCTGCCTGATAGGGTGTATACTGGGTATACCATCCAGGATTTTCGAAGATGTTGCGAAGGATCACAGTAGGTGTGATGGTGTCGTAGTACCCCATCCCAATGTACGAACGAAAAACCTTGTTCTTGGAGGCGATCTCCTTGATATGTCCGAGGTATTCGTGCTCGCTCATGGGGGCTTGCGCACGCAGGGGTTGGTCCAGGCGAATAGCAGCAGGAACGGTCTGGTCGATCAACTCTTGCAAAGATGATGCGCCGACCGCTTCCAACATATGACTAAGCTCGGCCTCATTGGGGCCTAAATGACGTTTTACAAACGAATCAGGATGTGAAAGCATGTGTATCCTCTAGTTGAAATTTTGCACAAAAGTAAAAGGAAACAACAAGATTAGGAAATGAACGCATGCGCATGACTTAAGGACGATCCTTTCTACCTATCTAAATACTATTGAAGAAATCTCGTGCTCAGAATCTACGCTTACTTTTCTCATTTCCGAAATAAATTCATTCAACTTTCAATATGTGAATTTGTTCCAAAATAATCATCGGATTCTACGTCAGAACTACGTAGTTTGCATCGAAAAATGTCTTTCCTTTGATAGATACCTTTAAACATAAGGGTCAGCGCAAGCGACTCATCGAACAATTGGCGCAGCGGGGCATCACAGATGAAGCTGTATTGGAAGCCATGGGAGCGATTCCCAGACATGGATTTGTAGAAAGCGCCTTTCGCGATGAGGCCTACGAGGACAAAGCCCTCCCGATCCACAATGATCAAACCATCAGCCAACCTTTTACCGTGGCTTTTCAGACGGAGCTGCTGAAACTCAAGCCCAAAATGAAAGTCCTAGAGATTGGGACAGGCTCTGGTTATCAAGCAGCCATACTCGCGCAAATGGGCATGAAAGTCTTCTCAGTAGAAAGAGATCGTCGCCTGCATCTAGAAGCCAAATCGAGGCTAGAAGACCTTGAATTGAAAGTCGAACTTTTTCATGGGGATGGAAGTAAGGGTTGGCCTGAAAAAATGGAATTTGATCGGATCATCGTCACCGCTGCTAGTCCAAGCATTCCGCTCCCCCTCAAAGAACAGCTTAAGAAAAATGGCCGATTGGTCATTCCCGTCGGTACTTTGGACAAGCAAAAGATGACCCTCGTCACCAGAATCAATAAGAATGAGTGGCGAGAGGAACGCTTACAGGCATTTCGGTTTGTGCCCTTGGTAGGTCAGTATGGATTTAAGGAGTGACAATTTTCATTTTCAAGGTGTATCTGACTCACCAATATATGCCTCATGAAGAATGAACTATGAACCATGCTCACTAAAAAATGCCCCTTCAGGATAAGCTACTTTTACCAAAAACAGTCCTTTAGCTTCCGCGCTAGGCCCTGCTTGGCTTCTTTCACCACTTTCAATGACAGACTGGAATTTTTCTACCGACCAATCTCCTCTCCCTACGAGCAGCAAACTCCCTACAATCGCTCGAACCATTCCCCGAAGGAATCTGTCAGCCTCAATATGAAATAATAGCAGTTCATCTGTCACCTCCCATCCTGCGCGGATGATGGAGCAGGTGTTGGTTTTATTTGCGCCATGTGCCTTGCAGAAAGCGCCAAACTCCGTGTAAGTTTTCAGGCTATCCGCTGCAGCTTGCATGGCTTCTAGGTCAGGCATCTTGCGGATCTTCATGGCTTGATGTCGATGGTGAACCGATTTCTTGACGGTAAGTTGATAACTGTAGGCACGTGCCGTAGCGTCGAAGCGCGCATGCAATTCCTGATTTTTCGGTACATAGATCCCATTGACCGCCACATCAGGTGCCAAAATCCCATTGAGCCGATGGGCTGTATCCGTGTGCAGTTCTTCAGGACCTTCTACCTGCACCATCAACTGTCTGGCATGGACGCCCGCGTCTGTTCTCCCTGCGCCCAATGTCTGCACGTCCGTTCGCCAGAGCACGCTGAGCGCACGGTTCAACTCTTCCTGGACCGTCATTGCATTAGGTTGAATCTGCCAGCCCGCATAGTTTGTCCCGTCGTAAGCGATATCTAAAAAATAGCGCATATTTTCCCGAATCCTTGACACATTCCCACACTTCTTTGCTGGGTGGGAAGGATACTTTCTACTAATTTTATATTTTTGCTGCCCAATAAGAAAAGAAGCCATTCGTCCTAAGTGTATGCTCCTTTTCTCAAATCAAGACACAATATTACCCCAATGATACAAAGAATACAATCTATCTTTCTTCTGCTGGCTGCGGCAGCTATGATCACGACGATTTTTCTCCCCAGCTGGAGTTTTGTAGATGGAGAATTTCAAGAGGTCGTCTCAGGATTGATGGTCGATGGACCTGTGAATGACATTGCCTTTAACGCACACGAGGATGGAAGCAGAAATGCCTTTCACATGGGTTTTGTGGGCATGATGGGACTCAGTGGCGTACTGTTATTGGTCACGATTTTCCTCTTCAACGACCGAAAAAGACAAAGAACATTTGCCTATCTCTCTGTCATCCCTGGCATGATAGGACTTGTCATGCTCTTTCTTCTCACTCAAAATGGACCTGAGATGATCGCCACAGATGCAGCGAGCAACCCTTCTTTTGGCGTGGCACTACCTGTGGTGGGTATTCTTTTAGCTGTATTGGCTGCGAGATTCATCGACAAGGACCAGAAGCTGGTAGACTCGCTCAACAGCGATAGGATTCGATAGGGATTGTGATTAAGGATGGGCTGCAACCCAAACTTCCCCATCCTCAAATATTTCCTTTTTCCAGATAGGTACTGTCTCCTTTAAAGTATCAATGGCATACTGACACGCTTCAAAAGAAGCTGCGCGATGAGGTGTAGCTACAGCGATAATGACCGCAATATCTTCTGGATGTAGCACCCCTACCCTATGATGCATGGCGACATGCTCCGCAGGCCATTTTCTCATGACCTCTTCACGTATTTTCTCCATTTCCTTGACAGCCATAGCCTCGTAAGCTTCAAATTCTAAGCGAATCACAGCTTTTCCCTTGGTCTGATTCCTGACAGTCCCGACGAATATATCTATGGCACCACAAGCAGGGGAGGTGACCATTTCCATGACTTGATTTACTGATAGGGGTTGATCGGATATTTGGACAAATGACATAAAGAGCATGAATTACAGTGATAGATGAAACATGAACCCTGGACAATGAAAAATGAACCTATCAACCTCCACTGACAGGAGGAATAATGGCCACTTCATCCTGAGGTTCGATGGCTTGTCCAGGGAGGGCATAAGCTTCATTGATGGCAATCTTGATGCTTTTTACCGTCTGAAATCTAGGATATTGAGCCAGTAGGGCCTCCTGCAAACCTTCTACACTGGTCAGACCTTCCCATGAAAAATCTACCTCGCCTCCTCCCATGATGTCTCGCGCAATCCCAAATGCTTTCAGCTTTATATGCATGATTCAAAACTTTAACTTAGATTGGTGAATTCAACAGACTGAATCAGAATTTTATGTATCTCGTGTTCAAAGATAATTATCTCCACCTCATTGTTGATGGAGAAGATTTGGAAAAATTTCATCAAAACCATGAAATCGAGGAATCTGTAGTCATAGGCCATGCTGCTGGAGATAAATTTATATTTGCCCTCCGTACCAATTACTCCTATGAAAAACTCCACGTCAACCTTATCGCCAATGAGCTTCAGATCTCTTTACCCAAAGCCTTGGCACAGGACTGGGTAGAAGGGACAATTCCGATGATCGAACGTGTGTTAGATGTAGGTGAAGGTCGAGAATTGACCCTTAAAATTTCGAGAGAACCCATGGAAGAGGTAAATGAGTTCATGGAAGCGCAATCAGAATAGGCAATTTTACTACAGAAGGATTCGTCACATATATCTGAATCCTTATTCTTCTTCCCAATGGATTCTTATCTTTAAACTATAAATCTTCATTCGTCCACTACCACATGCCTGTTTCTCCCATCATCGACAATCACGGGCGCCCCATCGAATATGTTCGCTTGGCGGTGACAGATAGGTGCAACCTGCGATGCTTCTACTGCATGCCAGAAGAGGGCATTCAATATATGAAGCGACAGGCATTGTTGAGCTTTGAGGAGATGGAACGTCTGCTCAGGATTTTGGGGAGTATGGGCGTCTCCAAAGTTCGTATTACAGGGGGAGAGCCTTTTTTAAGGAAAAATCTGATTCAGTTTTTGGAGAAAATGGTGGAGATACCAGGGATCGAACAATGGAATCTCACCACCAATGGTGTGCTCACCGAAGCCTATATTCCGCAGCTCCTATCCTTGGGGGTACAGGCTGTCAACCTGAGTCTAGATACACTCGATAGAGATCGGTTTCATCAGATCACTCGAAGAGACGAATTGGAGAAAGTCATCCAATGTATGCATGCCTTGCTCGTAGCAGGTATTACTACCAAGGTAAACGCTGTCGTCATGGCAGGAAAAAATACAGAGGATATTGTCCCGATGGTCCGCCTGACGCAGGATCTCCCACTAGAAATGCGCTTCATCGAAGAGATGCCGTTCAACGGTTCGGCTTCTGCCACACCACATAGTGCATGGTCGGCTCGACAGATTCTCGACCAAATCAAGGAAGTATTTCCAAATATTCAGCCTCTTCCAACCCCTCCCCATAGCACCGCAAAAAAATACCAGATCCCTGGCTTTCAGGGTCAGATTGGCATCATCGCGGCTTTCAGTCGGACTTTCTGTGGGTCGTGCAACCGCATCAGACTCACGCCACAAGGCACCCTCAAAACGTGTCTTTACGACGATGGTGTCCTTAACCTGCGAGACTTGATGCGAGAGGGTGCCAATGATGAAACCATCCAATTGGAACTGAAGAAGGCCTTTGGACAGCGAGCAAAAGATGGATGGGAAGCAGAACGCAATCGCAAAGACTCCGACAACATCAGTGAATCTATGGCGACAATCGGAGGATAATGAAGGAGGGAAAAATGCGAAAGGAAGTGGGCACGGTATGGTGGGGAATGATCCTCCTTTTTGCTTGGAGCTGTAGCAGCCCTGAGCCGCACGCGATCCGAATCGCGGTGGCTTCGAGTCTACAAGCTCCGATGCAAGAGATTGCCCACCGATGGACAGAGGATCATCCTGAGCTTCCTCCCCTTCACATCATCAGCGGAGCTTCGGGCATGTTGCGGAGCCAAATGGCAGCAGGCGCACCCTTTGATCTATTTTTACCTGCCGATGCTGCCTATGGGTGGAGCTTGTATAAGGAAGGCCTAAGTTCCGCTCCAGACACCTTTTTACAAGGAAATTGCATCATCTGGCAAAAAGTCAAACGCGACAATCAAACGGTTCAAACATCCCTCCGACAAGCTGAGCGCATCGCCCTTCCCAACCCCGAGCTGGCACCTTATGGCAAAGCTAGTCGTACGTGGCTAGAATCCCATGGATACTGGGAAGAGGTAGCGAGCAAGGCCGTCTACGGAACAAGCGTCAGTCAAGTCAATCAGTTTATCCAAAGCGGGAGTATCGACTTGGCGTTCACAGCACCATCTGCTGAAGCGCAGATCACTTCGGGTACATTCATTGAACCATCCTATGTACCTGAAGTTTATCATGTACTCGTACACCGTCTCTCGGCTACCACCCAAAAGATACATTGGCTCGGTTTGCTTACTCATTATATAAAGGGAGAAAAAAGTAGGCGTATATTTGAACGATATGGTATGCAGGTACGGGCCGTCGCACCTCAGTAACAGGAATTTTCTTCAGGAAATATGAATCTACATCCGCTATGGCTGAGCTTGGAACTGGCTGCACTCACTACAGTGATTTTGCTAGGATTGGGTGTAGTCATCGCTTATGGGGTGCATTTCTTTCAGTTTCCTGGAAGGGGGATTCTCCGTATGACCATTAGTCTCCCGCTCGTCCTTCCTCCTACAGTCCTAGGATACTATCTATTGATCGCCTTTCAGCCAGAAGGGATATTCGGTTCATTCGTCACAGGCACCTTACACATTCCCCTTGCCTTTAGCTTTGGAGGTCTGCTTTTGGGATCTGTGATATTCAGCCTGCCATTTATGTTAGGGCCTGTCTTTTCTGCGCTCAAACAAGTTCCTCAGCATTATATCGATTTGGCCTATACGATGGGAAAATCCAAATGGGTGACCTATTGGAAAGTTTCCCTGCCCATGATTCGTCCTGCCATCTGGTCGGGAGCTGCTATGAGCTTCGCACATACCATGGGAGAGTTTGGCGTCGTATGGATGATCGGAGGTAGCATCCCTGGGGAGACGAAAGTGGCTTCCATCGAGCTATTTGAACTCGTCGAAAGCATGCAATATGAAGCGGCTCAACAATACGCATGGATTTTGTTGGGCATTTCGGTTATCATCTTATTTTTGGTCCAATGGTTAGAGGGTAAAATAGGGTCGTAATGCTCAAGATAGATATCCATAAGCAATTAGACTCGGGCAAAGAATCCTTTGTACTTGAGGCCAAACTTCAGGTACAAGGAGGGGAAATCGTCGCGCTCATGGGCCCCTCAGGTGCAGGAAAAACGACACTTTTGCAGATCCTGGCAGGACTGTCCTCAGCCGACCGAGGAAGTGTAAAGTTAAAAAATAGATCCTATCAAGACACAGCTACCCAAACCTTTCTCAAACCCCAAGACAGACGGATCGCCTACATCTTTCAAGAGGGAGGTTTATTTCCCCATATGACCTTAAAAGAAAATTTGCGGTTTGCCCTTCCCCCAGGCGCCTCCTCCGAAACTTTGGAGGCGAATCTCCACAAACTGGATCTAGCAGATATGAAGCAGCGTCGCCCTGATCAGCTTTCGGGAGGACAAAGGCAAAGAGCTGTTTTATTGAGAGCGATGCTTCAGCAACCGCACATGCTCTTGATGGACGAACCTTTATCTGCACAGGATGAAGCGAGGAGAGCACAATTGGGGCATTTGATTCAAACATGGATTCGTCCCCTTCACATCCCTGTGATCTGGGTGAGTCACGATGCAGAAGAAGTTTTGAACGTTGCCGATCGTGTGGTGTATATGGAGGAAGGAAAAATACAACGCATCGATTCTCCCGAAAATATCCTGCTGACTTCTCCTACAGAAACATTAAGGGGAAGGGTGTCAGAGGTACAAAAAAACCACGTCATCGTGCAGATTGGCAGGCAGCAACTCAGGCTTCCCTATCAGGGAAAGGTAGAAAAAGGGGTATGGATAGACGTTTTTCCTCTATCGGGGACCTATCAGATCGCAAAAAGTCCAGGTACAGGCACGTAATACTTGGACCTTAGATTGTGAATATGGGTCGGAGATATTAGTTTTGATTGAATATTGTTTTCTTTGAATCTGGACAAAAATGAGGTATAGGAGTTTTCCTAATAGGAGATCCTACAACACCCTTCGTTTTTGTTCGTGGCAAATGAGCATATAGCGAAACGACATCATGGCGAAAAAAAAATCTGGCCAAAATAGAAATAAGCCGACAGCAAAGGGCAACAGCCCCAAGAAAAAGGCTCCTGCGGCAAATACTCCTCCTGCCCAATCTGCGAAGAAAAAAGTACCTTCAGGAGGTAGTAGCATGAGTCCTCAGATGCGCAACATCCTCTTGCAAGTAGGCTTGATTCTGGGATTTGTAGCCCTGCTATTCGTATACTTCAGCCCTGTCACTAAAGGGGAGGTATTGCAGATGTCGGATATCCAGCAGTTCTCCAATATGTCTCATGAGGTACGTGAGCATAGAGAAGCCACAGGAGAAGAGGCTTTTTGGACGGGAAGTATGTTTAGTGGTATGCCGACCTTTCTGACAGGCTTAGCCTTTCCCAATAATTTGTTTCGCTACATCAAAACAGGATTTATCGAGCTATTTCCTAGCCCGATTTCCTATATTTTGCTGCACTTCCTCGGATTTTTCTTCCTGTTGCGCACACTCAAAGTAGATCCGATATATTCCTTCTTGGGGAGTATGGCCTTTGCCTTTTCCTCCTACTTTTTCATCATCATGGAGGCGGGTCACACCTCCAAAGCCATCGTTATAGGGACCATCGCGCCTCTGGTTGCAGGGGTCATACAGGCTTATCGAGGCAAGTACTTCATCGGTGGGGCCACCGTAGCTTTCTTCACAGCTCTACAACTCAGTGCCAACCACGTGCAGATGTCCTACTATATGGGCCTCATGCTCATCATTTATGGGATATTTACCTTGGTAGATGCCTTGAGAAACGAAGGGCTGCCTCAATTTCTCTATGCCACAGGAGCCGTTTTTATCGCGGTCCTCATCGGTGTCACCCCCAATTTTGGTAATCTGTATTCAACCTATGAATACTCACAAGAGACCATCCGTGGCAAGTCTGAACTTACACCAGCTCCTGGACAAAAAGAAAGCTCTGGCCTCGACATCGAATATGCCTACAGGTGGAGCTATGGCATAGATGAAAGTATGACGCTCCTCATACCCAATTACATGGGAGGAGCTTCAGGTACCAAACTGGATCGCAATTCGGATGCAGCTAAGGATCTGAGAAAAATCATCGGGCAGGTTCCTGGTGCCATCCCTACCTATTGGGGAGATCAGCCATTTACTAGTGGGCCTGTCTATGTAGGGGCCATTATTTGCTTCCTTTTCTTCTTGGGATTATTCCAAGTCAAAGGCCCGCTCAAGTGGTGGCTATTGACCGCCACGATCATGTCGCTCATGCTCTCATGGGGCCGTCATTTTCCCGCCCTCAATGAGTTCATGTTTTATAATTTCCCGCTGTACAACAAATTCCGTGCAGTAGCCATGATTTTGGTGATCGCCGAGTTCACCATGCCCCTGCTGGCTGTCTTGGGACTGTATCATACCATCAACTACGAAAAAAGCGGCTTCACCAAAGCACAGACTACACGTAATGTCTACATCGCTTTGGGAATTACGGGTGGCCTTTGTCTCCTCTTTGCCTTGATGGGCTCTGCTTTTTATGACTTCTCAGCAGCAGGAGACGCCCAGTACGCCAGACAGAGTCAGGCCTTCGTGGACTTCTTGGAAGAATACCGTGCAGGCATGATGAGTAGCGATGCTTGGCGCTCCCTCGGATTTATCGTGGTGGCTGCAGCACTCATTTGGTTGTACGTGCAAGGACAATTGAAAAATGTGATGCTGGCAGTAGGCGGAATCTCTCTCTTGACTTTGGTCGATCTTTGGGGTGTCAACCAACGCTTCCTAGACGAAGATGCCTTCGGCAAGCGTCAAAACTACAACAAGGCTGTTCCTGGCCGAGTGGATCAGATGATCCTTCAGGATACCGATCCCCACTATCGCGTCGTCAACTTTACACAAAATATTTTCAACTCTGCTGCCACAGCAGGCCTCCACAAAGACATCGGGGGATATCACCCTGCTAAGCTCAGCCGATACAATGATTTGATTTCTAGACATATTCAGCCAGAACTTCAGGAGTTTGCTGGGGTACTTCAACAACCCAATGACAGCCTTCGCACGGTTGGACTGCAAGGGCTAGGTGTCCTGAATATGCTGAATACCAAGTATATGATTCTGCAAAATGATCGTCCGCCCTTCCGCAATCCCTCAGCTTTGGGTAATGCCTGGACCATCAGCGAATATGTACTGGTAGAGGATGCAGATGATGAAATCGCCAAACTCAAAGACATCAATACAGCCACCCAAGCAACCATTGACAAGCGCTATGCAGATCAGCTGAGTGGGATTCCTGCCCAGCGATCCAGAGAAAAAGCCATGGTCAATCTGACCAATTACTCTCCCAATGTCATGGCGTATGAGTTCCGTTCGAATCGCGATGAGTTGGTGATCTTTTCTGAGATCTACTACAATACAGACAAGGGTTGGAACGCCTATATAGATGGAGAGTTGGTGCCTCATTTCAGGGCCAATTATGTCTTACGAGGACTGAAGGTGCCTTCGGGTCGCCACAAGATCGAGTTTAAGATGGCCCCGCAGTCGTATTTCACAGGGGAAACCATCGACTTAATTGGCTCTATCTTGGTCTTGGTATTGACGGCGGGTGCGCTCTTCCTAGCTTTCCGCAGCCGCAAAACGGAGGAGGAATCGGCTGAAGCATAACTCAGACTAGCAAGAACAGGGACGAATCGAAGGGTACATGGGGATTGTTCAACGTCAGGGACTCAAAAATAGCGTCAGCTTATATATAGGCATTGTCGTGGGCTTCGTCTCACGAGTAATCATCTTTCCACGCGCGCTTTCGGAGCAAGAAATCGGAGCGGTCATCAATATCATTTTTGTCGCTCAGATTTTTGCTCAGATTTCTTCCTGGGGCTTCCCCAGTATCATCGTTCGCTTTTTTCCTTATTTCCGAGACAAAGCCCAGCGGCACAATGGTTTATTGTCCTTTGCGCTGCTGGTTTCTACTTTTATTTTCCTCCTGCTCTCCCTTCCATTCATCCTCATGCAGGATTGGGTGGTGGCGCAGTTTCCCGAGGCGCCTCTCTTCAAAAAATATTATCCCTACATCATTGTCCTTGTCCTCATTTTTCTCTACTCGGGAATATTTGAGGCGATGCTGCGCTCCTTATATAAGACGGTCGTCTCGACCTTCATCAAGGAAGTGTGCATCAAATCGGCTGGGGTCATTGCCATCTTGATTGCAGGAGCTAAATGGGTAGAAATGGATGGCTTTGTGCTCCTGTACATTGGGACATTTGCGATGGGGATGGTCTTACAAGCTATCTATCTGGCCTACCTCAAAGAGTTGCACCTCCTCCCCTCCGCTTCTAGAAGGCTGAAACGGCTACGCAAAAGCCTACTCACCTACGGTGGTTTCTCGATGCTCGGCTATATGGGAGGGAACCTGCTCGCTTCTATTGATTCGCTGATGATCATCCAGATTCTGGGCGAAGCCCGAGCAGGGATTTATGTGACAGTAGTCCCGATTATCGCTGTAGTGATGGCAACACCCAAAGCCATTTATCAAGTGATCTTCCCATTGGTGGCTGAGCAGGCCAAAGCCAAAGCCTTTGACAAACTGAGCATTCGGTACCGAAGGACCTCACTCATCACCTTGATCATGGGACTGTATGTCGGCGGAGGAATCATCGTGAATCGAGACGGATTCTTTGACATCATCGGAAATGAAGCTTACCGCGATGCAGAGTATGCCTTAATTCTACTCGTTCTCAGCCGCATACCTGAGCTTGCCACAAGTATCAACGGAATGATTCTCCTCACCAGTAAGATGTATCGTTGGGATCTTGTCTTCAACTTACTCCTAGTGGGACTTGCCATCGGTACCAATATCATCTTCATCAAGATGTTTGACATCACGGGTGCTGCCCTCGCCACATTGATCACCTTCATCCTCGTCAATGCCCTCAGAACGGGCTTTGTCTACCGCTACATGAAGATCCATCCTTTCACTTGGCCCATGTTATGGGTAGTCGGCTTGGGTGCTGCGGGTTTATGGATCATGGAGCAGATTCCCAATCTCGATCCCTTTTGGCTAGATATTCCACTCCGTTCAGGTTTATACACCTTACTATTTGCCCTTCCTGTGTTTCTTCTCAAAATCAGTCCTGATATCAACAATTGGGTATGGAAGGTATGGAATCGTGTAAGGGGGTAGTACTAAGATTCTAGCACCAACGGGACGTTGGCGCTGGTGAGGATCGAGTAAAATAGCATCTGCTACCGTTCAAATTGCCAATTTTAGATATATTGTGTTTGATCGTCTAAAATTGCGTAGTTTTAATTCGATCGGAACCCATTGTTATTACTCAAATATCCACTCAACCACCTCGCAATCCATTATGCTTCATGTTTGATCTTGAAAAATGGCAGGAAATTTTTACGGCAATGGGCCAGAACAAGCTTCGCACTATTGCCACTGGTTTTGGGGTATTTTGGGGTATTATGATGCTTGTGATCCTTCTAGGGGCTGGAAAAGGCCTGGAGAACGGTGCACGTGAAAGCTCTATCCTCGACGCCATCAACAGCATTTGGTTCATTCCTCAACAAACCTCCATGCCCTACAAAGGCATGAAACCTGGCCGACGCTTCCAATTCACCATGGAAGACCTCGACTACATCCGTGATCACGTAAAAGGAATCGAGTATATGTCTCCTGAAAATGGGGCATTCGGCGGAAACTTGGTGAAATACAAAAATAATGCGGACTACTTTTCGATCATCGCAGGAGCTGAAGAGTACTTCTCCATCAAGGTAAACCAAGAATACTATGCGGGGAGGAAAATCAACTTCCAGGATAATGAAGATGGACGAAAGGTCTGCGTGATAGGCGATAAAGTAGCGGAGGTCTTGTTTACCAATGGAGAAGATCCCGTAGGTAAATACATCACCATACGAGACATTGCCTTTCGTATCATCGGCCTTTTTCACGACGATGGATGGGGTGGACAATTTGCCGAGCGTATTTACATTCCTTTCTCTACCTACCAACAGACCTTCAATGCCACAGACAACGTCTCGCTTTTTGCTGTGACCAATATGCCAGGTTTTGACTCCTATAAAATGGAGGCAGAAATCGAGCAAATCATTCGTCAGCGTTATGCCATCCATCCCGATGATGAGCAGGCACTCATGGTACATAATCAGCAGCGTCAATACAACGAAATCTCCAATGTCATGATTGGAATTCGTGCCATCATATGGTTTGTGAGTATAGGTACGTTGATTGCAGGGATCATGGGGATCAGCAACATCATGATCATCGTCGTCAATGAACGAACACGCGAGATCGGCATACGCAAAGCCTTGGGTGCGACACCAGGCTCCATCGTGACGCTGGTTCTACTCGAAGCACTCACCATCACAGGAGTTGCAGGACTATTGGGACTATGGGCAGGTCTGGGAGCTGTCGAGGGGGTCGCCTCCCTCATGGAAGCTACTGGGGGCAACAGTGATTTCTTCCGAAATCCTGAAGTCAATGTGCAAGTGGTCGTCTCAGCTTTGGCCATCCTGGTTCTTTCAGGTTTGTTTGCTGGATGGGTTCCCGCCAGACGTGCTGCGCGAATGCGCCCCATTGAAGCCTTACAGGCAAAATAACCGTAAGC
Organism: Bacteroidota bacterium; assembly: GCA_039820545.1. Taxonomy (GTDB): domain Bacteria; phylum Bacteroidota; class Bacteroidia; order J057; family J057; genus JALEFZ01. The sequence continues at coordinate 141,092 of JBCBPW010000004.1, read as the reverse complement.
CAACGTCAAGAGGCTCACATTCCATTCATTTTCATTCACACAAAAAATCGCCGAGGGAAACAGCATCCCTTTGTGTATATCAATAGCCAGGACTATGTTTGATCTAGAAAAATGGCAAGAAATATTTCATATCCTCGGTAAGAACCGCCTCCGTGTTATCCTGACAGGTATCGGTGTGTTCTGGGGAATCTTCATGCTCGTCATTCTTATGGGAGCGAGTTCAGGGCTGGAAAATGGTGTCAACAGTACCATTTCAGCCAATCGTAATGCTGTCTTCATGTGGACCAATGAGACCTCACTCCCTTACAAAGGCTTTCTGCCAGGGAGAGAACCCGACCTGACGCTGGAAGACTACGAGGCCATCAAACGAACCATACCTGAAATCGATGCCCTCAGTCCTCGTGTAGTCGCCCGCCGAGACATCATCATGCAGAGAGGAACGAAGTCCAGCTCATTCAGGATATTTGGAGACTATCCTGATATCAGTGAGGTTATGGCAATGGACATGATCAAAGGAAGATTCCTCAACATGGATGACATCAAAGAGTATCGAAAGATCTGTGTCATCGGAAAACGTGTGCAAGAAGTTCTGTTTGAGCCTGAGGAAGAACCTGTAGGAGACTACATCCAAATCAATGGGATTCATTTCAAAGTAGTAGGCGTATTTGATTCGCCCATGCGCGGAGAAGCTGCTCGTGATGCCATTCAGACCATCTATATTCCGACGACTGCTTTTCAAAAGGTATTTAACTTAGGAAATAGTATCTATTGGTTTGCCATGACTCCCAAGCCTGGAAAGTCCTCATTCGTACTAGAGGAAAAAGCCAAAGTCTTGCTTTCCACACGCCACAACATCCATCCCGAAGATCCGAGCGCCATTCGATCCGAAAACCTCGAAGAAAATTTCAAGGAGGGAGAAATGATTCTCGGTTCGATCCGTGCCTTCGGCTGGTTGGTCTCCATCATGACGATCATCGCAGGTATGGTCGGCCTCGCCAATATCATGATGATCACCGTGAAAGACCGAACCAAAGAGCTAGGCATACGCAAAGCGATGGGCGCCACTCCTGCCTCCATCATTTCCATGATCATCTCTGAAGCCCTCTTTTTGACACTCATAACAGGCTATTTGGGACTCATTGCAGGTATTGGTGTCGTCAGCTTTTTTGACAGCATCACCCAGGACGCGGGCATCGACATGTTCTACCATCCTGAGATCAGTTTCTCCACGGTCATGTGGGCCATGGGTGTCCTTTTGGCTACAGGAAGTCTCGCAGGGCTTATTCCTGCCCTAAAAGCTGCCAGGATGAAGCCAACGTATGCATTGAGTGATGAGTAAAACGACTCGATCGGTTTCATGAATAAATGAAAAAGGGCGCTTTTCTACGAGTTGAGCGCCCTCCTTCTTACCCAAAGGAGCATCGCGATGCCCAATAGCAACAAGGCACTTGCACTCACCCAGATCATTAGGAGGCTGGTTCGAGTTTCTAAAGGTGCTTCATCTCCCATCAAAATATAGCCCGACCAATAGAAAGGAGCCGCATATTCTGAGCGTTCCTGGATCAGTTGAAGCTTGGCCTCTCTCAAGGCGGAGGACTTCGTTTTTCCCTCCTTCATGTTTTCATAGAAAGACCGCATAAGCAAAGCACTGCCTTCGTCGCTGACACTCCAAAGTGTGGTGAGCAAAGATTTTACCCCCGCCTGTGTAAACCCACGCGCAAGCGAAGCAACGCCCTCTCCCTCGTATAATTTGCCAACACCTGTCTCACAAGCAGATAGTACGACAAGTTCTGCTTGAACCTGCTGCTGAAATAAGTCCGAAAGATAAAGCCCTGATATTCCAGGATAGCTTCTTCCCTCCCAGAGGATGGAATCTTCTTTTCCCCAAAAAGCTAAAAATGATCCTTGAGGAAAACGATCATTGACCTTTCCATGTGTTGCCAGATGCACAATCTGATAATCTGATACATGATTCCAAAAAGCATCTAAAGTAGCAGCAGAATCTATCCATGCCGCTCCTCCCCATATATCCACGACATCTAAGGCTTCCTTACGATTATGAACTAAAGGCCCTAAAAAACCACTTCTGAACCGCTCAGCACTGGCATATGCGTTTTCTGCTCTAGGAAAATCAGGGGCTACGGCCATGACTCCTCGCGTGTGTCTCTGATTTACTCTGGGCTGTTTGGCGTCGATCCAAGCTGTAGCTGAGAAGGCATAGGAGATCTCTTTTTCCTTCAGCAAAAAGGGGTAGGAATGATAAGGTAGGTCAGCATCTACCGACTCCGTGAGCAGCGCCTCGAAGGGTAGATAGGACAAAATACCATCGGGTACAATGATAAGTTGAGAAGGTAAGTGAGACTGAATAGGTACTATCCATTCGTTGTACAGCTGATGCGCTCTTGCTGAATATGTGGCCTGACCGCTAGGAGGACTCCCCATAAAAGGCGCATAAATAGACTGCCGAAAATCCTGTATAGCCGCTAGGTTTCCTTCATCTATGGCAAAGGAGTGGACTACAAAAGTATCACGGGTGAGGATCAATGCATATGCTTTTTCCTCTCCCAATACATAGGTGAGCATACCTGCCTCCTCTTCTAAACTTTGTTGTACTTCTTCCCGACGTACAACCTGACGTTCATATACTCGCTGGTAGTATAATTGATAGTCGGCTTGAAAGATCTCTCGGATGGAATCTGCTTTGAAACGCTGACGAAACAACTGATCAGATAGCAGCTGTTTTCTTTCCTCTGAGATGCGCTCCCCCAGCTGTCGTTCCAATCTCGCCACCTCACTTTCGACTTTACGCTTTTCCCGCACCAACGCGATCGGAGCCAAACCATAGGTTTCCATTCGGTTCTCATGTAGGCTCTGATTGAGCAAGGCACTCTTGGCTTGCTCAGCGATGTACCAGACTTTGTCTAGCAGAGGAAAGCGAGGATCTTGAGATGCCAGTTGGTAGCTTGTCTCAATAGCTGCGGGATAGATATCCGCAAACTTTTCTCGAAACTGTAATTGGGCATCTTTCTCCTGCAAGACTCCCTCCAAAGAACGAATGTTTTGGATACAAGCATCGAATAAATCCATGGCCTTCTGATGCATTCCCTCCTTGGCACAAAAGAGCGCAAACGATCTGTCGAGGCCTATGCGATCTAGCAAGAGTGTTGGCTCTTTCGGATCCAAATAAGTTTGAGCCAGCAGAAAGTTCTCTTCGGCTTCCTTGGCCCTATCAAGGTTGGCCATTATCTCTGCTCTTGCTTTATACAAGTAGCCAAATTTGATGGGCGAAGTCTTATCTTCTCTGCTTTCTAATAACCGTTGCCCCTCGGTAACCATTTCCAGCGCGAGGTCATATTTTCCTAAATCCCTGTAAAATTCTCCTACATTTTTATAAGTCTGAATGACCAAAGGATGATTGGGGGCATAATAGTTTTTGTAAAGTTCGAGGCATCGTAGCGAATAAGAAAGTGCCTCTTCTTTTTTCCCCAACCGAGAATAAGCCACAGAGAAATTATTGTTGATATTGGCTTCAAAACTGGGGCTGAGTATCCCTAGCTCCCGTGTGAGATTTTGCGTAAATTCTAATTGGTCAATAGCTTCCTCATACCTTCGTGATTTGCTATACAGGATGGCAAAATTGTAGTAATCAGAAACCAATTGAATCGATTTAGGCCCCATGAACGCTACTTTGATTTCTATCGTTTTCTGTAGAAAGGTTATGGCCTTGGGTAGGTCTCCCTTGAGATGGTAGAGGCGGGCAAAACTACTGTATACTTCTGCAACTTCTGGATGCCTAGGTCCTACAACTTCTTTCGCGATTTTCAATGCCATCCGCGCATAGCGCTCGGCTTCCTTATAGTTTCCTAAGGGGATATAAACATTCACTTTACCTAGCAAAGCTTTGGCATACAGCAGGGATGTGTTCCCAAAGCCCTCTTCGATGACTTCTACACATTTCTCTGCATACTTTAGGGCCTCTGCATACCGTCCTTGGCTACTCAGGCATTGATTTAGGTTGCCATATGCTTTACCTACTTCCGCTGTTGGAGGATCTTTCTGTTCCAATAGCTCGGCAGACTCTAAAAAGTATCCCTCGGCTTTCACATAGTCCTTTAAACGCATATGGGTCATGCCAATATGAAACAATGCTACAGGCATAAAAGAGCTGATCTCTGCTTCTTTGCATAAGTCCACTGCATCTGAAAAGTCTTTGATAGCAGGTTGCCATTTTCCCTGCTCTCTGCGCACGACACCTCTATCAATCAGCAATTGTATCTGCCTGTAGGATGTAGGCTCCTTCTGAGCTAAATGCAGGACAAGTGCCTGATTGTATGTATCCTCAGCCTTGCCGTATTGCATCAGATAATTATAATTTCGGCCCATGCTCCCCTTCATCGCCACAAGTTTGTGTACATCCTCAGGCTTCCATTTTTCTATCAAGCGATAGGTTTCCTTCAAAATCTCGTTGGCCCCAGCAAAATCCCTTTTTTTGCTCAGCAAACCCGCAGCTTTGGCTTTGCTAAGATACCCCCGCCATACCATCACAGTGTCTCCCTCTACAGCAGCAGCCGACCAAAAGGCATCAGCAGCTAGCTTGAAATACGTATAGGCACTGTCAAATTGAGCAGAATCTCTCAGTGTTTGTGCCTTCACCCAGTATTGATGTGCCTGCGTAGTATCTGCCTGAGCATGAATATGGCTAGGAAAAAGGGTAAGCGTAGCAAGAAAAATTAGAAAAAAAGTAAAAACTGAAATATGCATGTTGATGATTCTATAGCGTAGTCGTCTCATAGGGGGAATCAAAGTTAATTTTCTTGGAGCTAAAAGATACAAATATGAAAAAAACCATCACCACTATTATTTTCCTACTCAGTCTCAGCTTGAGTGCGTGGAGTCAGGAAGTCCAAACAGCCACCATCAGTCCTACCTTTAATGACATTCCTTTTTCTTCGATGGAAGTAGAAGGAGCGCTTTTTCACGAAGGAAATATATACCTCGAACTCAACCTACAGCGCAAAGGAGCTATCCAGCAAAACCTCGGCAAAGTAAAGACAGGAGGAAAAGACGAAAAGACGATCCCCGCCAAAGCTTTTGTAAAATTCGACAACAACCTACAAGTCGAAGTCCAAGATTTCTTTTTCTACAAAACCCTTCTTCAGGGAAAAGTCACCTATCTGAAAGCGCCTATCAAAAAGGGACAAATGGATGTGCTCGCTTCTTCTGAATCTATTGTACCTGAGGAGAAATTAGAGAGCAAAAGTGAGAATTTCTTTCCAACTGTATCTGAGGCGTCCCTAACACGTTCTGCAGGTAATGATTACGAAGTCCCTCATATTCAACCCAAAGTAGGACTTACACTCAAAGGAGTCAAGGGACTAAAGATCAAATATATGGAACCCAGCCAATACGGATTCATCAAAAAGGACGAAAAAGAATATCCCCTCAGCAACCAAGATTTAGGCCTCAATGATAGTGAATCTTTTTTCTTTGGTTCCTATGGGCAACAGACGGCAGTAGACAATATCTCTGGTTATAGCTATGGACTATTTGGGATCAATGTCAAAAAGGATAAGACAGATATTCAATTCCGTCGCCACTTGATCTATGTCATTAGCCAGGATGGAAAGGTGAAAACCCATGAGCTAGAAAGTGAAAAAACACTCGTAGCTAGCGGAACAGAACTGATCTATGCGCCACTCAACCAAAATCCGCGTCCTGTCGAAAAAGTCATCTTCTTCCAGCGGGAGGTCAAACGAAAGTCAAATCCCAATCCCAACAAACGCAACCAACGCATTCTGGTATTGGATGCCAAAGGAGAACTCGAACGCAACTACTTTTTCGAACGTAAGGAGAACTACTTTAAGTACGCCCTCACAGAAAACCTCCCTAATGGAGACATCTTTTTCATGGCATCTGGGAGCAATCCTTCGGGTATCGCTTATTATGTTTTTGGAGAAAATGGACTTAAAAAAGGAGAGATCATTGAGTCAGACCATCCTTTGATGAAGAAAATGAAGTTTCCCCGTGCCCTCATTGGAGATTTTCGCTTGTTTGTCTACCAAAAAGATCTGCTTCCCGACGGCAGTATGCTATTGTCTACGCGTGTAAAGTCTCATGCCGTGGTAGCAGGTGTGGCAGTCAAAGATTATGGAAAGATGTTTCTCAAGATCGGAAGTGATGGAAGTATCGTAGATGGAATTTTCCTTTCTAAAGAGAAGGCTGAAGGACCACAGGTAGAAGTCAGTGAATATATCCTCGCCCGCAATGAAAAAGAGGATATCTATCTGGAGGAAAGTGAGATCCGCATGCGATTTGGAGAAGGAGAAAGTGCCCCCGTTTTGACAGCGAGTGTAGGTCGCCTGATCCATGTCAATAAAGAGACGTTAGAGGTAAAAATCACCAAGCTGTACGGCGGAGAAAATCGCTACTTCAAGATTTTGAAGATCGACAAAGAGAATCGTCAGCTCTATACGCTATTTGAGCACCCCTTAAAGATGGACCCGATCCATATCGGTAAGTATAGCTACTGATGCTGACTGGCTAAGACTTAGCGCATTTTTTTGAGTCATCTCTTTCGGGAGGTGGCTCTATTTTTTTAGCTATAATTTTGAGCATGGGGCTCAACTCCACATGCTATACTGCACGGTCTCTTCAGGACAATGAATCAGTTCCAAGCTCTGAAAGATTGGCAACCTGCAGGCTACTGTTTTCAATCCCAGGCCTCCAGCAAGTTCTTTGCCTGCGGCTGGTAAATATGTAGGGAATCGTTTGCTATGATACGCAACTGATTTTGGGCTTCTGCCACTTGGTCGGCATGCAGCATGCGCATCGCTTGATACCACGACTGCTGGTCGGGATGGGCATCTACTTGATCCAACGAGACCTTGGCAGCGTCTATGTTTCCCACTTCTATATGTGCAATTCCCACAAGCAATTGTAGCCAAGAGCGTTTTTCTGTAGAGAGGCTATCTGCAAAAACCTGATCTGCCCCTTTGATGACTGCCTCAAAGTCTTTGCCCACATAGCTCGCATACAGATATGTCTCGGCAAAGCTGGGTTCTGCGGGTGTATCCCCTCCCCTCATCGCGATCTGCGGTTCTGGCAGGAAGTAATACTCCGCCAATACATCTTCTGTACTGGGTCCGCTATTGAAAAGGATAAGTAAGACCGAAAGTAGCAATACCAATGTCGAAGCGGCGACCAACCAGGGCATGATCCGTCTCACTTGAGCGGAGGATATAGGCTCGGGAATAGAGGCTTCTACAGGTGTTTCCTGCTCTATACGCAGCGCCTTCTGGCGGATCGCCATCAAAGCCTGAATCTGAAGTCGTACTTCCTGTTTCAGTTCGGGATGCATCTCCATCGCCGCCTCAAAGGCTTCTTTTTCCTCAGGCTTGAGCTTCTGATGGAGATAATCGTCTATCTGTCCTATGTAATCCGCTATTGACATGCCATCGGCAAATTATTTGTTCTGGATAAATGGAATATCTATTAGTATGGGGTTCATTTCGGCTTCATGAGTTTACGAAGCTTTTCCATACACCTGTTTTTGGTACTCCCCGCTACACTAGCAGAGGCATAATTCATCTCCCTTGCAACCTCTTTGAGGCTTTTTCCCTTCCATTCTGTTTCGATGAGGAGTTGCTGACATTTTTCTCCCAATCGTTCCATGAATCGGTGCAAGTTCTGACTGTCCTCCTCGGCCTCTATTTCCCGCATGATATCCATTGCTTTGTCAGGAAGGTCCCACATATAGTCCTCCATCTCCATCTCTTGATGAGACGTGTCTCTGCGAAGAATATCTACACAACGATGAAAAAAAATAGGGTGGAAATAGGTCGATATTTTACTTCTACCTTCAAACTGACGCCACTCTATTGCTTGGACGAGTTTCTGAAGGGCTAGGTGAAAGGCTTCTTTTGCCTGAAAATCATTCAGGCTATACTTTTGTTTACCCTTGAGGATGTACCCCTCCAACTGCGAATACAAAAATTGCGCCGCACGCTCCTTGTCTACTCCACCTTTCTGAATAGCAGCGACCACCTCAATATCTGTGAATACAATCTTCGAAGATGATTCCATGAAATACCCTACAGTTACAGGATGAAAGAAAATACTTTTGTGAATCTTTCACAAGTTTATTCAACCAGACGCATCTGAGTAGCTGGGAATTAGGGAGGGGAAGTAACGAAAAGGGATAGAAATACGTTTGGTCTATCATATATAATGACGTTAATCTCACTCAATGGGTTTGTTATGCGTGTCAAAAAATTTCTTACACTCGCTTTCTTATTTTCTATCCTCCTTTCCTTTTCCTTTGCTCAACAGACGGCGCTAAAACACATGTATGCAGCTGTAGATGCATTGGGTCAGGTATCCTTTTCCTTCAAATCACTCGAACGCATAGAAGATAATAGCCTATATGTCAGAGAAATGAATGTGCATATGCAGCGACAACCCCTTCATATAGAGTTAGAGATGATCAAACCTAACAAGGGGACGCGCGTCGTATATGACCCTGCCTACCGCGCGACACATGCCAAGGTCTATGTCAACCTAGGGATTGGTTCCCTTCCTACGGATTTTGCTGTATTGGGAGGCACCCTGATGAAAAACGCGCACCATCCACTCACGGCCTCGGGCTTTCAACCTATCGTGGATATCTGCCAGACAGCAGAGGCGGTGGCTCGTAAGGAGCAGCGCTATCAAGAGATTTTTAGTGACAAAGGAATCGTCTCCTATGACGGACACCAGTGTCAGGTGATTGAGGTAAATGACAAGCAATATGGGACACGCCGCTATACCGCTTCTGCTGGAGAAACAGTGATGGACATTGCAGCCAAATTCAAGATTAACGAGTTCAAAATTCTGGAACTCAACTCAGCCGTCACGACTTTTTCTCAGACAGTAGGCGGACGAGAACTGATCATCCCCACCTCTTATGCCCAATCTGTCTTACTCTACATAGATGTCCAATCTCACCTTCCCTACATGGTCGAAGTAGAGGATGAAAAAGGCTTATTTGAGCGCTATTATTTTTATGATGTGAAGCAGGAGTAGGAGAACAGACTTAGTACAAAATATTGGATACCCTTTGATACTCAAAATATAAATAGCTGTTAGTCACCATACCACTTCATTTACTTACAATTAATCTCCATTCTCCTCCCCAAAAACGTTAGGTCTAAATTCCAGGATTTGCAGGATGATACCAGAGGGAGTTTCAGATGATATTGTACTTGTAAACATCATCTCAAAACTCTTATCCTATGAAATCTACCTATACGTTTTTCCAACTGATCTTATCAGGGCTTCTGCTCAGCTTCTTTTCAAGCTTACCCGCTCAAACTACCCTCGACGCAGGACTCATCGCCTACTATCCATTCAACACCAACGCGCTGGACGAATCTGGCAACGGACATGATGGCATCGTCAATGGAGCGGCACTCACCTCTGACCGCTTTGGTAAATCCAATTCAGCTTTTCTTTTTGATGGAATCGATGATTATATACAGTTGGATGAATACCAAGATACACTAGAAAACTTCAGTGTCTGTGCTTGGATCAAAATCAACGAGTTCGATAATCTGAATGATGATTTCGCGCAAGTATTCCGTACGCCCTATCTCGCTGTAGGGAGAAATGACCAGAAAGTGTCGGTATATGCCTTCGGCGTCAACAATGACAATGGAGACCCTTATTATCGCTCCAACGGCACAATAGATACGAGTGGATGGATCTTTTTAGCTTCTACCTACGAGAAGGTCACAGGTCAATACAAAATCTACATTGATGGCGTGATCGATATTTCTTACAGCAATAAATTTGGAACCCCGCTATCTCAGCTATTCACCATTGGAGGGGAACCTACTTTCAGAGATGGGAGATTTTTCTCTGGGAAGATTGATGACGTCCGTATCTACAGTCGCTTGCTAAGTGAGCAGGAAATCTCTGATCTGTTCAATGCTGATCCGACTTCCGCTCCGTCTGCACCCGATGCTGCAATCAAACTGTATCCCAACCCTAATGAAGGACAGTTTTTCATTGACTATGCAGGTTCATTGGTTCCAGAAGTCGCATTATTCGATGCACTTGGCAGAGAAGTGAGTGCCAAAATTTCACTCCAATCCAACCAAATCTGGGTTGAGACGAACTATAGAGGGATCGTGTTTGCCAAAATTTGGCAAGATGGAAGCACTATGCTTAAGAGGATAACGATTCAATAAAACCATCATCGAGAAATTTTAATTTGCAGTAATTTTTGTTAATTTGTTTATATTCTATTCCCGAACAATACTATCATCCAGTAAGGCCAAATACTGCTCAATGAAGGTAAAGTAGTTTTACAAGTTTTCACTTCTTCGCGACTTTCCCATCTTGGATGATGATTGATTCACACACTAAAGCTTTGATTGACACATCATAAAACCCAAATCCATGAACCCATTTGATCTCATTGATTTTCCAGTAGATGTTCCATTTGCTACTGCTGAGGATAACGATGCTGACATTATATTTTTCGTTGCCATCAGGACTTCAGGTCAAAAAAAGGTAGAAATTACATCGTTGAAAGTTAGCATAGATGCCTATACACTAACCGTGAAACGCCTGGATGAACCCACTGACAAAGATGAAGCTAAGTGCTACGAAAAGAGCCTTCCAGCACCCAGTGAACAATCATTTTATGTGGAAGTGAAGTACGTCGATAAAGATGGAAATCCCATATTTACACCACAGGATGGAAAAAAATGTAGGCTCTATTTTGAAAGAATAGGCGGAGGCGGAGGAGAATAGATTCATCAAAACCATCTATCATGAAATCATTCGGCCCATATCTTAGCTTCTCTATTTGCCTCCTCATCTTCGGAGGAGGCAACTTTACGCTTTTTTGCCAAGACTTAGGCTTACCCATACGGAATTATAACTGGTTCGAGGAGTCTGCGAAAGAAGGGGAATCCAAGCTTTACTGGCTAGAAAAAGGACTAGAGATCGGAAAAGCAGAAGACGATGCCCATATGATCGCTAGTGCTTATCAGGAGTTGGGAAAATATCATAGGGAAACAGGCAATAACGACTTAGCATTGCGTTATACCATCCAAGCGTTAGAAGCACTTCAATCCAAAGACCCTGATACATTGAGAGGCAGGTTATACATCAGCTTGGGCCATAGCTATGAGCTTGAAGGTCAGATCACCAAAGCCAAACTACAATATAGAACTGCCTTGCAAGAGGGGAGTGAAGTACAGGATTATGTGGGTTCGGGCGGGGCATATCTAGGATTGGCACTCTGCTCCATCTATGAACAACAGCTCGATAGCGCAAAGTATTTCTCACAACAAGCGCGGAAGCTGTTTCAAAGTGTACAGGATGTCAAAGATGAGGTCACTGCAGAGAGCTATCTCCTGAATCTTGAAGCCATGAATGGAAACTTAGAAGAAGCCATCCACATCGGAAATAGAGGGATCAAAAGAGCCAAGCAATATGGTGCCCCCTCTACCATTGCGACATCCTTGAACAACCTCGCTTCCTTCTATCAATATGTAGGCAAAGAATACTATGCAAATAAAGATTTTGACTCTGCTAGAGCGAACTACTTAAAGGCATTTGAACTGTTACATAACGCCTTGCCATATATCGAGAATTCCCAGAAAGGCTACTCTCAGCTTTTATCTACGATCTACTATAACCTTTCCCAGGTGTATCAAGATCTCGAAGACGACAGACAAGGGGTGAAGATGCTCCAAAAACACTTAGAGATAAAAGACAGCTTGATATCAAAAGAAAAAAATAGAATTTATGCCAATCTAGATTATCAATTTAAGCAATCTCAGACTGCCCGGGAGAATATTTCTCTCCAACAAGAGAAACTTACCCTCCAAACGAATCTTAACTGGTTACTGCTCGGTCTTGTCGCGCTAATCATTGTCACCCTATCTGTCTACCTCTTCTCTCTCCGTCGCCAGCAACGCCACCAAGCGGAGGTCGAAGGTCTTCTCGAAGAACGCGAGCAAGTCGCCCTTGGCTCTATGCTCCGCGGACAGGAAGACGCATACAAACGCATCGGGAAGGAGCTACACGATCATGTGGGGATGCTCCTGGCTACGGTTAAGCTCCATTTCAACAATCTCGAAGACAAGCTGGATACACAGATAGACCAGCTCGACACTGCAAGCGATATACTCGATAAGGCAACACAAGCAGTTCGGAATTATTCGCATGAGTTGTTTTCAGGGACCTTGGAACATTTTGGACTGGTAGAAGCCTTAAAGGAACTGGCGCGCGACCTCTCCTCCTCCCAGAAGCTCAACGTGCAAGTAGAATTCTACCAAATGGACGAAGCCAAGATTCCCGATTCGATCGCACATGCCGTTTACCGTGTCACGCAAGAGTTGCTCAGCAATATCATCCGACATGCCAAGGCTGATACTGCCACGATCCAGCTCACGAGAAGAAAACAAGAACTCAATGTGATCATTGCAGATAATGGAGTAGGATTTCAGATACCTCAAGGACAGCCCTTCAAGGGCATCGGCCTGCGTTCTATGGCCGCCCGCCTGCAAGAGCTAGGAGGGACCTACCATATCGACAGCCAAAAAGGTAAGGGAACACGTATCGTATTGGACATCCCAATTCACGAAGCAACAGAGGACTGGCTAACCTAACACACTATGAATATACGCATCCTCATCATCGAAGATCAGCCTATTTATGTTGATGGCTTGACCACAGCGATTCAGGCTGATGAGAACCTGGAAGTTGTCGGTACGGCTGGCAATGGGCAAGAAGCCCTGGATTTTTTGGCTCGCCGAGAAGTGGATGTGGCGATGCTGGACGTCAATATGCCTGTCATGAATGGGCTGGAAGCCGCTCCTTTGATTCTGGAAAGATATCCACATGTGGAGGTCATCATGCTTACCGTCTATGACGATGCTGCCATGATCATGAAATTTCTGGATCTCAATGTAGGTGGATACGTACTCAAGGATTCGAGAAGTAAAGAAATACGTGAAGCCATCCATACGGTACATAAAGGCGGAACTTACTATGGGATTGAAGTCATGAAAACAATCACGGCTGCCATGCGGGACAAACGAAATTCCCAGAAAACGATGAACCTCTCTCCGAGAGAATACGAAATACTGAAACTTGTCATCAAAGAATATACGACGCAGGAGATCGCCCAAAAACTATTCATCTCCAAAGAAACGGTAGATACCCATCGCAAAAATATCCGAGACAAAATGGGTGTCCGCAATACAGCCGGCATGGTCCGTGAAGCGCTACGCAAAGGCTGGATTACAGAGATTGATCTGTAATTCCCCATCCATCCTTTCACTGTTTTAATTTATATCTGAGGAATCTCTGATTCTTCCACATGATATCTATTCATTCATTTTTCCAAGCATGAGATCATGTACTCCTACGGGAGGCAGCCATCCTATGCTCGATCTATACAATGATTCTCAACCATTAACTTTTTTAATTATGAGCTCACTCAGACTGACTTTTAGAGTCGTAGGCGTTTATTGTTATTACAAGGATCTGACGTTGGATTTTGCCCAACCACTCAATCAGGTTACGGTCAAGGACATCATGGACGCCATTGTCAAAAAAGATGGAGGAAAATTTAACTTTACCTATGATTTTGTAGAATCCACCAAAGGCAAAAAGTTAGTGAAGAAAATCTGCTATGAATTCGTCGATCGCGCTTCAGAAGTACCCCCAAACTCTAATAAAGCTTCTCAAGGAACCCGATGTATCACCAATACAGAGTTGGAGAAGCTAGAGTATGACGAAATCGGGGAGGCGACAGCAGCCAAGTGGCAATTTTACCGATTTAAGGTCAACTCAGATGGAAGCAGAGTAAGACTTCGAACCAAGGGGCAACCTTCTTTTGCAACCACCATCTTCGATGCAGATCCCGCTACAGAAGCTAAATTAGCCGCCGATCAGGTTTCATATGAGTTGATCTGGCGTAGCGTACAAATAAAGGTCAAACCAGACACGGCCAAAATCCTGTTAGGATAATCTAAGTCTCCGTATGGAGAAAAGGCCATGCGGAGACTTTTCCCTTTTGTCTATCCCCCAATTCCTCCTTAGTTTTGGAGCTTGATAGGCACTGATATGCTCTCAATCTGTATTCCGATATACAATTTTGAAGTAGAAGGACTGGCACGGGCCCTTCACCAACAGCTTCCTCCTGAAGCCGAAATCCTCTTCATCGACGATGCCTCAGAAGTATATTTCCAAGAAAAAAATCAGCCCATTTGCGAAGCTGTAGGAACCTACATTTCCCTATCCCAAAATATCGGACGCGCACAAATCCGGAATCACTTTCTGAAATTTGCCCAATACGACTGGCTGTTATTTCTTGATTGTGATGCGCTCATCCACGCTTCTGGCTATCTTTCCAGGTATCTTGACACTATCCAGTCAGGGTTCAAAGGGGTGATCTGTGGGGGAAGAGTATATGGAGAAAAGCCTCCAAGTCCTGATCAATGGCTGCGGTGGACCTACGGTGTCTCTCTTGAGAGCCAACCTGCTGCGATTCGATCTCAGCAACCTTATGCCTCTTTCATGACCAACAATTTTGTGGTACCCAAGGAGGTCTTGACCCAGATTCCTTTTGAGAAACAACTGACCACTTACGGTCATGAGGATACTTTATTTGGAGTAGAATTGGAGAAGGCGCAGGTTCCCATTACTCATATCGACAATCCGATCCTCAATGGAGACATTGAAACCAGTGACGTATTCCTCCAAAAAACAGAGGCAGGGATCGCCAATCTCCATCGGATTGTGGCCTTGCTGGAAGATCCACAAAGATTCATCGACAGGGTAAATCTGCTGCGCTTCGACCAGCGTCTTCGAAAGTCGGGACTGGATGTATTGGCGTGGGGAGCTTATCAGCTAGGGAAAAAGACGTTGCGCAAGCGATTGATTCAAGGCACTCCCTCCATGCGACTTTTCAGTTTTTACAAATGGGGTTATTTGAGAGAAGTAGGGAAGAGACTTTCCTAATGGATTATTTTATTTGTACAGCAGACTTACACTTGTTTCATCCTTTCAACCTGCGTTTTCAACCAATTGATATTCGCAGTCTGGGGATTTTGGGTAATGTCCTGGTCAATTTCTTCCAACTCTTCCCGAAATATTTTGGCACTTAGGGCAGGTCGTTTCTCTCTCAGCTTGTGCAGTCTTTGTGTGTATCTGATCAAGGCCCTGTTGGAGCGAACCTGATAAGGACTCATTTTCTTATTTCGTCCCAAAAAGCTTTTGAAGACGCGGATCTGTGCCTCTAGTCCTTCGGGATCATGTTCTTCAAAGTAAATTTTCAGCAGTAAGGCGCGCGTCCCCAACTGGTAATATACGTCTTTGGCTTCCACTCGCCAGAGCAATCGTTTGGCTCCCGAGAAGTCGCCTATCGCATGCAGATACGCCGCTCGGTTGTACAAGTAGCCCACCTCCCGATATGGAATGTCTAAGTGCGCATGGAATCCTTCCATAAACTCCTCCACCCACACAAACTCCTGAAGTCTGAGCGCCACAGTCACCATATTTTTATACTTTCGATGGTCCATCACCCCTTGAGAAAGCAGCAGTCCTCCTTTGAGCATTTCTTGATCCAGCGAAAAGTAGGCCCGCAAATAATGCGCGTGGCCCTGGTTGATTTTCTTGGTACAGTAGTTTTGTGCGTACCCATACAATTCTGTCCGCTCCTCCTTGTCAAAATCATCCGCATGAACCTCTAAAAGATCCTGCAACGTTTGAAAGTGGATCTCATCCTCTGGCTCGACCAACGTAAAGTAGATGCACCGATAGAGCGCGACAGCAGGAAGGGAAATCAAGTCTGGTGATTTATCCAGGATCTCCAATATTTCAGGCATAAACGGCAAAGAAAAGGTTGATTGGACGATATTCTGCCGATTGAGGATGGCACAAGCATGTCGGAGTTTGCTGGCGAAATAAAAAGCGTCTAATGCATGAACTGCCTGTTGAAGACTTTGGTCAGGATCTCTTTTCATTCTGCTCAAGAAGAAAATATCTTGAGCTTGGGCCTTCTCATAGTCAATGGAGAGCTGGTCGATGTCCTTCCTACGTCTCTTCTCTGTGGTTTGATGTAGCTTACGCAGCATACGATGAAAACCTCCTTCGTGCTTTTTGGCGATCATCGCATGCAGACCGTCTATCCTTTGTCGGGGGAGATCGGCTTCCCATACTTGCATGGCAAGGAAATCTTCTATATGTCTCAATAAAAAGGAGCAGTGATCATAGACCTTTTGTGGCTCATATGCTTGCTTTGGACCATACATCAGGGAGAATAATCGAGGCAAATCCATCTCGCCTTCTGTGGGCACCCCTTCACCTGAAAGAAAAGCCGCCCAGAGTTTGATCAAGCGGGTGTTTCGATTGAAGTAAGGGGAATCCAGATAGGTCCTGAAACGCTTGCGTTCAGATGAATCTAGGGATTGAATCAAGCTACGAAGTATCGAGTGTTTCAACTTTCTAATAGATAAATTTTATTCAGATAAAGCCCATCTTATTTATATAAAATATACCTTTAATTCATTTAAAAATCATAATTCTTAATAACAATATTCAGATAACAGCAAATTTGTGTTTGAGACTTTTCACGATTTCTTTGACCTTGGGTATGTTGATAAAATCTCATGATATGAAAGCATACCACCATCTTTTATTAAGTCTTATTTTTCTTCTCCTGTGCTTTGCCTCCACGGACATGTGGGCACAGGTTCAGATTTTTCGTCCAGGAGAAGAAGGGATTTTCACCCCTTCAAACTGTAGCGCAAGTGCAGATTGTGACGATCTTGATAACAGCACACTCGACTATTGTGGGCCTGATGGCTGTTTTAACATGACGACCTTGGGCCTGCCTGATCTTCCTATCAGAAACCTCTCCTTTCACCCAATCAGTGGATTATGGATTCAGTATGCACAGGGCATCACCTATCGCAATCCGATCCAGGATCAATACTGGAACATGCTCAACAGTGATTTCCAGCTCAGAGGGGCAGATGGCTCACCTGCAGTAGCCACCTCCAATGGTGATATATGGGTCGAAGGGAGAGATGGATTGTATGATTTTGCGCTGGGCAAATATGAGGCAAATACTCAATCATGGACTATTTTCAACTTGCCTAGCGTGGGATTACCCGATCTCTGGCCCAATACACTTTGTGTAGATGACAATGATATCCTGTGGATCGGAGACTATGGAGGTAAGATTGTCTCTTATGATGGGGCTACATGGACAGAATTTGATGTAGAAAACATACTCAATCTTTCAACTCCAGGCCAAATTCGCGATATATATGCCGACCACAATGGGCACATCTGGGCTGTAGCAAATGTATTGGCGAGCAATCTGAGACTGTACCACTATGACGGTCAGAGTTGGTCCTACTTTACGGCTCCTACCAGCCGCTATCCTACCAATATGTGTGTCACGCCAGGCAGTAAAGTCTACATCACCACCAACCTTGATGGACTCATTACATTTGAAAATGGGGTGTGGGGTAGCGTTTCTGCACTTACAGCCAATTACTTTTACGATATACAAAGTGCTGGTGGACAAAAACTATGGGTTGCCTCTTCTGATGGCCTTTATTACTACGATGGGACCACATGGACTTTATACAATTCGGCCAATAGTGGCCTTCTCTTGGACGAAATCGAACATCTGGCATCTGATACCGTCAATGGGGAGGTCTATATAGACTACCATTCATTCTACACAACTGCCCAATTGAGTTCAACCCTCTCGATATTTGATGGGACAAACTGGGCCCATACGGAACCTACATTACAAGCCAGACCTAGCGATACAAGGGACCTCAGAATTGATCCTCAAGGTCGCCCGTGGCTCATTCCCATTTTTGGACTCTATGCAGGCAGCCCCAAAACCGTGTATAGAGACGCAAATCAATGGGTATATCTGGATCTAGCGACAGAGATGGTCCATGATGTGGTCTGGGACAGCAATGGAGGTTCATGGATTCTTGCAGGATCTCCCACCCATGCGGTTGTCTATTTCGATGGGATAAGCTATACGATTTATGATCACACCAATACCCCTCTCCCTAGCGATATCGTCATGATAGATGGGTATATGGATGACAATGATGTGCTTTGGATTGCTTCCTTGGAAGATGGGCTTTGGCGATTTGATGGGACTGCATGGACAGTATTTAATACCGCCAACTCCGCCCTCAGCTCTGACGAGATAGGGGTGGTAGAAGGGGACAACCAAGGCAAGATTTGGTGTGTTGATTATCAAGGCAATCTTTATTCCTACGATGGGACCGCCTTTCAGCTCTCTCTTACAGGGTTAGTACCCAACTATTTTTACCCTACAAACTATGATCCTTTTGACATTCAGATAGACCAGAACGATGTGCTATGGATCGGTACATACGATGGCCTAGTCGCTTATGACGGTATTGCCCCTACCTACTATAATAGTACCAACTCCCCCATCAGTTTTATGGGCGTCACGGATGTCATCCTGGATGAATTTGGTCGTAAATGGATCACTCAGCCTTATCAATCCCTCTTTTACTTTGATGATACCAATTGGACGGAGCTGGAGAATGCGACTTTTGGTACTTCTCAAATGTGGGATAGCATACAAAAAATTGTCTTCTCTCCCGGTGGACAACTGTGGCACTCATCTGGCAATCAATTGGCGACGATCACGTATGCCGATTCGATATGGCCTGGAGATGCAAACGATGATGGCATCGCCAATAATTTCGATATCCTTGCCTTGGGACAAGCTTTTGGCAGCACAGGCACGCCTCGCCCCAATCCGAGCCTCAGCTGGCTGGGACAGTACACGCCCCTTTGGTTCAGCCAGCTTCCCAATGGTACAGACTACGCCTTCTCGGACACAGACGGTTCTGGTTTGGTAGATTTCGATGATACGCTGGGGGTTAACCTTAACTTTGGCTTGATGCACAACCGACCTTCAGGCAACCTATCCCAATCAGGCGTTCCGATCTATCTTCAACCTCAAAACGCACCTGTGCAAGCAGGGGATACCCTCATACTAGATGTGATGTTGGGTACAGACAGCCTTCCCGCCACTGAGGTCTACGGATTGGGATTTGATATCAGTTATGATCCCTCGTTGGTAGATTCTGGCAAGATTTGGTTTAGTTATACGGGTAGTTGGCTGGGGCAAAAGAATACCGACCTAATCACGATAGACAAGGACTTCTACTCAGAAGGCAAAGTTTCGATGGGACTTAGCCGCATCAACCAAATCAACCAAAGTGGATATGGAAAAATTGCCCGCCTCCGTATCATCATGATAGATGATATTTCAGGAAAGGATCTACTGACAGATACATTAAAACTGCGCGTTCAGTCTGCATTCATGATGCGCCAAAATGGAGAGGAAGTTCCTGTCCAGATGCTAGAAACGGCGATTCCTGTCTCACAAGAGGTAGAAACTTCTCTCGATTCTCAACCCAATGGCAGATGGAATATCGAGGTAGACGGTACACATGAACAGCTCATCGTCGAGCAGTCCGCCCCTACTGCTACGCAGGGAAGTATTCAGCTTATAGGTCTAGATGGCAAGGTCCACGCGCACATAAAGGGGCACTTGCATCGTCAGGAAATTCCCCTTTCCCATCTCGCTAATGGTCTATATATTCTTCAGATCCAAACTCCGAATGCATACCTACATAGAAAGTTCTTTTGGATAAGATAATTGATGCTTTAGTTACGAAAAGAATTATGCGTGCCTCCTGTAAAGAAGCACGCATATTCTTATCTACCCTTTCTCTTACAAAAAGGATTCTTCCACAGCTCCCTCAATATCGGATGCGTTCTAGTCCCTCTGTATTCAGGATTTTGATCTCACTTTGCTGTGTTGTGATCAGACCGTCGCCCTTGAACTCGGAGAGTACCCGAATGACAGACTCTTTGGCTGTCCCAACCAAGCTCGCCAGATTTTCACGAGAGATGGGCATGGCAAACTGGGCTTCCTCAGGATCTTGATAGCGCTTCTGAAGCAACAACAGGGCATCGGCTACGCGCTTGCGCACAGTATCGTAGGCAAGGTGAAGGAGTTGCTCCTCCTTTTCTTCTAGATCATTGGCGAGCAGTCGGATGAAGCGATGTGAGACGTCTCGATTGCTATATACCAGCGTGAAGAAGTCTTCTTTAGGGATGACCAAAATCTCTGTATCCTCCAGTGCTTTAGCAGACTCTGGAAAAGAGGTATTGGCCAAGAGTGCATGGTACCCCAGGAAGTCTCCCTTCTTATGAAGTCCTGTAATGTATTCCTTGGCATCTTCATTGGTTTTGAAGGTCTTTACCTTTCCTTTTTGAATGAAAAATAGTGCCTGAGGAAAACTATTTTCTTGATAGATCAAGTCTTTCTCTCGATAATATCGGCTTTCGCGATTGTGAGAGAGTTCGTTCAGGGCTGTTTGCCCTTTGACTTCACTGATAAAATTGGTGATGCCTTCTGCATCTCGTGAAAACTCCTGCTGGAGGTGTTCAGTTTTGCGTAGTCGCACTTCGATTGCATCGAGCAGTTCAAGATCATCAAACGGCTTGGTTATATAATCATCCGCGCCGAGGTTCATCCCCTTGCGAAAATCAGTCTTTTCAGCCTTGGCAGTCAGGAAGATAAAAGGAATTTTGGCTGTTTTGGGATTGCGGCTCATCATGTGCAGGACACCATATCCGTCTAACTCAGGCATCATGACATCACAAATGACGAGGTCCATTTCCTCTCTATTCGCAATTGCGACTCCTTTTTTTCCATCCTCTGCGGTTTTGACATCAAAACCCGCGAGTTCCAGAATTTCAGCCGTATTTTCCCGCATCTCCTGGTTGTCTTCGATCAACAATATCTTTTTCATGCTAGGGAGTCTTTATGGGTAAAGTAATGATGAAAGTAGTCCCCTCGTTGGGTATGCTACGAAAATCTATGGTTCCGTGTAGTAATTCTACGTATCGTTTGACAATGCTCAAACCCAAGCCTGTGCCTTGGATGTTGACGACATTGCGTGCGCGAAAAAATCTCTCAAACAAATGCGTTTGCTCGTCTTCGGGAATGCCGATTCCCTGATCTTCTACATTCAAAGTAAGTATTCCTTCCGCTAAAATGGCAGAAACGAGTACCTCTGAGTTTTCAGGTGAATACTTGATGGCATTGGAAAGCAGGTTATTGAGAATGTTTCGCATGATTTGGCCATCTAGAAAGACAATGTCCTGATCTGTTTGATATTGCAGCTTGATCTGCTGGCCTTTCTTGGTCTGGGTCTGCATTTCTTCCAATACTTCTTGCAGATTATCCTTGAGATTGACAAGCCCCTCGTGGCTAGAAACTTTACCTTCTTCCAATTTTGAGATAGACAGGAAGTCATTCAAGATTGTCGTCAAGGCATGTACATTGGACTTGATGCGCTCAATGTGTTTCTTACGGCGATCGGCATGCTCAGCCAGCTCATACTTGTCAATCAAGGAGATCGAAGAAAGAATCGTAGCCAGAGGTGTACGAAACTCATGGGATGCCATAGAAACAAATCGAGATTTCATCTCATTGAGCTGCTGCTCCTTGGTGAGGGCGACTCGGAGTTCTGCCTGACTCTTTCTCAGGGCTTGTTCTTTCTTGTGATTTTCTGCAATCTGCCGTTCCAGATCCTTGACAGCCATAGCCAATGCCTCTGTTCGAGCCTCCACACGTTTTTCCAGATCCTGATTCAGATGGCGAATCTTTTTGAGGTTGGAGGCCTGCTGGATGCTGTACCGAATGGCACGCTCCAATCGATCTGCTGTCAAGTCTTTTTTGATCAGGTAGTCTGAGGCACCCGAGGTCATGGCCAGCTGATCTACTTCAAAGTCTCCTTGCCCTGTCAAAAGAATGATGGGCGTTTCAACGCCGTGTTGTTGGGCATAAGCTAATAAGTCTAATCCTGTCTGTCTTCCCAATCGGTAGTCTACAAGATATACTTGATGCATATCTCTCCTCAACCACTCTTTGGCCTGCTCATATCCTGACACCCAGTCTAGGGTATAATGTTGATGATTGATGTCCTCCACCAGATCACGCGTGATCAAATAATCATCCTCGTCATCATCAATTAAGAGAATGGCAATCGCTTCTACTCGGGTGAAATATTGAGGTGTATGCATACTAGCTAAACATATTTATTGACGTGCCTGCTTGGGCAAGGCCACAATCTCAAACCAATAACGCTGTAACGTACGTGTCACTTCCACTAAGCCATCGAAGGTTACAGGCTTGGTAATGAAACTATTGACACCTAGATCATAACTTTTCAGGATGTCTTGTTCTGCCTGAGAAGTAGTCAAAATGATCACAGGAATACGACGCCATTGTATGTGTTCTTTTATGACTTTCAAAGCTTCTCTCCCATCTATCCTTGGAAGGTTAAGATCGAGCAGAATCAGCCCTGGCATCGGATAGGTTTTTCTGTCTTCGTAGACTCCCCTACCTGCCAAATAATCTAATAGTTGCTCTCCATCATGCACAAAGGTCATGCTGTTGCGCAGCCTCCCCTCTTGCATAGCATCCATGAGAAGCATCCGATCTTCTTCATCGTCTTCAGCAACCAGAATAGATATAACTTGAGGATTATTCATATTTTTTTACTTCAGATTGTTCGGATGGGTAGATTTGTTGATAGGGTAAGGCCATAGAAAAGGTCGATCCCTTTCCCAATTCACTGCTTACCGTTATGAGGCCTTTATGACGATTGACAATGCGCTTTACAATGGCCAGCCCTATACCTGATCCCTCATATTTTCTCCCATCCAAGCGTTGAAAAATAGAAAATATTTTCTCTCTGTACTTAGGATCAAATCCTATCCCATTGTCTTGGATATGCAATATCACGCCTGGATACTCTCCATCGATCATGCCTTCCTCCCTACGAATTGTAATCATGGGTGGGCGATCGGTATGTCGAAACTTCATGGCATTGGACAAAAGATTCTGCAATACCTGTCTGATTTGAGTAGCTTCCGCCTCAATCGTGGGAAGATCATCATATACAATTGTAGCCTCTTGACGCTTGATCATGAGTTCCAAATCTGAGAGGACGCCTGCCAATACTTCATTGAGGTCTACAGGTCGGAAGGGTTGCGCCTGTGTGGAGACACGTGAGTAAGTCAAGAGGTCATTGATCAATTGCTGCAAACGCTCAGCTGCATTGAGCATTCGATTAAGATAATCCTGCCCTTTCTCACTAAACTTTTCTTGCTCTCGCTCTCTCAACCAGTCCCCAAATGCCTGTATTTTACGCAACGGCTCCTGAAGATCATGACTCGACACATAGGCAAAATCTTCTAACTCTCGATTGCTTCTTTCTAGGTCTCTGGCATACTGTCTCAACTTTTCCTCTGCCTCCTTCATCGCCGAAATATCATGGATAATCCCTGTATAGATCTGTCTATCATGAAACTCTACCTTACTAATACTCAAGCTAAAAGGAAAAACGCGCCCATCTTTTCGCCTTCCTTTTACCTCACGCCCGATCCCGATGATCTTACCAATCCCTGTGCGATGATAGTTTTTTAGGTAGCCGTCATGCTCACTATGGTAAGGCTCAGGCATGAGCATAGTGACATTGTTCCCAATGACTTCTTCAGGTTCATAACCAAATAGTCGAGCAGCAGCAGGATTCATGGATTCCACCTTGCCTTTTCTATCTATGGTGATGATGCCATCTACTGCCGTCTCTATAATTGCTTGAAGCAATGCCTCACCTTCCTGTATACTTCGATTCAGGAGATACCTTTCTGAAACATCAATGAGATAGGCCAATGTATACTTTTCCCCTTGGATGTTGACGGGGCTGAGGCTGATTTCGAGGGGAAATTCATGTCCATCTTTCCTGAGACCCCAGATTTCTGGACTTTTCTTGATGGGACGAGGTGAAGGTGA
Source organism: Bacteroidota bacterium (assembly GCA_039820545.1). Taxonomy (GTDB): domain Bacteria; phylum Bacteroidota; class Bacteroidia; order J057; family J057; genus JALEFZ01. Next base: position 117,142 of record JBCBPW010000004.1, on the reverse strand, counting down.
TTGGGTATACGTCTCAAAATGTCCCTGATGCCGATCATGTAGTCTTATAGGAATCAAAATATCGATTTTTTTTCCCTTTAAATCTGATTTTGAGGCGTAGCCAAACATGTGCAAGCAGGCTTCATTTGCATCCACAATTGAGCCCTGCGCATCCGCCACCAATAAACCTTCGATCGTCTGGTCGAATATTTGTCCAAAAAATGAGTCCTGATGCAATGGAGTTTGATTCATAGTCTTCAAAAACAGAATGATGACCTTTATACAACAAGATGACCATTCTCGAGTTGATGCTGTATATTATAAATATTAAATATGATATTTTCTTCATTAAAATGGGAAAAGAAAAAACTTGGTACATTCATGACGCATTGAACTCTTGAAATATGGGTTGATGGTAGATCAAATGGCAAAAGGCCGTCTAAAGTTCCATGACTTGATCTCATGCAAATCCTTTCCCTGTGTCAAGTGAGGAATAATCCAAATGGGAATTGGTGTATATTTCCTTAATTTTTCAATATTGTCTTCTCCAAACCATTTGTCCCAAAGACTTTTTTGATGCTTACACATAGCCAAAAGATCGACCTCTTGATTCTCCAAGACAGCTAGTAGGCCATTTACCATATCTTCTTCCTCCACTCTGCGAAAACCTAGCTTTCCATCTTCTACTTCCTGCTTAAATGCTTGTTTGAGAATCTCAAGCTGATACGTCCCATTGGAGACAGGATTCATCTGGATGCAATCAACTTTGGCTTGATAAACTTCTGCTAGATCCATGACGCGGCTGATGGCTTGGACGTCTTCTTCCAGGGTATGGGTAGCATACAGCATAGACGCTATCTGACTGAGATCCCAGCCTGAGGGGATCATCATCAAGGGAATCTCGGAATCACTCAAGATATGCTTCGCAGTAGAACCTAGACTTCCAATTTGGTAGGTCTGACCTGTACCCATGATGATGAGGTCAGCCATCCAGTTTTGGGCGTATGATAGGATCATGCTGCGAGCTTTGCCACGCAATAGATGGTAGGATACAGGCGTATGCTGTGGCGCGCGCAGTTCTTGTTCTTCCAGCCATGATTGCAATACTTCCATAGCTTCTTTCTCCTTTGCCTTTTTCAGTGCGTGCTCCAATGCCAAAGGCATATAGGGCTCTAAAAAGGAAGGGGCGTAACAATGTATCACATGAATCTCGGCACGAATCTTCTGAGCCAAGTCAAATCCCAGCCGCAAGGAAGCAGTAGAGGATTCAGAAAAGTCTATGGGGATCAATAACTTAAGCATAAAAATCAGTTTCCAGTGAGACCATGAGACGTATAGGGTACATATCAAAAAGCAAGGCTGTACATCGACAGCCTTATAGTTTCAATTAAGATTTCAGGGCCAATACAGGCCATTGGGATTTCAAGGCGGCTTCTCTTGTCAAGCTTTGCTGGAACAAGCGCTCTAGAAGCGTATGATGACGTGTCAGTGTGACGACAAGGTCCACTCGGTGATGCTGCATATATTCTTCTATTCCTTGCCAGGGTTCTTTTGCATGCAACACAACACACTCAGCAGTCACTTGGTCTCCGACACTCTCTTTCATCTTTTGAAATGCTTCCTGATAAGCCTGAGATTTCTCCACCTCGGATAGCGTACGAATATGAAGGCAGGTCAACTCAGCATTGAATTGCTGTGCCAATGTAGAAACGAGAGAAGGAATCTGCTGATCTTGTTCTTCAAAATTCGTTGCATATAAGATATGACGAACAGGCAATTGTAGAATTTCAGCTGGCACCGCCAATACGGGTACTTCGGCACGCTCGATCACTAAAGAAGTGAGACTTCCCATCCATCTTTGCCACATATTTTCTCCACCTTTGGTCCCCATGATGACCAGATCTGCCTTTGACTCTTCGATGACACGCAGAATCCCTTCCACCGCAAAATCCTGATCTACTTTGTAGGCCAGCTTCATCTTGGCCCCTACTCTGGCACGCGCCTGAGCTTCATATTCCTGAAATTCCACCAGTGCCTGGTCTTTCATCTCTGCATGTATACGCTCAATCAACTCTGGCACCACATAAAATTCTCCTGTCACAGCATAGTGATAGGCATGATAGATGATGATATTGGCACCAAGCTGGTCCGCCACTTCCACAGCAAACTCAAAAGCGCGCATGGCTTCTTCAGAGAAATCTGTGGGAAACAGAATATTCTTCACAGGCTGAGCTTGGCGGGTTTGTCCCTGATGAGATGTCTTAGCTTTCATTCTGTCGTCGTTTGTGGGTAAAAGGAAGTGATGAGGTAGGGAAGAAGTTAGGCGTGAAAGGCCAGCAAAGGCACATCGGTATACAGTACCATCTGGCGCGTCAAGCTAGGATCAAAGAGGTGGCGAATCTGGCTACTCTCGTGGGTCGTCATGACAAGCCAATCTACCTGATGTTCTGTCACAAATTTGTGGAGACCGTGCATGACATTGTGAAATTGGGTAACATAAAACTCAATCTCCCCTTCTTTCTCCATCTGATAGATTTCGTTGAGCATTTGAAGATCGAGTCTGGCCCATGTATCAGTATCTTTTTTGACGTGTGTACAGATAACTTTGGATCCGAGGAGATCTGCAATCTCTTTCAGGCGAGCAAGTACCTTGAAGTCTGCCTCTTCTATTCCCATCGCATACATCATCACTCTTAGGGGTTCGTATACGGCTTCTGCAGGGATCGCCAATACGGGTACGTCGGCACGCTGGATCACTTGATTGGTGATACTTCCCAAGATCTGCTCAAATGGGCTGGCAGCACCTCGAGTTCCCATCAAGATCAAATCTGCTCCGATGCGCTCGCAGACTTCACAAATCTGGTTGACGGCACGTCCTGGTTCAAGGATGACCTCTACCTCCACATTGGGACCCACATCATTTTGCGCCTCTTCGAGATAGGTATCAAAACGCTCGTTGGCGAAATCAATTTTTTCATTGCGAATAGCCTCTACCAGGGTACGTGGCATATATTCTGTCTCTGCGGGCGTGTCCTGATAGGCATGAAAAAGAGTAATGTTAGCTCCCATATCCTCCGCCAAACGCAAGCCATACAGATACGCATTGTGAGAAGACTCTGAGAAATCTGTAGGAAGCAGGATTCGCTTAATCTTTCCTTTATTTGTAGATTGGGTCTGAGAAATCCGTTGCGTATTAGGCATAATATATACAATTAAATGTGAATCATTTATAAAGGCCGTTTGCCATTCTATTGGCTTGTATGCTTTGACAACTGGCCTGTTTTCATGATCCAAGAAACATTGGGAATCTCCTTTTCCAGATGACTTCACCTATAGGGTGAAATGACTTTTGTCACCCATCAAAAGAAAAATCCAGGGAATGACAAAAATCATCAAGGATCATGAGACTCCTATTCTCACAAGGAAAGATAAGCCCATACTTTGGGCGACATGTTACCACCCACTACATCATCTTCTCCTTCCCAAGCGCTTCAACCTGGGCCTTCTCCTCCCCAATGCCATCATTGTGGAGATACATGTCCAGACACACATATCAGTAAAGGCGATGCCTACTTTTGTTGTGAAGGCTGCAAAATGGTCTATGAGATCCTTTCAGAGCACGACATGTGCCAATACTATGATCTGACAGATCATCCAGGCATTCAACTCAAAAAAGGTAAGAGTAGACAAAGATTTGCTTATCTGGATCACCCCAAGATTATCTCCCAACTCCTGGACTATCAGGACCAAAGCCGAAGCAGTATCACGCTGTATCTCCCACAGATTCATTGTGCCTCCTGCATCTGGCTAATAGAAAATCTCTACAAGCTGCACCCAGGTATCCAGCAGACACGGGTATTCTTCATGAAAAAGCAGGTGCAAATTACCTTCTTGCAAGAGCAGATTTCTCTCCGTGCCTTAGTAGAATTACTCACAGACATCGGGTATGAGCCTTCTATCCATCTTCAGGATGGTCAAAAATCTTCTGGCCGGCACGCTGACACTTCCTTTTATCTCAAGCTAGGGATTGCAGGGTTTTGCTTTGGGAATATTATGCTTTTCAGTTTTCCTGAGTATCTGGGGCTGGAAATGACAGGAGCGGGAGGCTTTCACCAGTTTTTTTCTTGGCTCAATCTTGTCTTGGCACTCCCTGTCCTTCTCTATAGCGCGCAGGTATTTTTCCGCCCCGCTTGGCAGGGCATTCGCCAAAGACGCATCAACATTGACGTGCCCGTTTCGATCGGGATTCTTGCACTGTTCATCCGCAGTCTCATCGAGATCCTCTCCCAGACGGGGGCGGGATACATGGACTCTCTCGCAGGACTGGTTTTCTTCTTGCTCATCGGCAAATGGTTCCAGCGCAAAAGCTACGATCACATCGCCTTTGACAAGGACTACACAGGATACTTCCCGATCGCCAGTACTCGAGTGGTAGAGGGAAAGGAGGAAAGCGTGCCAGTCATGGACGTCGTGCAGGATGATATCTTACGCATTCGTAGTCAAGAACTCATACCTGCCGATGCAGTCTTGGTCAGTCCACAGGCAGCCATAGACTATAGCTTCGTAACAGGCGAAGCAGAATCTGTCAAAAAAATAGCGGGCAACCTTCTTTATGCAGGGGGTCGACAAGTAGGAGGTGCAATAGATGTACGCGTCATCAAGCCTGTTTCGCAGAGCTATCTCACCCAGATCTGGGATCAGACGAGTGAGACCTCCTCGCAGATGGACTCCTACGCAGATCAGCTCAGCAAATACTTCACCTGGATCATCCTATTTATCGCTACACTGGCGGGAAGTTATTGGTGGTATACAGCGAGTCTCCCCGAAGCTTTGGGTGTCTTTACAGCTGTATTGATTGTAGCCTGTCCTTGTGGATTGGCCCTGACATCTCCCATCATCCAAGGAAACACGCTCCGATTATTTGGACGTCAAGGATTTTATCTCAAAAAAGCCCAAATACTCGAACATATGACCCGAATCAAACACATTGTATTTGATAAAACGGGTACTCTGACCTCCAAGCAAACACAAGAGCAGGCTGAACTCCCGTCAGACTTTTCACCAGAAGAACAAGCGCTTGTCAGTGCTTTGACTTCGCAGTCTCTTCACCCCATCAGTAAAGAGATCAGACGCATGCTGGGAGAAAGCCAAAAGCAGGTAGCACATTTTACCGAATACAAAGGGGAAGGAATAGAGGGCTGGATAGAGGGGCAGCGCGTCCTATTGGGAAATGCGTCCTTCATTGCTTCATTGCAAGAACCCTCACACGCACCTCTCTCCCCTGGGACCTATGCATTCATCCATGGAAAGATCATCGGTCCCTTTGACATTCGTCACGACTACAGAGAGGGAATCGGTACGCTCCTTCACGACCTCCAGTCCCAATATAGCCTCAGTCTTCTCTCGGGAGATACCGATCGTGAGGCTAAGCGGATGGGACAACTATTTCCAGGAGGGACGCCCCTGCACTTCTTCCAAAAGCCACATGATAAATACGCCTACGTACAAAAACTCCAAGCCGAAGAGCAGCCTGTCATGATGGTCGGTGATGGGCTCAACGATGCAGGTGCTTTGAAAGAAGCACATGTCGGCATCGCCGTGGCAGATACAACGGAAGCTTTTTCTCCCGCTTGTGACGGCATCTTGTCTGGCGATCGCCTCAAGCACTTGACACGATTCATGCGCTGGGCGGCTCACAATCAACAACTCATTCGATGGGGGTTCCTTATCTCCCTGATATACAACAGTGTAGGACTTACTATTGCTGTGATGGGATGGTTGACGCCACTTATTGCTGCTATACTCATGCCTTTAAGTTCTATCACGGTGGTGATTTATGGCATGGGGAGTACATGGATGCTGGGCAAACGAATGTCTAGAGAGATGATAAAAGTCAATCCTACCCCTTACAGCCATCATGCGCAAAGGGAACTTGAGCCTCTAATTTAGTCACATATAAAAATGCTGATATCCTCTAAGGGGGAAGCAGGCATAAGCGCTCCTAACTTTGAACAATTAAGCATATGAGTGCCATCTATATCCTGGTGGGTTTTAGTCTTTTAATTGCGGTGATCTTTTTACTAGCCTTCATGTGGTCGGTAAAAAATGGCCAATACGAGGACGACTATACCCCTTCCATTCGCATACTTTTCGAAGACAACACACATCATTATGAGCGAGAATCCAGCAGCAATGATTCATCCCACGCTTAAATCTCCGAAGACGCTGGAGAAATTTGCGTACGACAATCAGATTGTCCGAATGTTTCTGATAGCCACTATCCTCTGGGGAGCCGTGGGCATGTTAGTAGGTGTCATTGTCGCCTTCCAATTTGTCTTACCCGAGTTCTTCCTGTGGGATGGTTTAAGCTTCCTATCTTTTGGCCGCATGCGTCCCTTACACACCAACGCTGCCATTTTTGCCTTTGTAGGTAATGGTATCTACATGGGGGTGTACTACTCTTTGCAACGTCTACTCAAGACGCGTATGTTCAGTGATCTGTTAGGTCGCATCCACTTTTGGGGATGGCAGGCGATCATTGTAGCAGCAGCTTTGACACTTCCCTTCGGGATCACAACCTCGAAAGAATACGCGGAACTAGAGTGGCCCATTGACCTGATGATCACTGTCGTATGGGTGATATTTGGGATCAATATGATCATGACCATCTTGCGCCGCAGGGAGCGTCACCTTTATGTAGCGATTTGGTTCTACATCGCCACATGGGTGACCGTTGCTGTCCTTCACATCGTCAATAATTTGGAGCTTCCCATCTCTATGTGGAAGTCCTACCCCATTTTTGCAGGTGTACAGGATGCCCTCGTACAATGGTGGTATGGTCACAATGCAGTAGCATTCTTCCTCACCACTCCCTATCTGGGTATGATGTACTACTTCGTACCCAAAGCGGCTAATCGTCCTGTGTACTCCTACCGTCTGTCCATCATTCACTTCTGGGCACTGATCTTCATTTACATTTGGGCAGGTCCACACCACCTCTTGTATACAGCTCTACCTGATTGGGCACAATCGCTCGGTACTGTATTCTCGATCATGCTGATTGCACCCTCATGGGGCGGTATGTTAAATGGTCTTTTGACGCTACGTGGGGCATGGGACCGTGTGCGCACAGATCCCACCTTGAAGTTCATGGTTGTGGCAGTAACCGCTTACGGTATGTCCACCTTTGAAGGGCCGATGCTCTCCATCAAGACTGTCAACGCGATCTCTCACTTCACCGACTGGACCATCGCCCACGTACACGTAGGAACCCTCGGCTGGAATGGCTTCTTGACATTTGGTGTCCTCTACTGGATGATCCCCAAAATGTGGAAGACCAAACTCTTCTCTACCCGCCTGGCCAACGCACACTTCTGGATTGGCACCTTGGGCATCATTCTCTACACATTGCCCATGTACTGGGCAGGTTGGACACAAGGCCTGATGTGGAAAGACTTTGACGAAAGTGGATACCTCGTTTATCCTAATTTCCTCGAAACAGTGACCCAGATCATGCCGATGTACTGGATGCGCGCATTGGGAGGTACAATCTACCTACTGGGAGTATTTGTGATGATATACAACCTCATCAAGACTACTCAGAAAGGAAGTTTCATGCGCAGCGAACCAGCGGAGGCTCCCTCTATGGAACGCAACTACGAGAAGCCTAAAAATGAATATTGGCACCGCATCATTGAGCGTCGTCCCATCCGATTGACGATCTATGCTACGATTGCCATCCTGATCGGAGGTGTCATCGAGATGGTTCCTACTTTCATGGTAGAAAACAATGTCCCGACGATTGCTTCTGTTCAGCCATACACACCACTTGAATTAGAAGGACGTGATATCTACTTACGTGAGGGATGTTATACCTGTCACTCGCAGATGATCCGACCTTTCCGTTCAGAGACGGAGCGATACGGAGATTATTCCAAGGCAGGTGAGTTTGTATACGATCACCCCTTCCAGTGGGGGTCCAAGCGGACGGGGCCAGACTTGGCAAGGGAAGGAACGCCTAAGTTGAAGAAATCAGACTCCTGGCACTTCAATCACTTCCTGAACCCACGCATTACCTCTCCAGGATCCATCATGCCTTCCTATCCTTGGCTGATCGAAAATAAACTGGATGTCTCCTTACTCCCTGAGAAGATCCGAGCGATGCAAGTACTGGGGGTACCCTACACAGAGGGATATGATCAGGAAGCCTTGGCAGATCTACAAGAGCAGGCAGCAGGCATCGCACAGTCTATCAATACAGACCTGAAAAGTAGCGGGATCGAAGTACCTAGTGATCGCGAGGTCATCGCCATCATCGCCTACATGCAGCGACTGGGAACCGATATCATGGTAAAAGATACAGAAGCGCAAGCGCAGAAATAAACACACACATGTGAGGGGGAGGATTCGTCCTTCCCTTCTTCTAAAGAATTTTAACAATGAAAGAAGTACTCAGATCCATAGACGGTATTGACCTGTTTCCCGTGATCGCGATTGCCATATTCTTCACTTTTTTTGTGCTGCTGCTGATCTATGTGATGCGGTTGAAAAAAGAGGAAGTTCAACATATGGCATCCATTCCCCTAGAAGATGAGCCCTCCTGTCCTACGAAGCGCAAACTCAATGGTGTAGCAAAAGGAATGGGAAAAGTCTTGGGGTTCTTGCTGCTCATTTCGGGTAGTGTGAGCTTGCAAGCAGATACGACAGCTCCTGGAATAGACGAGCAAGATCTGCTGTATACGCTGATCTTTACGATGATTGTACTTGCACTGGCGGCCCTGGTCCTTGCAGGGACGATCCTCACACTGGTCAGAGCCAAAGTAGCAGAAAGAGCTGCTGCTACAGAGGCAGCCACAGAAGGAGAAACTGTAGCTGAAGCAGAAAAAGTAGCACAGCCCATCCCTGGTATCTCATGGTCATGGTGGAAGCAAAAACTCACCGACGCTGTGCCTGTCGCCCAAGAAGCCTCCATAGATATGGGGCATGACTATGATGGCATTCGCGAACTCGACAACAACCTTCCCCCTTGGTGGAAGTACGGATTCTATTTCACAATTGGATTTGCCATGGTCTATCTGGTCCACTTCCACGTAGTCGAACTGAGTTTCCTCAATTGGTTCTTTGGCCCTAGCAATTCGAGTACAGAAGAATATGTCATCGCGATGGAAGAGGCAGAAATACAGAAAAAAGCCTATCTCGCCAAGCAGGCCAATCTCGTAGACGAGCGCACAGCTACCTACATGACCGATGCCTCAGATATCGCCAAGGGAAAAGCGCTATTTACGAGTAAGACTTGTGTCGTATGCCACGGACAACAAGGAGAAGGAGGGATCGGCCCCAACCTGACAGATAGATACTGGCTCCACGGAGGAGATGTCAAGGACATCTTTGCTACCATCAAGTATGGTGTTCCTGCCAAAGGGATGCAAGCATGGGAATCACAAATCAAACCCATCGAAATGCAGCAAATCTCCAGCTATATCCTCAGCATACAAGGTACCCAACCTCCCAACCCCAAAGATCCCGAAGGTGAGCTATACGTACCTGCTGAAAATCCAGAGGATGCGGACTCTACCTCTGTAGCTGTGGTTACAGAAGATACGAATGGGAAAATGTAAACTTATAGAGTCAGAGGAGAGGGGTTCTGCTCCTCGAATCTGGCTCATTCTCTCTCTACTTATCGATGAAAAAAGGGAGCATGCATACCCGCCTTTTCCACTTGATCTCTTAAGTACTTAGATTTTCATCTAGACGCTCATAAGAAATGCAACATCCCATAGCTGACATTATATACGAAGACTCCGAGGAGTACCGCGATGCCATTGGCACAGTCGATTCGGATGGAAAACGTAATTGGCTCTTCCCCAGGAAGCCCGAAGGACGATACTATAATTGGCGGAAACTGGCCAGCTATATTTTTCTCCTCCTGTTTTTTGTTACGCCATTCATCAAAATCAACGGAAACCCATTATTTCTGATCAACATCGAGGCGCGTAAGTTCGTGATTCTCAGCATGCCCTTTTGGCCACAAGACTTTCATCTCTTCGTGCTGGCCATGATCAGCTTCTTTTTCTTCATTATTCTATTTACGGTCATCTTCGGCAGACTTTGGTGTGGATGGGCCTGCCCCCAAACCGTATTCATGGAGATGGTCTTTCGGAGGATTGAGTACTGGATCGATGGCAGTGCAGTCCAGCAGAAAAAACTGGCTCAATCATCATGGACAGTTAAGAAGATCCAGAAGCGCACCCTCAAGTGGACGATCTTCTTTGCTATCTCCTTTTTGATTGGCAATACAGTACTTGCCTATATTTTAGGATATGAAAAGGTATTGGAAATGATCACCTCTTCTCCTAGAGAAAACTGGGCACAGTTCACGGGTATCCTCGCCTTCTCTACTATATTCTTCTTTGTATTCGCATGGTTTAGAGAACAAGCTTGTCTCATCGTATGTCCTTATGGCCGCCTACAGGGTGTCTTGCTGGGCAAGGATTCTATCTCCATCATGTATGACTGGATACGAGGAGAGCCCCGCGGGAAGCGGAAAAAAAATGCTTCCCTTGAAACCGAAAAAGGAGATTGTATTGATTGTAAACTTTGTGTACAAGTATGTCCTACAGGAATTGACATTCGCAATGGTACCCAGATGGAGTGTGTCAACTGTACTGCCTGCATCGACGCCTGTGACAATGTGATGGACAAAATCGGTAAACCCAAAGGCCTTATCCGCTATGATTCTCATAGTGGGATCGAAAATCATACACCTTTTAGATTCACCACACGAATAGCTGCTTACATCGTGCTCTTGACGGCACTGTTGGGGGTCTTCGGCTTCTCGCTTGCCAGTCGCTCAGAGGTAGAGGTGACCCTGCTGCGCACGCCAGGCCGTCTTTTTGAAGAAACAGATGACGGCATGATACGCAACCTGTACAATGTACAGATTGTCAACAAAACCCTAGAGGAATTGCCCCTGACGTTTACTGTCACCAAGCCCAAAGGAGCTGTCGTGACAATCGTAGGGGAAGGAATAGCTGTTCCTAGTCAGGACATGACAAAAGGCATCCTCATTGTTGACATTCCCCGAGCGGTCATCCAAGATCAAAAGACTATACTGAAAATGGAGGCATGGAGCGGAGGTCGAAAAGTAGACCAAATGAAATCTTCCTTCCTCGGCCCGCTCAAACTCAATTTTGAATAATTACGATGATATCTACTGGTCACCCAAACTCTCCCATAACCACTTATTTTGCTATCTATGAAATGGTCATATAAAATCACCCTTCTCTATCTAGGATTTGTCGCACTCATTCTGACACTCGTCATCGGTTCGACCAAACAAAAAGTCCACATGGTCACCGAATCCTATTATCAGGAAGAGATCGCACACGATGCCATGATGGAGCGTATCCAGAATACACGTAAACTTACCATAGCTCCTTCTATCACCTATGCGCATGACGCTCAAGAACTACAGTTATTCATTCCTAATAGCGATAATCTAGAGGGTGAGATCCTCTTATATCGCCCCAATGACAGCGAGGCTGACAGAGAGATTCTCCTGGCTCCTACTGGCGAGAAACCACAATCCATCGATGTCGCTTCTCTCGCACGTGGATTGTGGCGAATCCAGGTCACATGGGAGACAGCAGATACGCCCTATTATTGGGAAAAAGCCATCGTACTCTAATCCTGGGTCAACATCTTCATTGATACGTTTTATGATCTGGATTGGAACCGCTTTATTCATGGGATTTTTAGGCAGTTTTCACTGCGTGGGCATGTGTGGGCCTATCGCGCTGGCTATTCCACGAGGTCATGCGTCTTCGTCGCGCTACCTCACAGGACGTCTCCTTTACAATCTGGGCAGGACCACTACTTATACACTTTTGGGCTTGATGATGGGCTTGTTTGGAGAAGGCATTCAGTTCTTGGGTTGGCAACAAGGCCTCTCCATCGTCTTAGGTATGGCGCTCTTGGCTATGCTACTGTTTCAGCGCTGGGAAAGTTATCTTATTCAGCTCCCTCCTATCGCGCGCGCTTTGCTTTGGCTCCGTCAAAACCTCGGAAAGTCTCTACAAAACCCTAATCTTCCTACCCTTTTCAATGTCGGCATCCTCAATGGATTCCTGCCTTGTGGCTTCGTCTATATGGCACTGGCAGGTTCGCTGTCGATGGGCGATCTATGGAGGGGAATAGGCTTTATGGCTTTCTTTGGTCTAGGGACTATCCCTGCTATGATGGGGCTTTCTTTCTTAAAATACCAGTTACCTAAACAAAAACTTCTACGATGGCAGCCTATTTTACAAGGAATCTCTTTAGTGATCGTAGGACTCCTCATTGTCAGGGGACTCAACCTCGGCATTCCCTATGTAAGTCCCAAAATCCAAGAGACAGGCATCGTCCAATGTGAATAAGACCCTATTTAGAACTTCAAATCTGCTAAAAGTTTGCACCTTTAGAACCTTGGCTTTATCCATTTTGATCTATTTAGCACCACTAAACCTTACAAAATGGCTTTTACCAGAACATGGAATCGCTGCGCTTTAACTAGATTTTCATTGTCCCAAACATGGTCTAAAAAATAAGCCCCCCGATATATACCGAAGGGCTCACCACTGTGAGAAACCATTCACAAATAAATACACCTGAAACTATTGCCTTTTCATTGTGGCCTGTATAACGGGGAAATAGAAGTCCTACAACTCTTTCACCTCTTGACATTATATTCACTTACACTCATATAGGATAGTACTTTGTAACATAATTTTTTTAATTTTTAATAGTCGCCTTCAGCGTCCCGAGCATTAGACTCGGGATTATTAGGCAAAAAGAACCAATCCCGATGATGAATCTCGGGACGGAATTTTAGCCCAACTCCTCTATCAGCCCCTAACGCCAAATCGTAAGCCAACGCCCCCACAGATTACCTGTTACTAAGCTCGAAAATCATAGTATAAAACTTTTGTTACAATGTAATAGGGAGAAGTAGGAATAATATTGTCTTCTCTCTGAAACAGCTGACTTAGGAATTGGAAGTAGTGCTGCCATTCACATCTCCTATCTTCACCGCTACAAAGGAGCTTGAACCTCCACTGCTTGTATTGCTTCCAAAATCATTGGTACCCCCTATGATTACACGCAGATTTTGGTCTGTGAGAACTTGAAATTTGCTTGTGAGATTTTTCATGTTGTTTATATGTTGGATAAAATAAACGGGCTATGAACAGCCTCGAACGATGGGACCTAGAAATGTACGGTCCAATTACCTTACTCAAGATCAATACCTTAGACCTTTTACAAAGCGTACAGCGTAACCTCATGGGTAGGAGAAGTACTCCATTCTATGAGTATCCTCAGGACTATCTCTTCATTATACCCTATTTATAAATTCCCACTCTCATATTATGATAGTAGGCCATGAAAATGTCAAAAACCTCGATTATTGCCTTCTAGAAACCCAAGAATAAAGCTCCCCTCCTGCACATAGTAGTATGTTTGCTTCTTTTTACAATACTGAATAGGAGCACCAAGCATACGCATACCTTCTATCAAACGATAAAGGTGACTTTCAGAAATGGACAATTTGAGGGCGAAAGATTTGGGTGAGCCAGTTGCTTTCATTCGGATGAGCTGATCCATCTGCTGAAAACGGAACTTGTACTTTAAGAGATCCATGGTTGCGTTGTTTGAATTGTACGTAATAAGCGGAGAATAACTCCGTCTGTGTTTTCAATAGACACAGTTTACGTTCGAATATGAATGCTAACCGAAGGAATTTTATCACTGCAATAAAAACCAACGGCAATCATCAAATATGAGGGAAAGGCTTACCTAAAAGGTCAGATGTTGAGACGTGATCCTGAAAGGGATTGCGCTACGCTCAAAATACGAGACTTAACATATTGATATTGAGAATTCCTGTCTCACTTATGCCTCGTTTTCATATATCTATTTACTTTCTTGATGTCAAAAATATAAGGAGTCATGAAAATAATCTTCTTCCAACATCTTCTCCATACATAAATCTCGCCACTATCTTTTTAGCTCTAATCGCTGCTCGCAGTACGTCACCCCCTCCTTAGCATTTTGGATATAAGATGGATTAGTGCTTGTTTTTTCATAATACTTTAGGGCTTGTTGGTAGTATCGCTTCGCTTTGATCAAATTCTCACGATAATATGTCCCCAATGCGAGTTCTTGCGCTTGTTCATGAAAGGCAAAAGCGGCTCGTAAGGCGGTTTCAGGATCAGCATGGAATCGATACATGCCTACGGCCTCCATAATTTCCTGCTCAGGTTTTGGTAGCTTGGCAAATTTTGAAATACTCTCTAGATACTCAAATCCTGTCTTGTAGGAAGATCTCATTTCGGCGAAGTTTTCATATCGCACGAACTTATCGTACCTAATGGGACTTTCTGTAAGTTGCCACATGGGATGGGCAGGAAGATGCTTCTCCCGAAATTCGTTGGACTGTGTAAGGACTTGATCTAGGCTAAGCTCTGGATAATAGATCAATCGACCATATCTATTATAATCTACATATCCACTCCCCCAGGTGATGTCCACAAACTGATACTTCCCGTTTACCTTGACTACATTCCAGGCGTGATTGATTTCCAATTTATCTCCCTGCTCGTAGCTGAAGCCCTTGGCAAACCCGCTGACCTTGTAGCACTCAATCCCCGATCGATCACAAAATCGCTGAAACAAATTCGCATAGTCCTCACAGACACCGCGCTTTGTCTCTAATACAGAATTCTTATTGGTAAGATAGGCCCCTGATTGATAGCTCCTGACATCATAAACAACATTTTGCGCCATCCAATAGTAGAAAATTTCTACTCTCTCTCCCTGCGTCTGTGTAGGCTCGACCAAATAGTCATGTAAATGATCAAAGTCTATATTTCCCTCTTTATAGTGCTGAGCATGGGCATAAAGACGTGCATTTACCTTGTCCAATGCAAGGGAGTCGGAATAAATACCTGTGAGGAAGAATAGCGCAAGGGGGATATATTTCATGAAAATAGAATCTGGAATCAGCTTTTACCATGCTATACGTAAAAATACGACGTTAAGATGGGGCTAATGTGACAAAAGTTACCACTCTGATAAGGCATGAATATATTTCAATCGTTATCTATTCCCAAAATTGAACTTAATATCAAAGATGTTAATATTCCATATCTCAAAATTTTCTTGATTACTTTTCTCATTTTACCCAAAAAAGTCTCATATTTACATGTAAGAATTTTCATAAGTAAATAAGTACAATCTAAGATAATTTCCGTCGGTTCTGTTTTAAACGACTACTTACTCCTCTGGCTAAAGGATCAACTAAACCCTTGTTTCCCAAGCCACTAAAAAGTAAGCATCACACAGCATCGTAGTATTTTTTTCGAATAATTTTCTACATCCATTGCCCTGAAATCATCATCAACAGCTTACAAAAGTAGGCTGACAACCCCTGTATATCTGGATGCAAACTCCTCTTAACTCCCCCAAAAAGCAGGACCTCATACGTCCACGCCTTGCCCTGATCATGATCATGCTCATCTTGACAGCGGCGGCTGTACCCATGCTCACCAGTTCTTCTGGGCTCGATCATCCTACGCCTGTAGGAGCCTTCCTGGATGGACAACTTCCTAACACCACACCTTCGGGTGTGAGTTCATGGAGCACGCTCGTGGCATGGCCCAACCTTGAATTTACCGATCCCATCGAACTGCACCAGCTACCGAGCATGAACAAATTCCTCATGGGAGGAAAGCAAGGACATATTTGGACATTTAGTGATGATACCACTACAGCTATCAAAGATACTTTACTCGATATATCAGACTCTGTGTATACTGCGGGTGATGCAGGCTTGCTCGGCGTGGTCCTCCACCCAGAGTTTGGACAGACAGGCTCCCCCAATAGTCAATACATCTATGTCTTTTATCGCTACGCCTATGTACAGGGGGTACAACGTCCCAAAGCTTACTGCCGATTGTCCCGCTTCACTGTAGATCTGACTACATTAAAATCCCATGACTCCACCGAGTTTGTCCTCATCCAGCAGTATGATCGCCATGATTGGCACAATGGAGGGGGTATGTTTTTTGGGACAGACGGCTTTTTATATCTGACGGTGGGAGATGAAGGAGGCGCCAATGATGCATTTAACACAGCACAGCAGATTGATGTAGGTTTATTGAGTGGAATTCTGCGCATTGACGTTGACCAAGATCCCAGTCGTTCACACCCCATTCGTCGGCAGCCTTTGAATCCTGCTAGCCCTCCATCAGGCTGGCCTGGAAGCTATTCGCAAGGCTACTATGTCCCCAATGACAATCCGTGGCAGTCGCCTGACAGCAGTCATCTAGAAGAGTTTTGGGCAGTGGGGCTGAGGAGTCCGCACCGCATGACCTACGATGCGCTCAGCAACACTATCTGGATAGGAGACATCGGACAAGGGAGTCGGGAAGAAATCACGGTATTGGGCAAAGCGGACAATGCCCAATGGCCTTATATGGAAGGGAACCGCGTCACAGGTCAAGCACAGCCCAGTCCATTGATCGGCATTGACAAGCCCCCAATTTTTGATTACCCGAGAAGCACAGGTACATGCGTGATTGGCGGTTTTGTCTATCGGGGCACAAAATATCCTTCTCTGTATGGGAAATACCTTTTTGGAGACCACACCAGAAGGAAAATATGGTATCTGGATTATGATTTGAATAACTGGACTTCCTCCGAAACCTATATGGCGACGGTACCTGCATTTGGTCAGGGGGGAAAATCAGGTATTTCACATTTCTCTACAGATGATCAGGGCGAGGTCTACGTACTCAAACTATTTGGGACAAACCTCAATGGCGGAAAAATCTATAAACTTAGAGCAGAGAATCCGACACCTGAACCACCAGCCAAGCTCTCAGATTTAGGCATCTTCACCAATCTGGCTACGCTTACGCCTGCCAATTTTATGATTCCTTATAGCTTGAATGAGCCTTTCTGGTCAGATGCTGCGCTCAAGTCTCGCTGGATGATTTTACCCAATGACAGCAGTTTTGATTCAGCGTCTGAGCAAATTGAATTTGATGCCAATGGTGACTGGAACTTTCCCCAAGGAGCAGTCATGGTCAAGCACTTTGAGATGGAGATGGATGAAAGCGATCCCGCCATTACCAAGCGCCTGGAAACACGCTTGCTTGTCAAAGGATCAGATGATGGTTTTTATGGTGTCACCTACAAGTGGAGGGATGATCAAAGCGATGCCGATCTTTTGAGTGTGAGTAAGATTGATACGCTAGCCATTGCTACCCCCAAGGGTCCGCGTGAGCTGCACTGGTATTATCCAGGTAGACAAGAATGCTTATTTTGCCATAACAACGGTGCCAAAAGCGTCCTAGGTCCCAAGACGCGCCAGCTCAATGGAGATCACTTCTATGCACAGACAGGACGTACCGCCAATCAGTTGTATACCCTGAGTAGTCTGAATATCTTCGATGCGGCACCTGATACCACCAATCTGGGATCTTACCTGACCGCCGCCGCCAAAGACGACAACAGCGCCTCACTAGAACTGCGCGCCCGAACCTATCTCGATGCCAACTGTGCCTATTGTCACCGGCCCAACACGTCGGTACAAGCGAATTTTGATGCGCGACTAAGCACAGATCTAGCAGATCAGGGATTGATCTATGGTTCATTGATCTCCAAGTTTGGGCTGTACGATCCACGCGTCATTGTGCCTGGAGATCTAGAGCATTCGCTTTTATATCAACGGATGGTCGCCGTGCACAACCAGCTTTCTATGCCTCCGCTGGCCAAGAATCTGATGGATACCGCAGGAGTCCAATTGTTAGCAGATTGGATTATGGAAATAGATACAGCCATCACCACTTCTGCTGATATGATTGTAGCCGATTATCGCGACGATTTCCAAGGCATCAATCCTGCGACAGGTTGGGAATACTTGTGGAATTCAGGTGGTCCTATCGGCAACGATGCCAACTATCAGGCCTTGCTATGGAATGGAACCCAATACGACTCGGACGGCAGCCCTGGTATACCCGACCCGACCAATCTCGCATGGGGACAGCTCAATGGAAATGGAGGCCATCCAGGTCGAGCCTTGAATCAAGGCCAAGCGACCAGTCGATTTGTCATCGCTGGTTTCACCATCCAACATACAGGAACCTATGAGATCCAGAATAGTCTGGTAGAGGATGCCAATACAGGTTGTGGCGATGGAGCCGAAGTACGAGTGTATGTAGACAATGCGCTTATCCAGACCGTCACTTATCCCAATGGAGGTTCGGCGACATTTGATGTGAATCTGGGTACGCTGAGTGCAGGCGATAAAGTCTATATCTGTCATGGTCCCAAGGATACAGGAGATGGTTGTGATGGTTTTAGTTGGGATTTCAGCATTCGTCAGCAGAGTGTGAGTAAAGGTCAGCGCATTTTCTTTGATCCCCTACCCTCTCAGCATACTTCTGCTTTGCCATTTAACTTGACAGCTTACAGCAGTTCTAGCCTCCCCCTTACATATACCGTGGTCGAAGGTCCTGCGAGTGTCTCAGGTCAAACCGTGACATTGACAGGGCAGCCAGGAGAGGTCGTCATCCGAGCCGAGCAAAATGGCAATGGAAACTACTTACCTGCACCTGCTGTGGAGCGTCGATTTTGGGTGACACCCAGCAATACAGGGATTGGATCAGGACTACTAGCGACTTACTTCCATAATATGGACTTTACCCTTGTAGCAGACTTTAGGGTCGATCCCGTCATTGACTTCAAGTGGGGAAGTGGCGCTCCGCTTCCGAGTATGGAGTACAATACCTATTCAGTCGTTTGGGAAGGGGAGATAGAACCTCCGACCACAGGAAGCTATACCTTTACCACTTCGACAGATGATGGTGTCAGGCTGTATGTAGACAATCAACTGATCATCGATCACTGGCAAGACCAAGCCGTGACGTCCACCACAGGCCAGATCAATCTCAACGCTTGGGTAAGGGTACCGATTCGTATGGAATACTATGAGAAAGGCGTATATGCAGAAGCAAGGTTGGAGTGGAGTGGTCCTGATGTTGATCTTACGGTAGTTCCGCAGCGATTTTTATATCCTGCCTCCGCGTCTTCCTTCCCTGTAGAATTGTTGAGCTTTACAGGCGATTTGAGAGAGAATCAAGTTTGGTTGAATTGGGAGACATTGAGCGAGTTAGAATCGGATTATTTCGCTATAGAAAAGGCGTACTCAGGAAGTGATTTCCAGGAAATCGGGCAGGTATCAGCCGCTGGCAACAGTCAGGAGCTTCGCCGCTATCAGTTCATAGATCCGCAACCGCAGCAGGGCATGAATTACTATCGCTTGCGACAGGTGGATGTCTCAGGAGTAGAAACGTACTCGGAAACGGTCCAAATTTATTTTGATGGGGAATATATGTCCCTATATCCAAATCCAGTGAGTCAAACTGAGGGATTAAATCTCCACCTCCAATTGGCCGAAAGCAGACAAGCACACGTACAGTTATGGAGTACGAGTGGTCAATTGGCTTGGGAACAAAAAGAAACCTGGTTAGAGGGACCACAGACACATAGAATCCCCACCGATCAGTTGGCGAGTGGGACGTATTTATTGGTGCTCAATGTCGGAGATAAAAGATGGACGGAGAAGGTCGTATTGAGGTAAAGAGGTGGGGAGAAAGCTACATTAGCACCAACGAGACGTTGGCACTGGCAGAAGGTAAGGATACAACAGTAAATGCGTCCATTTATGGCGTATCTACACAAACATGGTTTAAATACCCATCTACAGCAGGTGGGTATTTTTTCTTATGCCAAGGTAGGGGAAGCTCCCCCCAGCTCGTTTCACAAGCACATCAACCAAAAAGATGCGCTTATGCTAACCTCTACTTGTATCACAGGGGATTTGACGCCATATACGCCTAGCCTCTCCAAGTCCTGGGATAAGGTCCGTGCTCAGCACCTCTATCGAAGAATCGGCTTTGGGGCTACGCCCGATGAGTTGGATGCTGCGCTTGCCCTCGACCCAGCCACACTAGTGGATCAACTCATAGATGAGGCAATGAATCTGCCCGATCTCCCCCGTCCCGAATGGGCCGACTGGAAAGGATCGCAGTTCCGCGATCTGGACGACAACATCCAAAAGCTGTACGAGTATCTCATCGACTGGTCTGTGGCTTTGCCGCAAAGAGGCTTGCGTGAGAAGCTTACCCTCTTCTGGTCGGGCCACTTCGTCACGCAATTTGAGTCATACACCTGTAGCGTCATGGGCTACCGATACTTAGAGATCCTTCGCAATCACGCCCTGGGAAATTTCCGTACCATGACCGAAACCATCGGCAAGACGCCCGCCATGCTCTTTTACCTCAATGGAGCAGATAATACCCAAGAGGCACCCAACGAAAACTATGCAAGGGAATTATTTGAGCTATTCACATTGGGGAGAGACAATGGTTATACACAGCAGGACATCGTAGAGACTTCGAGAGCACTCACAGGCTGGACCATCGCCTACGATCAATCGACTGCGCAGGAAGGAGATTGGTGTACCAAGGATGAGCAGTTTTATCCTTACCGCTTTGATGATGGCGTGAAGACTATTTTTGGACAAACAGGCAATTGGGGATATGACGATGTCCATGACATCCTCTTCAGTCAACGAAGCCAAAAAATCGCGGAATATATCTGTGGCCTGCTCTACCAAGAGTTTGTGAGTCACCAAATAGACACAGTCATTGTAGGGCAATTGGCCAATACCTTTCTCAGCAACAACTTCGAAATTGCCCCCGTCCTTCGTCAGCTATTCAAAAGTGAACATTTCTTTGACGATGGCGTGATTCACACCCAGGTTAAGAATCCCTATTTCCTGACATCTTCCTTACTCAAAGAAATGGGAATGCCTATAAATCAGGCTATCAAAGGTTATGTATTTGGTGCGCCTGAGATAATGGGACAGGTCATTTTGAATCCTCCTGATGTGGCAGGATGGCCTGGCGATAGAGATTGGATCAATACGACCACACTGACGATGCGTTGGGAGATCGTTCAAGGATTCACCGCTTACTATGCCGACAAATATGCTCTGCAACTCGTGAATTTTGCCAAGAAAGTCAGCGGAAACAGCAACGATGCGGCGGCTGTCACGCAAGCCTTGGTCGATTTTTTCATCCCCAGAGGATTGCAAACACCTGAAGCCTACGAACGGGCGACCAAGGTCTTCCAGGGAGAGATTCCTCAGAATTACTTTGACGACGGTACTTGGAGTCTGGATTTTGATGGCGCGCAATGGCAGATTTTCCTGCTGATGCAGCACATCGCAAGGCTTCCCGAGTTTCAGTTGGTCTAAAAAAACATGAAGCGAGGTCTAAGACCTGTTGAATCAAGTGCCAAGTCAGAGACCATGGTCCAGCCAATAGTAAAATCTCTTTTGGGATCTATTCCCGCCTCTCAAAACAGCAAATTATGTGCGATCATCATACTTCAAACCGTCGTGGAAGCAGCCTGGAAGACGGACAGGCACATGAAAAAGATCATCAACTCTGGAGCCGTCGGGCATTCCTCTCTCGAATGGGGATTGCAGGAGGGGCAGCCATGATGTTTGGCGGACTCTCCATTAATGCACTGGGAAGCACGCCGATGGTAGATGCCTTAGTGAATGCGAATTCAGACAGAATATTAGTTTTGTTGCAAATGAAAGGAGGAAACGATGGACTCAATACGATCATTCCCCTTTACGACTTTAGTTATTATACCCAGGTCCGTCCTACCCTTGCCTTTAAAGAAAGGGATGTGATAAAAATGAATAGCACCTATGGATTTTCTCCTGACCTCAATGATATTCTCCCACTATGGGATAGAGGGAAAATGAAAGTCATTCAATCCGTGGGTTATCCCGATCAAAACCTCTCTCACTTTCGCTCTACTGATATATGGTCCGCCGCGAGTGAATCAGATGGAGATGCCTCTTCAGGTTGGCTGGGCCGCTGGCTGGATGTTCGCCATCCCGACTTCATCAATAATCCTCCTTCTGACCCGCCAGCCATCCAGATTGGAAGTAATGCGCATTTGGTATTTGAAGGGAGCCAAATCAACATGTCTGTGGCGGTAGCTGATCCTAACGAGCTATACGAAATTGCGCAGACAGGTCAGTTATATGATCCACAGGCCGTTCCCAATAATTGCTATGGAGAGCAGTTGACCTTCCTGCGCACCATTGCAAACAACACCTTCAACTATGCGGAGTCCATCCAACAATCCTACAACGCTTCGCGCAATCAAGCCGAATACGAAACGGAATCTGACTTGGGTAACCAGCTGGCACTGGTGGCACGCATGATCAAAGGAGGTTTGAATACTAAGCTGTATATGGTCTCCATCGACGGCTTCGATACACATGCCAATCAAGCAGATACGCATCCCCAGTTGATGCGCGACATCAGCCATGCTTTGACGGCTTTCTATGAGGACCTAGAAGGCAGTGGAGATGATCAGCGCGTGTTGACCATGACTTTTTCGGAGTTTGGGAGAAGGATCGAGGAGAATGGATCGAGGGGAACAGATCACGGTTCCGCTGCGCCCATGTTCCTTTTTGGTCCTAGCTTAAATGGCAATGGCTTCATAGGACAAGCGGCGAAGCTCCAAGAACCTGATGACTATGGAAACCTACAGTTTTACACCGACTTCCGTGATATATACGCCAATGTGCTGGAAAACTGGCTCTGTATTGATTCGCAGACAGTAAACGATGTCATGGGGAGGAATCACACGATGATAGAAGGATTGGGTATCACTTGTCTAGAGGGAGGGAATGGATACAACGCGCCCAGCATTGGGCATAGGGTTCGATCATCCTATGCGATCGGACAGTTGGAATTTCACTATACGCTGAGAGAAGATAGTCACGTGCGGATCACTTTCTTTGATATGCAAGGCCGTAAGGTGATGGTCCTCACCGACGGATCTGAGCAAGCAGGTCCTCAAAAACATACATTCAACTATCGACAAACCTCAATCAAACCGGGATATTATGCCTACACCATCGAAGCTTTAGACACCACATATAGCGGCAAATTTATGATTGGAAGGTAGGGGTAGAAAGTCAAAATTTAGTTCAGGGGTTTTAGTTTTCTGAGAGGAAGGGTGTATCAGTCCTTCCTCTTTCTTTTATCCCATCGCCAATTCATGCTGAGAATAACTAGGAAGGGAGAAAGAAAATGAGGCTCCCTGATTAACTTTACTTTGGACTTCAATGGTGGTCTCGTGCAGCTCTAAAATTTTCTTTACAATGGCCAAACCAAGTCCTGTCCCATTTCCACCTTTTGCATTTGCCAGCTTATTGTAGCGCTCAAAAATAAAGGACTGTTTGTCCTTGGGAATACCAGGTCCTGTATCTACGACGCGTACTTGTACCCCTTGGTGGTTTTCTGCTAGCTCCAATTTCACCTCCCCTCCTGAGGGCGTATGCTTGATCGCATTGTCCAAGAGATTTTGAATCACACGCTCCACCATGCCGATGTCAGCAAACACCAACGGAACATTTTCGGGATGCTCGACTGTTAGCACAATCTCTTTATCCTCAGCTAGAATCTGATATTTGTACTTGACGTCATGGACGAGCTCTGTCAAAAAGAAAGCTTCTTTCTGCGGCTGTATTTGGAGTGCTTCTAACTTCGAATACTCAAACAATTGTCCGATCAGTTTGGTCAGGCGATGAATGCTTTTGATCGAAGTACCGAGATACTGCTTGCGATTTTCAGGACTTAGGGTATCATTTTTAATCAACAAAGTCTCCAAATAGCCCTGAATAACGGCCAGGGGTGTCCGCAAATCGTGGGATACATTGGCAATGAGTTCCTGTCGGAAGCGATCCACCGATCGAATCTTCTCGATATTGGCCACCAACGTATCAGCCATCGAATTAAAGGTCTCTGCTAGTGGGTACCAATCCTTGCCCATATGGTCAGGAATACGCGCCTCTTGATCTCCGTCTCTGAATCGTTGAAATACTTCCAGTATGTCTCTCAGACTCCTTGTCGAATACCAGATCACCAATAAACCTAAGCCCAAGGCCACAGCCAAGGCAACGAAGAAATACTGCGTCCCCATCAACTGAATGTAAGAACCTGTCACCCCACCTGTCACTGCTGCACGTTCGGCGCTCGCCAGGATGATGTACACGTAGCCCTGCAATTTTCCTTCCTTCAAAATCGGAGCCGCGGAGAATACTTTTTGCTCCTCCAAATTTCGCGGATCATCTCCTTTGATAAAGGGTTTTTCTTCGGCCTCAATGAATGTCAACAGCGGCTTTAGGTCAACTTTTTCTCTGACAACCTTTTTGTGTGGGACGACATAAGATGTGATATTTCCTACTGAATCCAATAGGTACACCTCCACACTTGGATTGATCATCATCATGGAGTGCATGAGATGGTGCATATCGGCAGTATCGACTACTCCATTTTCCATCGGGACATGTGTAGCTGTACTATCTGCGATTCTACCGTATAGTCGCTGATTGATCTCATCCACATACTGATCTGCCATCCGCCAAGTGATGAGCAGATATGTACAGCCGACAAGGGCCAGCACAAAAAACAAGGTCAGAGAGGCCTTTATAAATAGGGGATTACGTCCGGTCATGTAGGTAAAAAATATAAGTATAACATCAGATTCTTTTCTTCCCTCACACGCTCAATCTACCTGATGTCTCACATCAATTTACAAATTCTCATTGAAACGATACCCTACGCCCCACGTAGTGAGGATGTAGGTAGGCTGTCCCATATCAGGCTCGATCTTGCGGCGAAGACGATTGATATGAGAGTTCACCGTATGTTCGTAGCCTTCAAAATCATAGCCCCAAACCAGATTGAGGAGGCTTCCCCTATTGAAGCTTTTGCCAGGATGGGCTGCCAGCAGGCTGAGCAGGTCAAATTCCTTAGGCGACAGCTCCACGCGTTTGTCTTTCACCAAGACGGCTCGCTTATCAAGATCGATACACAAATCCTGAAAATTGAGCTGCTTCTGACTGGTTGTACTACCGTCTTTATTTTGGATGATCCGGGTACGACGAAGAATGGCCTTCACACGGGCCACAAACTCTCGAACAGAAAAGGGCTTTGTCAGGTAATCATCTGCTCCCATCTCCAAGCCTAGAATCTTATCAATTTCCTCTGTCCGTGCAGTGAGCATCATGATAGGCGTGTACCTACGCTCACTTCGCAGCCTGCGGCAGACCTCCAATCCATCGATCCCTGGCAAGGTCAAATCCAGAATAACTAGATCAAAATCTTGATTGCGCGCCATCTCCAAACCAGACAATCCGTCATAGGCTTTGCTCACTTGAAATGACAAGTCCTGAAGGTGGATTTCTAGTAGCGAAACAATGTCAAGGTCGTCTTCGATGATCAGGATCTTTTCCATATCTCCAATTACGTGTAGTTCTATCACAATAGTATCACAGAACCGCCATCAAATATGCGTTATAAATGACATTTCTGTGATTCTATCGTGAGAATTGACCCTTAATCTTGTGGTATCATATATAAGCGAGAGAAAATCCGCTTGAGGAAACGAACGAACGCTACTGAAGCATTGACATTTTGAGTAAAATGAAGGTCTGCCCCACCGAATTTTTCTCCAAGTCACAATGCCCGCTCCCCGAATGGACAATATTTCCATTCGCACTTACACACATGATCATT
Source organism: Bacteroidota bacterium (assembly GCA_039820545.1). Classification (GTDB taxonomy): domain Bacteria; phylum Bacteroidota; class Bacteroidia; order J057; family J057; genus JALEFZ01. The sequence goes on along the minus strand of JBCBPW010000004.1, from coordinate 91,445 downwards.
CTCAAATGCTGTCTACCTAAATGAGGAGAGGTTTGCCTGTCGGCATTTCATTATGCGCATCCTGTCTTTTCCAACTTATGATGAAACCTGCTGCTCAGATCGACTTTTCCACCGAACAATCACTTCAACCATTAATCATTAGTTATCATGAAACGAAAACATTCTCTATTCATCCTCTTAGGATTTTTGCTGTTTCACTTCACCTCGGCCCAAGTGGTCATCAATGAAGTGCAATATGGCAGCAGCAGCACCATTGAATTAAAAAATGTAGGTTCCTCTACGGTAGATGTGAACAATTGGTGGCTGTGCTATCTGTTTACGTATAGACAACTATCAGCCAGCAACATCACGGTCACAGGCAATACGATGATGGCACCTGGAGATATCGTCACCATCTCAGGTAGTGGCCTTTCGCTAGGTACTTCATCAGACTTGGGTATTTATAACACCAATAGCTTCGGTTCGAGTACAGCGATGGAGGATTTTGTGCAGTGGGGCGCAGGTGGTCAAGGGCGTGAAAGCGTAGCTGTAACAAAAGGAATCTGGACAGCAGGGGATTTTGTTCCTTCTGTCATGAATGCCAATAGCACCATCGAATGGAATGGAGGAGGAGATGGTTCGCAGTTTTGGTTTGAAGTAACGAACGGCAGTCTGGGTTCAGAAAACATCATTCTGAATTGTAATGGCGGGACCGTTGCCCTTACAGGTGGGGGAACTTCTGCTCAAGTATGTCTAGATGGCATGGCACAAGTGTTGAGCTTCGATTCGACGGGAACAAGTGGGACGAATTTTGCCTATGTAGTTACAGACAACAACGGAATCATCCTCGGATTGCCTCCTGGCGACATGGTCAACTTCCAACCCGCAGGTCCTGGTGAGTGCTGGGTATGGGGACTTTCTTATTCAGGAAATATTACAGCTCAATTGGGAGACAATGCCACCATGGTTCCCCTCTCGGATAGCTGCTACGACCTATCAGACAACTTCATTACGGTATTTAGAGATTCTGTATCAGGTGGGGACATGATCACAGATGAGATGGGCAACGATACGGTACAAGTATGTCTAGACGGCATGCCTCAAGTCATCTCTTTCGATAGTGTCGGAAATGTAGGACCTAACTTCGCTTACGTCGTCACTGACAACAATGGAACCATCCTGGGACTGCCTCCTGGCGACATGGTCAACTTCCAACCCGCAGGTCCTGGCGAGTGCTGGGTATGGGGACTTTCTTACACAGGAAATGTAACGGCTCAAGTTGGCGACAATGCCACACAGGTTGCTTTGACAGATGGATGCTTTGATCTTTCAGATAACTTCCTAGTTGTATTTAGAGATTCTGTATCGGGTGGTAGCGCCATTACAGATGATATGGGCAATGACACCGTACAAGTTTGTCTAGACGGCATGCCACAAGTCATCTCCTTCGATAGCGTAGGAACATTCGGACCCAACTTCGCTTATGTAGTAACTGACAACAACGGAACCATCCTCGGATTGCCTCCTGGCGACATGGTCAACTTCCAACCCGCAGGTCCTGGCGAGTGCTGGGTATGGGGACTTTCTTACACAGGAACCGTAACCGCTCAAGTAGGAGACAATGCGACGCAAGTCCCACTATCAGACGGATGCTTCGATCTATCAGATAACTTCCTGGTCGTATTTAGAGACTCTGTCTCTGGTGGTAACATCACTGATGAGATGGGCAATGACTCGGTCTTCGTTTGTATCGATGGAACCGATCAGTTTGTATCTTTCGATAGCAGCAATGTCGTAGGACCCAACTTCGCCTATGTGATCACAGATGATCAAGGTACCATCCTTGGACTTCCTCCTGGCGACATGGCCAACTTTGCACCTGCAGGTCCTGGTATCTGCTACGTATGGGGCTTGTCTTACACAGGAAATATCATTGCGATGATGGGACAAAATGCCCTTCAGGTTCCTTTGACGGATGGATGCTTCGACCTCTCAGATGACTTCTTGGTCGTCGCGCGTGACTCTTCAAATTGTACTACAAGCATTGAAGATGAGCTACCACTAGGATCTGTCAACATCTATCCCAACCCTGTACAAGATCTCGTGACTATCGAACTCTCTCAAGCGATCCGATCAGAAGTCGCGCTACTCACGATCCATGATCTCACAGGTAGAGAAATCTATCGTGCCGAATGGGAAAGCATTCAGGATCGTCAGAACGTCGATACCCACAAATGGGATTCGGGACTGTACATCCTCACGCTTCAGACAGATGTAGGCGTCTTCAGAAGCAAGATTGTAAAAGAATAAAGGAAAAATAGTCTGTTGAGGACCCTTATTTCCAACGATTAAGTTAAGTGTGACTATTTCAAAGGGGTGTGGAGCCAAAGCTTCATGCCCCTTTTCTTATGTATCCTTTCGACTTTTTCTTACATCCTCGCAACCTCCCCTGTCGCCTTCCGTACATTTCCTTGTACCTCCCCCCAAAACATGATTTGATTTTTATCTGGATCAGTCCACATCTGTATCCGATCATTCACACATATTTCTTAACCCCTTTGCTTATTTAGCAATTCTAAAGTTTCCCCCCTTCACATTTCGCTTCCTCTCTGACTAGATCCATGATCTATATGAGATTCATATTTGCCTCAGAAATACCTGATAGGCAGCAAGGAAACTTTTACAACTATCTGACATAAACTTGACTATGCAAGCCCATTCCCAACTACCGTCTTCCCATACACCCGCTACTCCACTCGTCAATCTCTTTGCTTACATCCGCGATCTTTTCCACACTGCTCAACCCGAACGTTTCTTCGATGTAGTGGATGGCAAAAAGCAGGACAGTCATTGGTTTGTCGTATCCGATATCTTGACGCTTACAGAATCAAAGGGATTGCTCCCATTAGAATGGCAAGCCCAAAATCCCGATAAGCCTATCCTGACAATCAAGCGGATGGAAGGAGCCGAAAAGCTGTACATTCCGCCCATACTGAAAGAGTGGATCTTCCAAGACGCCAAAGGATCGTGGTGCCATCGTGAAGAAATCCAAACGAGCTTTTCCTCTGAAGCCCTACGAGTCAAGGTTTATGAATCATTTGCCAAACAAATCGCAGGGAAGGCACTGGACGAAGTAAGCGATTTGATCATCCCAGAAACCATCGAAGCATGGGTAGAGCTCAGTGAAGAGGAGGGAAAAATCCATGTTCAGCATCAAGAAGCCTTATCCGCAAAGTTTGCCGACGATCCCAAAAGAGTGGCTTTGTGGTCAGAGTTCCAAACACAAAAAAATACGGAAGCCTACACCAGCAAACTCAATGGAATCTATGACAAGCTTCACAGTTGGTTGTACCAATTGAAATCACAGCCCGATTTTCAAATATTCTTCTCTTTTGGTTTGCTTCAAGGAGGTACAGGAAAAAATGCATACAAGAATTATCTTTTCCACATACCACTCAAAATAGAACTTGCACGTCAGGAGATCAAAGTCTTCGTAGATACAGTGGCTCACGAAATCCGTTGTGAGCAACATTTCAGCGAGTTGATTCCCGACTGGTTCCCGCAGGATCCTGGACACATCCACGAGCAAAGACAGCGGGAAGTTATTCAGCGAATCGATCAGTTTCAGCAGCAGCGCAAAGAGTTCAGCCTGGAACTCGACTATGTGACTCATGCCTATTATCATTCCGCGCTCGACATTCTGGGTATTTTCCCCAACCTCAACGACCAGTTTTTCTCTCAAAATCAGCTGCAATATCATTTTCCTGAGGTAACTGACGACCGCTTCACCTTCAGTTTTGCACCTGTCATCCAGCTCCGCAACCCTGGCATTCATATCAATGTCTCCAAAGATGCCAGCCAAATCATGGAGCACATTCAGAGTCTAGGGCCACAGGAAGCCCAGCATCAAGTACCTGCCTTTTTCAAAAAGTTATTTAGCCTCAAGAAGCCTGACAATCCCATGCGGATCGCTTATAAAGGAACTAAAGATTTCAAAACGGCGCAGCCTCAACTCAACATTCCGGCTCCAGGCCCCGACAGATTGTATTTCCCTTTGCCTTACAATGAAGAGCAGAAAGCCATCGCACTACGTCTCTACGATGAGGATGCTGCAACCGTACAAGGCCCTCCTGGAACAGGGAAATCGCATACCATCGCCAATCTAGCCGCTCACTATGCCGCAGAAGGAAAATCCGTTCTGATCGTTTCCAAATACGCCAAAGCACTCGAAGTCATCCGAGGCAAACTGCCCGAGAGTATCCGCGATCTGGCCCTTTCATTTGCGGATAATGAACAACACCGCGAATTGCTCAAGCATGCCATAGATGCTGTCAAAGCCCGCCTCAATGATCCCATTAGCGAAGATGACATTGAAGCACTCACTGAGGAACTGGAAGCTTTGGAGCATCAACAAGCTCAACTCAAAGCTCAAATGGTTCGCGCCATCGGGCTGCATGGAGAAGCTATCCGCTTGTTTGATCCGATAGAAGGTAAGATCGTCCAGCGATCGCTTACAGCTTGGGCCTCCCAATGGGAAGATCTGCCAGCGGCATTGACAGATGGGATTCCTTCGGACGCACCTATTCAGAGCTGGGCAGCATCCCTTTATCCCCTTTTGGTACAACTACAAGCGGTAGATCTTTCGCTGGCCTCACTATTTTTGCCTGCACCCGAGCATCTACCTGATCCTGAAGAAGTGAATCAAAGGGGACGAGAGGTAAATAAATGGCGTACCAAAGTCGACGGAAAAGCCTATCAGTATCTAGTAGAGGCTGTATTTAGCGAAGAGATCCAGGAAAAATGGCAAGATATCAAAGGCTACATACTTTTTCTCCAACGCCAATCTGATCTGTGGACAGCACCCGATTTTTCCCTGCCTCGCTTACAAATGGTCATTCAGCGCGCGCAACAGCTTCAAGAAAAAATTGACTCCTACACGCTCCCTCAAGGAACAGCAGACATTTCTCCACTTCAAGGCTTGGAGATGTCACAGTTGCCTCATGCCATTGTACATCTCCAGGGTAAGTTCAACCGTCAGGGTAAATTGTCGTTACTCAAAAAGAAATCCCTTTCGCCCAAAGAAAAAGCTTTACTCAATTGTAAGCTAAATGGGCAGTCGGTAGGTTCTCCTGAGGATTTATCTACACTTAGCACCCTGATTAAGCGGGGATTATTTGAGCAGCAATTGATCGAATTGGGACAGGAGTTTCTCCTCAATGTAGGAGCTACAACAGATGAAGCCGTGACTGTCGATACTTGGAAGGATTGGGAGAAAGGATTCAAAGCCTACGAGCGTGTCGCACAGTGGAACCAATACATTGCCCAGTGGCATCTCGCGCCTGTGAATCCATTTGAGGAAAATCTAGCGGAGACGATCACCTGGTGGGAAGGGCTTCCCCATTGTCGCGCGTATCGACAGGCACTAAGTCATTTCCGGGCATTGCAGACACGTATTCCCCAAACGGAATCTTCTCATCCCAAACTAAAAGCCTTAGAGGATGCGTTGGAGGCATTGGATGGTGTGGCCTATCAGCAGGCATTCGCAGCTTATGTGGAGTTCACACGAGAAGTGACTGCTGCCCGAGAATTAGCAAGCGCGATGCGTCCATGGATGGAAAAGCTGCCTTCATTGATCCAGGATGTCGCATCTGGAAAAGGACCCGCTTGTTCATCAGAAACAGAATTATTAGAAAGACTACATAGCTCACAGCTTCACCAAGTGCTTTCAGAAGCACTGAATCAGGTAACCACCGTCCCCGATTTGCTCAATCAGCTACGCCAGGGACAGCTTGAGATTCGTCAGCTCACGCGTCGCCTCATCGAGATGAAGGCATGGTACCACAAGCAGCTCCACATCACCGATGCCCAGCGTTCGGCCCTATCAGCTTGGCGCAACGACCTCATCAATCTCGGCAAAGGATACGGCAAGAATGCGGCGCGACATATGGAGTCAGCCATTCATAACCTCAAGTTAGCCAAGGGCGTCGTACCTATCTGGATCATGTCGCTGGATGCAGCTATTCGCTTCTTTCCTGAGCCAGATCCTGGACAATTTGACCTACTCATTGTAGATGAGGCCTCGCAGGTGGACATTAGTGCATTGAATCTTATTTATCGAGCCAAAAAATCCCTGGTGGTAGGAGATGAAAATCAAACCTCCGTATTCACCAACTCTGCGATGTTTCCTATAGAGCGTACAAACCAAATCCTAGATCGCTACCTAGAACAGCATCCCTTCAAGCAGCAGTTCAATATCAACAATCGGACAGCCAGTATTTATTCACTTTCAGGGGTTATCTATCCCAATGTCATTACCCTCAAAGAACACTTCCGCTGTCGTCCAGAGATTATTTCTTTCTCCAATCAATTCGTCTATGACAAGCACATCATTCCTCTTCGAACAGCTACTCACGGCTGGTATGGACAGCCTGCCGAGGTACATTATGTAGAAGATGGGGGACGAGATAAGAAGAAGGCCAAGCTGGCAGAAGGAGTCTTGACATTGATTGAAGGGGTGATAGAGGACTACGAGCAAGGGCATATCCCACAACTGCCTTCGATCGGTATTCTTTGCCTGGAATCATCCAACGAGGCTCATCGAGAGCTCGTCCAGCGTATGATCCTCAAATCTGCCCGAATCAAAACCTATCAAGATCAGCTCCGCCTCCTCGTGGGTACATCAAGAGAATTTCAAGGAGATGAGCGCGATGTGATGATCCTGACGACTACGGCGAATCATACCTTGACGAAGGCAGGAAGTATGCGGGCACCAAGAGCTGTGATGGGCGAAGAGATGATGCGGATTTACAATGTGGCTGTCAGTCGCGCCCGCGAAAAGGTCATTTTACTTCACAGCATCCATCCAGAAGCCATCGCTATGATGAATGAAAATTGCTATCGTGCGCGTCTGATTCGACATCTATCCAGCTTATCGCAGGTGCAGCAACCCATTTTACGAAAGGTCATAAAAACCTCTCCTCTACATGATGAGGTTCAAGCGTGGCTTGCAGAAGCCTTTCCTACTGCTGCCATCAAATCTCACCATCAATTGGGCCCCTACAAAATGGACTTTGCGCTCATGGGAGACCACGGGAAATGGGCCCTTTGGTTGGATGAAGGTCAAACACAAGATGCAGATGTGCTCACAGAGAAGATCCAACTACAGTTGACCCTAGAAAGAGCAGGATGGAAAGGATGGCGGATTTCGAGTCTAGAATGGGCGACACAAAAGGAAGTCCTGAAGGAGCACCTGCGAGAAGAGATAAAAAAAATGACTGTAACAGAGTAAGAAATCGTTCTTTTGTTCCTCCTCGTAATCAGATTATCTGATAAACATGGTAATCCGTCCCCAGTTTGGGACGGATTTTTTATGTCGTAGTAGCAGTAACACCAACGGGAAATTGGCGCTAGCAGGGAGCATCATTTCATCGGATTTCTGCCCACCGCTTGTACTTTTTAACAAAAACCTCTGCCTCCTCCATATTTTGAGGATAGGCTACAAACATCAATCCGCCCAGACTGATGTCGTTGTATACAGGTTGATAGTAAAATCCATGATCCTTCAGAAACTCTAGTACTTGCCATTGAGCATCGTCAGATTTATCAGGTACTTCTACGTTGGGATGATACCTGACAGCCTGATGAGAACAATAGGGACAAGTAGCTTTGTCTCTATACAGGTCTTGTGGTCTGAGGAAGGATGTACGGCATTCAAAACATACAAAAGGAAGGTATTTTTTCATATTACGCTAGATTCCAGGATTCATAGAAGCCAAGAGAATCAAGAGGGCGATATTTTCAATTTTTAGAATAGGAAATCGCAGATACAGGGGCTCTTGAGGGTCTTGACATATAAGGACGGCTTGTTTGATCACTTAGGATAAGTATTAGCGTTGGCTTGTTTGATTTGTTACAAAATAATAGAATTTAATTCATAAATAAATTTCAACATATCAATATTTATAATATCTGACATCAAAAATGACATCTATCTATTTGTACGAGAATTTGTAGGATTGCGGAAGAAGGCGGCGAAACATTCTGCTTTACTCCAGCAAATCATCTACGATTTGTTGCGGTTTAACGAAAATAGATTGAGGGAATATCTGCTCAGAAAATAGGCTTTCTGAAAAGGGGCGATATTTTTCGACAAATTTCCCCTAAATCCTTACATCGTATACATAGGAAAACCGTGATGTCTCATTTTTTCAGAAAAAATAGGAAACCTCTTTAATTTTTTTCTTTCGGAAAAAGGCCCGTAATCGTTTTAAAGTCTATGTTTGGGGGGTGAATTTTCTTCAACTGTCGACTTTGC
>JBCBPW010000004.1:74559-83142 GCA_039820545.1 Bacteroidota bacterium | reverse complement strand
GACTTTGCCCCCTAAGCCGACAATTAATCCTTAGGAATCATTTTACATTTGAAGGGATATGTCTAATTTTACTTCTCAATACACATAAACCTGACAGAAAGATACATGGCAAATGTGATCGATATGCCAAGGTTGAGCGACACAATGACAGAAGGTGTGATTGCTGCCTGGCACGTAAAAGTAGGAGATAAAGTAAGTAATGGAGACCTGCTCGCCGAAGTAGAAACAGACAAAGCGACGATGGACGTTGAGTCTTTCTTCGATGGTACGGTCTTGTATATCGGTGTAGAAGAAGGGAATGGAATTCCTGTAGGCGCCTTGCTAGCCATCATCGGTGATGACGGAGAAAACGTAGACTCCATCGTGTCGGAGTTCGAGACTAAAGCTGCGGCTTCCTCTGAACCTGCACCTGCTGAAGTAGAAGCGGCTCCCGCTCCTGTAGTAGAGGCATCTGCACCTGTGGTCGTGGCTGCTCCTGCACCCGTAGCTGTTGCTCCTGCTCCTGTACCGACGGCTCCTTCTACAAATGGCGATGGACGCGTCAAAGCCTCTCCCCTTGCAAAAGCCATGGCGAAAGACCGTGGAATTGACCTTGCCTTGGTAAGTGGTACAGGCGACAATGGACGTATTGTCAAGCGCGACATTGAAAACTATGTGCCTTCGGCAGCACCTGCTGCAACTGCTGCTGCACCCGCTGTTCAGTTTGCCACTGTCAACGGTGTAGAAAGCTTCGAAGAGGTACGTGTTTCGCAGATGCGCAAAGTCATCGCACGTCGCCTTGGAGAATCCAAGTACTCGGCCCCACACTTCTACCTCACCATGGAAATCAACATGGACAAGGTATTTGTGGCACGTAAGTCTATGAATGAAATCTCACCTGTAAAGATTTCATTCAACGACATCGTGATTAAAGCCGCAGCGATGGCGCTCCGCAAGCATCCAGAGGTCAACTCTACTTGGCTAGAGGATAAGATCCGCCTCAATCACCACATCCATGTGGGTATGGCGGTGGCAATTCCTGATGGCCTCCTAGTCCCTACCCTCAAGTTTGCTGACCACAAGCCGCTCTCTCACATCGCAGCAGAGAGCAAAGAGTTGGCAGGTAAGGCACGTGACCGCAAGCTTCAGCCACAAGAGATGGAAGGAAATACCTTCACTATTTCTAATCTTGGGATGTTTGGAATCGAAGAGTTCACAGCTATCATCAATCCTCCCGCATCGTGTATCCTCGCTGTCGGTGGCATCGTAGATAAACCCATCGTCAAGGATGGACAGATCGTACCTGGGAAGATGATGAAGGTCACCCTCTCATGTGACCACCGTACAGTAGACGGAGCCAAAGGATCAGAGTTCCTTGTGACCCTCAAGTCACTACTGGAAGATCCCGTAAGATTGCTCGTCTAGTACAAAAGTACATGCGGTGTGCATGTGTTGAATAATATGATAAAAGCCGCTTTTCAGATGAAGAGCGGCTTTTTCCTTACGTGCTACTGTACGTTATTGGGTTGAATCCTCAATCATGGATCTTTACTTTATGAAAGGAAGAGTCTGACCCGCGATTTTCAAATAATAAGTCCCCGAGGGCAATGAAGCTACATTGACTTGTTGCTTTTGACTCCACATATTCTCCTGTATGACCATTCTTCCAAAAATATCATAAATGTACACCATCTCTTGTATTTCTCCTGGCCCTGAGATATACAATTCACCTAATACGGGATTGGGAGCAATAGAGTAGGACATCTGGTCAACTTGTGGATCATTGCTTACCGTATTTCTCAAACCTTGCAAGTCATATCGAGAAAAGAACTTCCATATTTCTACGGAGGCATTGATGTCATAATTGGTTCCCATACTGGGGAAGGCAGTGCCAGGCCATGTATGTGCCCCACCTATGACTTTGAAATGCTCGCTAGTGGCCCCTCGATCTCCATTGGCATACACATAGCGTTCTACTCGACTAAAATCTACCGTATTCACCTCGGGCATCAAGGTCTTGATGGGAGTAGGATCACAATTATTGACATTGGCCCAATACTCAATCACATCTTCTATCGACCTTGAAAAACTATTGCCCCCATAGGGAATGACGTCATCTATAGTTCCATGGATCTGCAAAGAAGGCATAGGATGACCGGGATTACAAGGCGAAAAAGTCTGTGGAGTCATAGAGCCTGTGACTGAAGCTACCGCTGCGATTTTGCTACTCAACTGACATCCCAGCAGGTAACTCAAGAATCCTCCATTCGACATGCCTGTAGCGTAGACTCGATCCATGTCAATGTTGTAGTTGGCAGAAAGTGAGTCGATCAGCACTCGAGTAAAGTCTACATCATCTGTCTGACTTCCCAGCGTCCATCCTCCGACATTCCAGTGGGTGTTCCCATTGAAAAGGGTTCCTTGCGGATGTACGACAAGAAAATTTCCTGTATCCGCTACAGGGCGAAAATCTCCATAATTCATTTGTGCCTGGGCATTGCTCGTATAGCCGTGAAAGTTGAATACAAGCGGAAAAGGGACGTTACCTGCATAGCTTTTGGGCAAATAAAGGATATAACTCCGTTGCATGCCATCGTGGGTGATCGTCCCATTGATGGTTTGTTGTGCCACAGACGCAAGAGGAAATACGCCCAAGCCTATCATAATCAAAAGCCAATAAGTCCATTTCATACAGGAAATTAACAGTTTTCTACGAATAGTATGACAGAAATAGTCAGACATTTTTGGCGTGAAGTGTCTATTCTTTGGCGTAAAACCCCCATTCTCTTTCCCCTGCTTTCTACTCTTTTGTGTCATCATACAAAATAATTGGATAGAATATGCATCATTTACAGACGGAAATACTCATTGAAGCTGCGCCACAAGCTATCTGGAATGTCCTAATGGATTTCAATTCATATCCCGAATGGAATCCCTTCATCACATCCATTGAAGGACAGGCACAAGTAGGACAGTCAATCACTGTATTCCTTCAACCCCCAGGCCAAAAAGCATCTACCTTCTCTCCGAAGGTACAAGTGGTAGAACCTCAAAAGGAGTTTCGCTGGGAGGGAAAGCTTTTCATCAAAGGGCTATTCGATGGGCAGCATTACTTCCAGATGGAGCCTGTGGGGGAGAATCAAACGCGGTTTATCCATGGAGAATATTTCAAGGGACTGTTGGTAGGGCCACTCATGCGCATGATCGGTGAGGCTACACGCCTAGGCTTCGAGGCGATGAATCAAGCACTTGCTGAACGGGTTCGATCGATGCCTTATTAGGCCATACCATGACGATGGCGATGGCGATGGCGATGGCGATGGCGATGGCGATATAAAGAAATGACCATGCCTTGGCAATGGTCCTACGTAGAATATGTATGTTCGTAGGAAAATGAAAACGATGACGCGCAAAGACCTTTCTCTAGACGAACATGGCCCTTACTACACCTATTTTATTGGGTTGGTACCTGAAGATCTCGACCTTGTGCCTGCACTTCTCCATAGTCAGCAAGTGGTGATGGATTTATTTACCTCCATACCACCTGATCAGCTCCTTCATCGCTATGCTCCTGGGAAGTGGAGTATCAAAGAAGTTTTGCTGCACTTGACAGATACAGAGCGTATTTTCTCTTATCGCACCTTGCGGTTTGCGCGTCAGGATCAGACAGAATTAGCAGGTTTTGAGCAGGATGACTACATCCAATATTCAGACGCAGACGGACGAAGCATCGAGAGCTTACTCGCTGAGCGTCACGCTGTCAGAAGTGCGAATGTAGCACTGATGCGTTCGCTCTCCGAGGAAGCCCTGCTTCGTAAAGGAATCGCCAGTAACAACCAAGTTTCGGTGCGCGGCATAGGATACATTACGGCTGGCCACGATTTGCACCATTGCAAAATCATTCGAGAACGGTATCTTTAGTGATGGTTCATGGTTCAGAGCGTATGGGGTCTCGAACCCATAGGTTACGTAAAAAATGAACGATGAAAAATATCATCTAAAAAACGTACATTATGTCTGGAGGAGATTGGAAAGAAATGCTCTATGCCGCTGAAAATGGGGATCTAGAATTGGTCAAATACCATGTCAAGATGGGTGTGGACATCAATTATCAGCATCCTGAACTGCTCACAACAGCCCTGATTGAAAGTACGCGATACGGTCGTGAGGCAGTTGTAAAGTTTTTGTTGGAAAAGGGCGCAGATCCTGCCGCAAAGGCAGTCATGGGAGGAGAGACGGCCTTGGATGTGGCCAAAGTATACCAGCATAAGGCCATCGCCAAGCTGATCCAGTCCTTCCTCTCCTAAATGTCTGGATGAAAAGAAGATATTGGCTTTGGCTGGCGATTGCCCTACCCATCCTTTTCATTGTAAGGGTAAACCAAACGCATGCTCCCCTCCACCTGAGCTACCAAAAAATGAATATTCTCGTATATGTAATTATTTTTTCCCTCCTCTTGATTAGACTTTTTGGGGCCTCATGCGCAAGAAAAAATAACCTTCCAGCAACATCTTTCTACTTTTACTTCAAACTATCCAAAACGTGATCTCTTGGCTATATGAATATCTTACCACATTTTGCCTTCATATGGCCAATCTGCTGGGGATCTCTTATGTGGAATTTAATGGATGGCTATTTTTGATTTTGCTCCCTGGAGTGACATGTATATTACTCCTGCTGAATGTTTTCCGATATATTTACCCTCTTTTTAAACCAAAAGATCTCACCTAACGTATATCTCGAATATCCACCTTTCTATATTATTCACCCCTATAATCATTACTCCATGAAAAAATGCATGCTCCTGATCCTATGTTCTATCGGCACACTTTGTTGGGGACAAGGAAAGTTTCAAGTCGGCATTATGTACACACCTGAACTTGTAGGTACGACCTATACGATCCAAGGCCCTGATAACAGTGACATCTTGGGGATCGTCAGAGAAGCATCTGGCGTAAGTATGGGCTTTACAGGAGGGCTCAACCTTAGATGGAATGTGACAGATCGCTTGAGTCTGGCGAGTGGTCTATGGTTCTCAGTTAAGAAAAATGCCAGCAAAAAGCTCGATGTCCCACTACAGGTACCTGAACCCAATACGCCTGAAGCCTTCCGCAGCGTTCTTCAACTGTCTTATGTGGATATTCCATTGATCGCCAGCTATACCTTGGGAGAAGGAAAAATCAAGCCCTACATTTCAGTAGGAGCTGTTGGCCATGTTTATCGAGGATATGAACAATATAGCCTTCAGTATTTTGAAAATGGGGATGTCACCCGCGTCCCTGTTCCTTTGATCGGTGAGTTTCCTGCATTTACAGCATCAGCTATGCTAGCAGGAGGATTGGATGTCGCCATGGGTTCTCACGCCAACCTAAGGATTGGACCCTCGTTCAAGCATATGTTTCTAAATGCTAGTTCGGATAACTCGTCCGTCAATTTTTTCTTTTATTCGGCAGGGCTTGAAACAGAGATCAACTTCAGTTTGTAGTCAAAGGATCATTTGAATAGGTAAAAACAGGAGGGATACATTTCTCTCCTTTTTTCTTTTTCAACAAATCGTGATATCTCAAAAGTACCTCCTCATGGATGCTCTTCGCCGTCAGTTGACGCTTTTCCTTCCTTCTGAGCAATCTCAGGAAATCGAAGCATTTCGAAAAACCTATAATCCTATCCAGTTTCAGCTTATCGCTGCCCATATTACCCTCTGCCGAGAGGACGAGCTCACCCAGTGGAATGTCATCTCACAAAGTCTCAGCAATCTAGAAGCGGGAAATCTAAGGGTCCATCTTCAACAACCCACCCGATTCGCTGACGCAAAAGGACTTTCGATGGAACCTGCTGGGAGCTACACCGATTTTCAACATTTAAGGAAGCAAATTTTGGAGGACGCCATACTCCAACCAAGGGACCACAAACCACATATTACCTTGATCCACCCTAGAAATGGTCACTGTACCGAAGCTATTTGGCGCATGACCCAGCGACTTCATTTTCCTACCTCTTTTACTTTCTCACAGATCTCACTTATTGAACAAAAAAATGGAGGGAAGTGGGAAACGCTGAAGGTATTTGATTTGGCATCTCCTTCCTCTTAACTCATACTCTGCATACTGCGTAGACAAGTTATGGATATGCGAAAATGGATAGTTCTTCTCCTTTTTATCAGCTTTCTACCTCCGATCTGGGGGCAAACGACAAGTAATTGGGAAGAAAAATATCAGACCTACAGGACCCGTTTTCGGACGCACTTCATCAGTATAGGAGCGGGAGCGGGAAGATCCATTCCCTTTGCCCGCGTGACCTGTGAAGACGATCAAACGCATGTCATTAGAGGAGGAGAAAGCACCTTTTTACTGGGAACTTATATCGGATTTTTGGGTACAGAATACCTCGTACTTAAGCGTAGAAATCAAGATTTAAGGCTGACCATTCGGGAGTTGTATTATGCCATAGAAGCCTTGAATAGATTGGACCTGTACGCAGAAACCTATAATGCTTATGCTCAAGCGCCCGCCCTCGATGGTTTTTTCGTACGGGAAGATATTCCTGATGACTTCGAGGCAGATCTTTTCTACGAGCAAGATCAAAACTGGCTTCCTCAGCGCGGCTATGCCCAAGGGAAAGGATATGTCTATGGAGTGGATGAAGTCTATGAGGCAAATGAAACCCATTGCTACCAGCATACCCCTATGTCACAGGATCATACGATCAGGATCTTGTGGGGATTGTATCTGGCGCATCATTGCTTAGATTCAGGCATCCAGTTTGAAGGCAAGGCACTCACTGACGGAGAAAAAGATCTCCAACAAGGCCTCCGCAATTGCTTCAATCGAATCATAGAAAAGTGTGTGCGTGATGGCTGGACGCTCCGAGATCCTACGGGCCAGGAGGTCGCCAACTGCCAGTCAAAGACGGGGAAAATCTTTACGTTCAAAAATAACCTGCGAGATGCTTATCATCAACTCAATCAAATGGATCAAAAGCGAAGGAGCAGACCTGTGTGGGCGAGATTTGTGGCAGGTGTAGGACAACAAACAGGATGGATCAATACCCGCATGTGGCTGGAAACGCGCAACCTATCAGGAGAACAGGGAAATGCATGGAAATTTGCCCACAAGTATGGCTATGAGACGTATTTTCTGCCTTATGGCATGGTTGTCCACGACTGGCAGTGGTCGGAGACAGAACACACAGCCTTGAAAACGCGCTGTGCCTACTACTTGGAAACAGCTCCTGCGCACGGACCTTTCTTTCATTCACCTGAAGACTTTGGAGCTGATGGATGGGCCTGCGCCGATCGGACAGAAAGAAGCTTGAAGTATCAGTACTTAGGTGTGGGACATGTGAGGGGCAACTTTTCGGGCCTTGATTACTTACTTCTGTATAACTTATACCATCTCGCCTTTCCTGAAGCCAGCCCTCTCTTGACGGACTCTCGTCGCCATGCTACATTTCTTACGTCGCGATCACAAGAGAGAGAACGGGTACAAGCTACTTTGACTTCAAAGGAACGTACGATGCCTTATTATCAGAAGCAGATACAACGAATAGAGGTGAAAGATTGAGGTCCTACGCAGATATCTTGTCTAGATCCTGAAGGATGGAATTGCTGATTTGATAAATCTACCCTAATTTCATTTTTTACTTTAAAATCGAGCAATCTATGAACCCAATCAGACTTGCACTGGATTGGACACCCAATACAAACCATACAGGTTTTTTCATCGCACAGGAATTAGGATTTTATTCTGACTTAGGTATAGAAGTTCAGATCAGCGATCCCTCCGAAGATAATTATGCCCAGACCCCTGCCAAGAAAGTAGAACTGGGATTGGCAGATTTTGCGATTGCCCCATCTGAGAGTGTCATCAGCTACAATACCAAGTCTCAACCTGTGCCCATGCGCGCAGTGGCAACCCTCCTACAGGAAGACGTCAGTGCGATCGTGACCTTGGGCAAGACCCCAATCACCCGTCCAAGGGATCTCGATGGAAAAATATATGCTTCCTATGGTGCCCGATATGAGGATAAAATTGTCCAAGAGATGATCATCAACGATGGAGGCAAAGGCGACATCCAAATCGTACATCCCGACATGCTGGGAATCTGGAATACCCTCCACGAAGGTCAGGCAGATGCTACATGGGTATTTCTGAATTGGGAAGGAATCGAAGCAGAAGGGGCTGGCCTTGAATTGAATGCATTCGTACTGGAAGACTACGGTATTCCCTATGGAGACTCCCCCGTTCTGATCGCAAGACAAGAGCAAATCGAGGAAAAACGCCCAGCTTATCGAGCTTTTCTGGCCGCAAGTAAAAGGGGATTTCTCTATGTCCAAGAACATCCTGAAAAAAGCGTAGAAATCCTCAAGCAATACGTTCCTCCCCACGATCTTCAAAAAATCGACCTTCTCACATGCCAGATCAGTACTTCTCCCTACTATACAAAAGATGGGATATGGGGAAGGATGGACCCCGAGCGCATACAAAGATTTCTTGATTGGCTGGAACAAACACAGTTAGAGACAGATTTGAAGGAGGGGCATCTACTATTTCAAAATGACCTACTAGATGAATAAAGGCCTGAGACTCTATCTGGGGCTTGAAG
>JBCBPW010000004.1:0-74549 GCA_039820545.1 Bacteroidota bacterium | reverse complement strand
GTTCATGGTTTAGAATCATTTCTGAACACTCACACGCTATGAGAAGTTAGATCCATGTATTTTAAGATGCTATTAAACGACCCTCTGTCATGAGTTTTATTTTCCCCATAGTCATTTTACTGATTCTTGGGACTGGCTTTTATCGAGACTATCAAAGAGATCCTGGCCAGCATATCTCCGCCAAAGTAGTCCATGCCCTCTTGGTTACGATTCTCACCTTTTCCAGTCTCGGATCTATTTCGGGTGTGATCCAAGTAGTAAGTGAGTTTTCCTCTTTGGCGGATAGCTATCAGGAACGGTATATCCTTCCGCTTCCCCTACATACGACGGTTGTAGCCCTTGTCCCATTTGTCGACTTGGGAATGCTTCTTCTATTGGGTGGCATGTACAGGAGAAATCTCAAGAGTCGTATGCGTCTCATCATGCTGCTTCCTATCGCAGGTATCCTCAAATCCTATGTTTTTTATGTCTCTATGTCGTCTACAGATGAGCCACAAGATCTCATCCCTGAGTGGGGATATCTGGGCGCAGCTTTCTTGTTTTGCTTGGGCTTTTTCATGTTCGCTTGGGGGATGTATCGCGCACGCTTCATGGTGAACTTCTTTGAGGGACCTGTCAAGGACAATCTAGACATGAAGATTGAAGAAATAGGTAAAAATGATCCAGAGCAGGAAGATTAGGACATAACGATCGGTCCAATAAGGGAGAAAAATAGCCGTTTAACAGAAAAAGTATATGCCTACAACTCGCCCTGATTTTCCGTCGATTGCTTCTGGCGAAGAGTTCAATCGTTGGTACTGGCTCAAGGAAGAGATGGTCGACATCCTCAAAGCGATAGGTCTACCTTATACGGGAGGAAAATTCGAACTCAGGGACCGTATCATGTATGCGTTGGATCACAATGGGGATCTTAAACCTGAACAGAAAAAGGCACGCCCCAAATCGCGATTTAACTGGGCGCGCGAAGTGCTGACGCCTGAGACCGTGATCACCGACAATGTATCTTTTGGCCCCAACTTCCGTCGATTTATGAAAGGCCAGATCGGTCCTAGATTTTCTTGTCACAGTGACTTCATGGATTGGGTAAAAGAACATCCTGGCAAAACGCTGGAAGAGGCAGTAAAAGCTTGGGAAGATCTAGAAGCGAGAAAAGACGATCCCACCTTCAAGCGAGACATCGCCGATCACAATATGCTAGCCCAATACGTACGTGATTTTCTGGCGGATCAGCCAGACAAAAACCTCAAAGATGCCCTCCACTTCTGGAACCTAAAACGCCACCTTCCGATGGAAAATGGCTTTGTCCGCTACACCTCCGAAGACCTAGATTTGACGTAAATCCAAAGAACTTTTTAGAATTACTCACCGCTTTATTTGATGTACAACCCCATCCGCAGAAATAGAAATATCGGTACTTCCCAACAGGGAAAGAGTCAAGACAATCACATGGAGATTCCTTGGCCATGGATGATCGGCAAGCATTTTACCGAGCGCCTGACAAAGTATGAGAAACACAGCCATCATATTCAGGGGCACGAATTCCTGTTCGTGGTGGAAGAAACGAGAAAGGATAGCCTACATGCTTGTAGTATTGAAGACATCCTGACACTTCTTGCACACATTCCTCCGCAAGACTATCAGGACCTGAGACTGATCATCTTTCGACAGCCCAAACGAAAAGAAGAGATACTGCGGAGTGCTTGGGGAAGGCTCATCTACAGCTACGAATTCGAAGGTAATCACGAGCCTGCCATCATTTTAGAAGCCGTAGACTACACGCGACAACTCAAATGGAGTAAGCATCTCAAACCTGATCGGCAAGCAGAACTCGAAAGGCTTCGTGCGGATGGACATCAAGTCGAGGAAGGCAAACGCTATTTCACGGCCCAATATGATCCTAGATTTGTCCGTCAGACGCAGCTTTATCGCACGATTCCTCATGAGATTGGCCACTATGTGCAGTACCTGGAAACGGTCGTTCGGCCTGCCCAGCCCGATGAATCCTCAGATGAATGGTACAAGCGGGACGATGCTTATTTCGCGATTCCAAATAATGAAAAAGAAGCATTTGCCCATCGGTATGCCGATACCTTTTGTGAGGAAATGAAGAAAAAAGGGATTATTCCATTTGAGCCTCTGAATCCTAAGTGGGAGGAAAATTAAGTTCTTGGACAGATGTAATCAGGTTATAAACTAATAGGCGTAGCCTCTCATAAAAAGCGCAAGCATGGTCATCATGACGACCATTCCCGTAGGGAAGGAGGAAGGAACTAAAGCAGTATAGCTGAGATGAAATCTCATATCTAGTGTCGTGTAGATAAGACTCGTTTAGATCTTTCTCCCGCTATGAAGATTGCGGGACTTCGTAGCGGCATCAAGATGATCCCGCTATTAAATTGCGGGACTGGCGCTATTTGTTGGAGCTACGCTGAAGCTTTGAGCATGGGACTAAACTCCACATGCTATATGACACTGTCCCTTCAGGACAATGAACCAGTCTTGAACTCTGAAAGGGTGACATACTACCTCAGAAAGTGGCATCCCATTAAGCCTCTTGTTTTAAGTACCTACACAAATAAAAGAGTGAAACACTGCCTCCTCCAGATTGTATCTGGAGCCTATATGAAGCTTCAGTTGCAAACTGAAGGGAGCGTAGTTAGCGTCTTTGGCTTGGCTATACTGTCGTACTTCTTCTACGTGTGACTTCTCCCCATTTGGAAAGAACTGCCTGTATATCAGAGGGCTTGATGGGTTTGGATAAATAATCATCCATACCTGCTTCCATACACCTGTCTCTGTCTTCTTGAAGTGCATTGGCAGTCATCGCGATGATGATGGGCTGGGAATCTACCTCACTTCGTATCAGACGTGTAGCCTCTAAGCCATCCATTACAGGCATCTGCATATCCATCATGACCAGATCAAATTTCCCCTCCATGATCCGCTCGTATCCCGCTCGGCCATCTGCTGCTATCTCAATCGCGTACCCCAATGATCGAAAAATCTTCTGCGCGATTCGCTGATTGATTTTATTGTCTTCTACCACAAGAATTTGGAAAGGATACTTTTCTGCTAATTGGGCATTTAGCTTTTTCTCCTCTTTATACATACCGTTTTGCATATCAGCATCTTGATTAGAAAGGGACGAGTCAGATAGCGTAAGGGCTAAGGTAAAATAAAAACTTGTCCCTTTTCCTATCTCACTCTCTATCCATATGTTGCCTCCCATGAGATGAACCAATCGCTTGCATATCGCGAGTCCCAAACCTGTTCCACCAAACTTGCGCGTGGTAGAAGTATCTACCTGCTCAAAAGCTTGAAATAGTCGATCTATTTTATCTTGAGGTATCCCAATACCTGTATCATGAACCCCAAACTTAAGATCGACCTTCTGACCATCCGTGGACTTACCCAAACTTTCTAGCGTAACACGTACACTTCCTCTCTCTGTAAACTTGAGCGCATTCGACACGAGATTGGTCAGAATCTGGCTCAACCTGACTCGATCTCCCATGATCCTTTCAGGAACTGCCTCCCCTACTTCCGAATAGAGTTTCAGCTTTTTCACCTCAGCCTGTGGTGTAAATAATTCGATTACTTGTTTCACACAGCCTGTTAAATGAGTGTCTCTATTTTCAAGTTTGAGCTTACCTGATTCGACCTTAGAGAAGTCCAGGATATCGTTGATGATTGTCAGGAGGTTTTCACTGCTATTGCGGATGATCTGGAGTTGTTCTTGTTGCTCAGCGGACAACTCGGTCGTCATCACAAGCTCGGTCATTCCTACGACTCCATTGAGGGGCGTCCGGATCTCATGACTCATCGTCGCGAGGAAGTTGGCTTTTGCATTGGCTGCTGATTCTGCCGCTTCTTTTGCCTTGACAAGCTGGTCGTTCTTTTCCTGTAATTCAGATGTACGCTGGTCCACCTTTTGCTCGAGCTGCTGATTCGCTTCTTCTAGTTGATGATTGAGGCTAAGGATGCGGGTAGAAGCAGCCGTTTTCTCAATAATGGCTTCCTCTCGTTCCTTTGAAAAACGCTTGAATCGATCTCCTAAGCCCAGACAAATGCTCAACACAAAAGCAGTGTATCCTCCATAAAAATAGTTCTGTACATGGGTGACTGTATGGAGAATTTTGAGATGCTGCATGACGGTCAAAGCAACAGCCGCGATCAAAAATAAGTAACCCAGAAATAGGTATCTTGTACTATAGTCCTTCTTGAGAAGCCCCCTAAAAACCAAAATAGCTGACCATGTCAAGACGCCGATGTATACATACAGGTTGAACTTCCTGGCAAACAACACATCAACGGTCATGAGCAGCATGGCGACGATCTGAAGGGTCCATATTGCGCGTCTTGCCCAGATCAAGATGGGTGTCATCAGGTGCCGTCCAGGAAAGTAATCCATGAGTTTCAAAAACCACATGGCACCAAAAATACTTGTCAAAGCAGAATATAGCCCTTTCGTTTCCTCTCCCAAAGAAGTCAACCACACCCCAAAATAGCCATCAACCGAAAGTGTGTAGGCCACACCAAAAAATGTAAAAACGCCAAAAAACAGGAATACATGTTCTCTGGTCATGGCGAAAAATGACAGCGCAAAAAGAATGACTACCGCCATCATGCCATAGTACAAGCCCAATAAGGTCGTCTGAGAAAAGGCTTCTTGAAAATATTGGTATCGCTCCAATAGACTCATTCCAATCCAGAGATCGCCGTAAGAAGTGATGTATAAATAAAGATCCGCCTCCTCTTGAGGGTCGAAATCTAATTCAAATCCAATTTTCTTAATAGGTAAGTTTCTTTCGCTGATATTGACCGTTGATCCGTTCCGGTCGGTATACAAAACCTGTCCTTGACGAACCTTATACAATTGGACCTCTCCCAAGCCGTCATTGTCCATCTGTAGGACAAATCCCTTCTGCTCTTGAGCGGAATTTTTCACTCTGAGTTTGACCCAATACCCACTTTCTGAAAACCCAAGGTTGATTCGATCAAAAGAAAAGGGACGAAATGATTCCAATGGAGAAAGTGCCAGGACGTCTTCTATGGAGCGAGAACGAGCGGAATCTTCCCAAACCGAGAGATACTGAGCCTGGATAATGTATGGACGAGCGACTTCTTTTATATCTAGCACTGCCTGACCATTCACCTTCTGAATAAAACAAAGAAGGGCTAGGAATACACAAAGGACGCTTCTTGGGTACATTAGGTCTCTCTTAGGGGATCTATCAAGGAGAAATACCGTAATAATCGTACAATCTCTTTACCAACATGACGTCATGAAGTCTGGACAAACGCAGACTTTGACTGTGGTGAATCAGATCTTATACAAAAAACCGTAATAAGCGTGAATTTACCCTTCCTATTGCCTGTCATTTCTTACAGAAAACAGATTTTCGGTTATTTTATGGAAATTAAAGGAGATAAGAGAATGAGGTGCTTTCCTGTGTCAAGACTTAGAGTAGACACACCACATGTGACAGACGACCAACATCCCGCTAAGTTTCCTTCGCTTTGAATTGCTGCCACTTGCTCAAAACTCAAGATGTGGGAGAAGAAAGCCTGAAAGAAAACCTCGCCAATACCACATCTCCCATGACACCAAATCCCACTCCAAGGGAATAACAAACAATATCTGACCATAAGAAACTAAAGCCGAGAATCAGTCCTCCTAAGGGTGTCGCTCGAATGGCATCAATCCAGGGTGCGTGATAAAACTGAAGCACCTCTATTCCATAACAAAACCCTAAAGCAAGCATAGCAGCCCATGCAAAGGAACGATTAATCCAAATCCAACGTGCGATCCAATAAAACATCAAGGCATACAATGCATCTGGTGCGAATTCACCCCAAGTACACAGAATCCCTCCTGCGCATTGATCCTCTACCGAGCGAAACCAAATACGCGAGTACAACCCTACAGGGATAATGCCGATAATCATGGCCGTGTAGAGATGCCTTCTACGATCGCGAAGTATGTCTAAAAGTTGCTGAAAAATGCGATTCATTGAGCTGTTTAAAAGTAATAAATAAGACGACAGATGATGATAACGCTTTGTGACGCTCCCCTTTAAGCGACCTATGAAATATAGACGCTCGAAATCTCTCCTTTGTTGCCTATGGTCGCAATGCAAATTGCAAAAAAGCACTTAATTCCATCAATAGCGCAATCCCCATATGTACATAGACACCGCCCTGGATATTTCGGCTGCCTAGCGCAATCACGCCTAGTATGTATCCACCAAAAATGGAACTTCCCGCCTCCCCCATAGGTTTGGCAAAGTGCCGATAACAGTATACACCTGCCATAGCTCCTACACTGGCAGCCCCCAAGGACTGCGCCATACCGATCACCATGAAGCCTCTAAAAATCAACTCTGTCCATATAAAATCCGAAGCGTACGCAATTTCATAGACTACATAGGCAAACCACAAAGGTACAGCTGCAATATCTTTGACAATCCGATGCTTCAGCGTAGGATAATACCTGATAAAGTCCTCTGTGAACGAGGCCCCCACCACAAGGGGAACCATCAAAAGGAGCAGAATCACATAGGGTCTATAATCATAATTTTTGAAGGTCAAACCATAGAAGTGCCCCATCTGCTTCCTGTCTCGGAAGTACCAATACAAGAATAACGGAAGCCACATCGCCAACACACTATTGAAATTCCCTGCAACTTTTCGAGCCCAGTATCTTTCAGGCATGCCCTCGACCATCCGATAGGCATAGTAGTGATAGTAAAATGCAGCATCAAAGCTGAGTACAAAAATCACAAAAAGGGCACGTGTCCACATCTGAGGATTCTTGAGTAGCTCCCATCGCTGATGAAAAGCGGCATAAGCCACAAGTCCAAATACATAAGGAATCCCATAAAACAGCATGTACCACAAGACTAGCACCTCCTTCGCACGAAATTTCGACACCATCAGACGCTCTATCGTCGTTCCCTCCACCCAGAAGTAATTGATGTACATCGAGATCCCCAAAAAAGCCAGCATGGTGATGTAATACCCCCAATGTTTCTCCTGCTCCCAATGCTTGGGGAAATACTTCAGGACCTTGATGAAAGATTCTTTATATGTGGTTAGTGACATGGGCCAAATGAAAAGTAGGACACGTACATAGGGGTTCATCAGATAGAACCAGCGGATAAAAGAAATCCTAAGTAGCAAACCTCCACTTGCAGATTGGATCTCTCTTCACCCACTTTTCTGTTTAAAGCATGTGAAGATAATCCTCCTGTATTCTATTCTCCAAATTTCTTCTGGCTCTCCTCTACGATGACTCTCCTGCATTCGTCCATTCAAACATGAAACTACGTGCAACATATACCTGCCTGAGGGAGTTTCTGCCACCTTTTGCAAATCTTCCTGTCTATTGGTTCGCATCTTGATTGGGGAAATGACGATCTAATGGAATAAAAGAGGGGATTTAGTACCTTCAAGGAAAATGCGTATTTCAAGAACCGATAGATTCTGAATGTGTAAAATGAAGGTAAATTTGAGGCTCTCATACAGGATCTGATCATTTTTCAGTTGAGAAAAAAGAAGACTACTCCATTACTGTAAGCCAAACAATATCCATAAATGATTCGAGCATTAATCATAGAAGATGAACCATTGGCAGCCAAAAGATTGGCGCGCATGATTCATGAGATCAACTCAGAAGTAGAAATCCTAGACATCCTGGATACCGTCAGCAGCGCTGTCCAATGGCTCAAACACAAAGAGTCCGACCTCATTTTTGTAGATATACATCTCGCCGATGGCAATAGCTTCACGATTTTTGAACAAATCGAAGTCAAAACGCCCATCATTTTCACGACTGCCTACGATGAATATGCCATTCAGGCATTCAAACTCAACAGCATAGACTACTTGCTCAAACCCATCGAGAAGTCAGAACTGGCATACAGTCTCCAAAAGTTTCAATCCAATCAAGCCTCCTCCTCTACTCCCTCTGTAGACATGCAAGCCATTTGGCAAGCTATACAGGAACAGCAAGCAGCTCCCCCTTCTTTTCAGAAGCGCTTCATGGTGTCTAGCGGAGACAAAATCAAATCTATCCCAGTGGAGGAGGTCGCCTATTTTTTTGGGCAGCAAAAATATGTATTCCTCATCACCCACGACGGCAGGAGACACATTGTGAATTACACCCTCGGCCAGTTGGAATCCTTACTCGATCCACATGATTTTTTTCGCATCAACCGACAATTCATCCTACAATTTGAGGCCATCGAGAATATGTTTGCCTACTCCAAAAGTAGAATCAAGGTCGAGCTGAAACCCGCCTCAGATATTGAAGCCATCGTGAGCATCGAGAAGACCCCTCGGTTTAAGTCATGGCTCAATCGGTAGAAGACATAGAATAGATACAGGGATTGGTATAAAAAACTAGCCTACACTACCTTCCCTTGAGACCAATCCTTATTTTCACTTCCTATTGTTAGCGTCTATTAGAATTTATGAGTGGGAGGGAATATGTGAGGTAGAAAATCGGTTAGTCTACCATCATGGCTAGGCCCCATGTACACACACAGCTACAGCTAAAACAAAAAGATATAATTCCAACAGCCTCTACAGGTACATCTTCTCTTACTGGGAAACGGCTGTCTCATGCACTCGCGCGAATGTTCATCGCAAGACACTCCGTTTCCTCGAAATGTTGCTATTTATGAAAAAATCTACTCTATTCATTCTCTTATGGGCGTGTGTATGCGCGACTTATACCATAAGCTGTCAAAATTCATCCTCTATGTCAGAAGCCAAGGCCCCTATTGCCAAGAAAATTGAGCATAAACTTGAAAAACACGGAGATACGCGCATTGACCCCTATTATTGGATGCGGGATCGCGAAGATCAGGAAGTCATCGATTACCTCAATGCCGAAAATACATACACGGAGTCTGTCATGGCTCCCCACAAACAGTTTCAGGAAGATCTTTACCAGGAAATGATTGCCCGCCTTAAGCCTGATGATAGCTCGGTCCCCTACAAACTCAAAGACTATTATTACTACAGCCGATACGCAGAAGGCAAGGAGTATCCCCTCTTCTGTCGGAAAAAGGAAAACCTAGAAGCAGAAGAAGAAATCATGCTGGATGTCAATGAACTGGCTGAAGGTCAATCTTTCTGCCAGGTGGGTGGTTTGAGTATCAGTCCCAATCAGCGATTTTTGGCCTACGGTGTGGACTTCATCGGCAGACGTATCTACTCCATCAGGATCAAGGATCTCCAGACAGGTGAGACTCTATCTGAAGAGATCAAGAGCGGTAGCCCCATCTCTAGCTGGGCTGCGGATGACCGCACACTTTTCTATGCCGCAAAGGATTCACAGACCTTGAGAACCTTTCAAGTCAAGCGTCATACCATGGGCGCCGATCCCTCAACAGATATCTTGGTCTATGAAGAAAAGGACGAAACATTCTCCTGCTACATCACCAAGTCCAAATCCAGAGCTTATCTCATGATCATTTCTGCAGCGACCCTGACGACGGAGTGTCGATACCTCAAAGCAGACAATCCAGAAGGTACATTCACCGTTTTAGAGCCACGCGAGCAGGAGCACGAATACAATGTGGAACACTTTGGCGATCATTTTTATATCCTGACAAACGATCAAGCAGAAAACTACCGCCTCATGCGAACCCCTATTTCCAAGCCTGGTAAGGAAAACTGGGAGGAAATAATCGCTCATCGCAAGGAGGTTGTGCTAGAAGATATGGAGCTTTTTAGGGATTTTTTGGTACTGGAAGAGCGTAAGGATGGACTGACGTTAATCCGTATTATTCCGTGGGAAGGAGAAGAAGCCTACTATCTAGCCTTTGATGATCCTGCCTACACAGCGTACACTTCCACCAATCCTGATTTCGATACCGATCAGCTGCGCTATGGCTACCAATCTCTGACGCGTCCCAACTCAACCTTCGAGATCAATATGAAATCAAAGGAGCGTACGTTGCTCAAGCAGCAGCCCGTATTGGGAGATTTTGAGCCAGAAAATTACGTATCCGAGCGCATCTATGTGCCTGCAAGAGACGGAAAACGTATCCCCATGTCATTGGTCCGTCACAAAAATACACCTGTAGATGGATCGGCTCCTCTCCTACTCTACGCCTACGGATCTTATGGCTCAAATGTAGATCCTTACTTCAGTTCGGCTCGACTTAGCCTTTTAGATAGGGGCTTCTCCTTTGCCATCGCGCACATTCGTGGGGGCGCGACGTTGGGAAGAGAGTGGTATGAAGACGGGAGACTTCTCCACAAGAAGAATACCTTTACAGACTTCATTGATTGCGGAAAATACCTTGTAGATAGTACTTATACGACCTCTGATCAGCTCTACTGTATGGGAGGAAGTGCAGGCGGACTCCTGATCGGAGCCGTCGTCAATATGGCTCCTGAGCTATTCAATGGTGGCATTGCAGCTGTCCCCTTTGTGGATGTCGTTACCACGATGCTAGACGAAGATATTCCCCTCACCACGGGTGAGTATCGCGAATGGGGCAATCCCAACGAAAAAGAATACTATGACTATATGCTCTCTTATTCCCCTTATGACAATGTAGAACCCAAAAGTTATCCTCACCTGTTGATTACCTCTGGGCTACATGACTCCCAAGTACAGTATTGGGAGCCGACTAAATGGGCTGCCAAACTAAGAGACAAGAAGACAGACTCGAATTTACTCCTACTGCATACCAATATGGAAGCTGGTCACGGGGGTGCATCGGGAAGATATCAAGCCTACAAAGAGACTGCCTTAGAGTATACGTTCTTACTCATGTTGGCGGAGAAAATAAAGGCTTGAGCATAAAATAGGTGTAAGAAAAAGCGTGTGCTGTTGCCTTCAGCACACGTTTTTGTAATGATCAGTCTTAAATAGTCGTTACTTTTGTCGTTGACGATCGGCAAAGTCAAAAACTTTTTTCAAGAGATCCGTCTTGCGGGAGGCAATGGTACTTCGGATTTTTGCCTCCTCATCAGATACCTTGAGAAACAATCCATCGAGTGCTTTATTGGTCGCGTACTTCACGATGTCTGTTTCGACTTTTTTCACTAAAGGCAACTTATTGTAACGGGAGGTGATCTCATACCAGATCTCAGTCGCTTTTACTTGATCAAGAGATGTTTTGATTTTAGGCGAAAATGCGTTGTAGAGTTGGGTTTCTGTTCGTGTTTGAAAATATTGGGTGGCAGCGTCTTGCTGCCCTAGCAATATTCCTTTGGCATCCTGAAACGTCATCCCTGTGATCGCGCTTTTAAAAATGGGAAATGCCAGTTTAGCTCCTTTTTCAGCCCCTTCGTTTAGCTTCGTCTCAAATTCATCAACCAACTTCCCTAGTCCGAGGTCGCGCATGGTATTGGCTACCTTCTGAGCTTCAGGAGGAAAAGGAATCCGCACCTTGACATCATTCAGATAGCCTCCTTCTTTGCTCAGCGTATTCACCGCAAAAGACGTACCCTGTACCAAGGCTTCCTTGAGACCGCCCACAATCTCCGTCTGAGTAGGATCTTGGGGAATGGTATCAGGAAGGGTTTCCGCTAGTTGCAAGAGCGCATCACAACCGCTAAAGGGTAAAATCAGGATAAGGAACCAATAAGAAATTCTTTTTTTCATTTCAGGTATTCTTGTAGGGTAGAAAATAGCTTCTGTCGCTTGATAATTTAGATCAATGTATGGAATTATAGTAGGTGAAGGAACATTTATCTCTGGAGAAAGATTACAGCACCAACAAATATTCCTTTTTTAGATGGAGCTTAAGGCTGTAGGTCATAGTTGGCAAAAAAATCTCCATTTCCCCCAAACCATCTCAGCTATCATACATGATATTTTACGCTCTTTGGTCATCTAAGCGCATCCTGCCAATCTGTACAACAAATGATTGGAATGCCCTTCGATGCTTTTAGACCATGAGCTTTTCACATAAAAAAATTAGCATTATATCCATCACGCGTATAAATATTTTATCATAAAAACTAAAAAAATACCCAACATTTACCCATATTGCACATAAAATTAGAGATCGATGGCAAAAAAGGCTCCAAAATCCGTTTTTATTTGTGAGAGTTGTGGATATAGTCATCTAAAATGGCAAGGAAAGTGTGATGGATGTGGTGCTTGGGGCACGCTTGTGGAGCAATTGGAGGTATCCAACAAGAAACAATTACGCGCAGTAGGGACGATGTCAGGCAAGCGGAGTATGCCCACCCCTCTCCATGAGATCACCATGGGTCAGGAAGAACGCTGGCCGATGATGGATCAAGAATTGATGCGCGTCTTAGGTCAAGGACTAGTACCTGGAGCTGTGGTCTTGCTAGGAGGAGAGCCAGGGATAGGCAAAAGTACCTTACTTCTTCAGGTAGCCTTGCAACAAAACGATCGTAAGATTTTGTATATCAGTGGAGAAGAATCTGCTGCACAGATCAGGATGCGCGCCGAGCGGATTCCCTTCCACAGTGAGCAACTGCTGATTGCCTCAGAGGTCAATCTAGAACAGATTCTAGCGCATGCAGTAGAGATAGATCCCGAGATCATCGTCATTGATTCTATCCAGACAATCTATACGGGACAGTTGGAATCTGCACCAGGATCAGTGTCTCAAGTACGGGAGTGTGCTGCGAGATTGACAAGGTTTGCTAAGGAAACATCAACTCCCATTTTTCTTGTAGGTCATATCACCAAAGAAGGCTCTATTGCAGGTCCCAAAGTTTTGGAGCATATGGTAGATACTGTTTTGACTTTCGAAGGAGATCGCCACAACAGCTATCGACTGGTTCGTACAACTAAAAACCGCTTTGGCTCAACAATGGAGATGGGGATTTATGAAATGAGAGGAGACGGTCTACGTGAAGTAAGCAATCCTTCTGAGATATTTTTGTCTGATCAGGCAGATACTTTTTCAGGTGTAAGTATTGGTGCTACGATGGAAGGTATGCGTCCCCTCTTGGTAGAGACACAGGCACTGGTCAGTCCTATGGCTTATGGGGTTGCTCAGCGAAGCGCCACAGGCTACGATTTACGGCGTTTGAATATGCTGCTTGCCGTCCTGGAGAAACGATGTGGTTTTCATATGGGTAAACAAGATGTCTTCCTCAATATCACTGGAGGCATCAAAGTAGAAGATCCTTCCATGGATTTGGCACTTATCTGTGCGACAGTATCCTCTCTCCATGACCTTGTGATCCCCCGCACGACGGTATTTAGCGCAGAAGTAGGATTATCGGGTGAGATCAGGAGTGTCAATAAAGTGGAGCCACGAATTGCAGAGGCTGAGAAGTTGGGATTCAAGACCATCTACATCTCTCATTCACAGTTGGGCAGCCTAGGCAGATCTTTTCAAAATATAGAAGTTAAAGGAGTAAGAAAATTAGAGGAAGTTTTTCGATTGGTTTTCGCTGGGCAGGAAAGTGATTTAAGTTAAAGTAAGCGAAAAGCTTTGAGTTGAAAATAAAACTTAGCTGATATCTCCTAGCTTGTAGCAAATATTATATTGCATGGTTTATCTTCCTTTCCACCGACCATTTAATACTACCATTTTGAAAAAATCCCTCTATAATATTTTACTGTCTTTTCGCGCAAATTAATCCCTTATCTTGATGAATAGGTGCTCAGGCTATGTCAAATTATTGGGGATTTAGAAAAAAAAGCAAAAATTTTTCAACAATCATTTCATCAAACTACTTATATATTGTGAATATCTCATCACTACTTCATGTAAGTTGTAGATCAGCAGAAATGAGTGTAGGTCTATATTTCAGCACCGATTTGTCCAATTTTGGGATTTTCAAAATTAAAATGTGGTGATTGCAAACGGCTAAGTCAAGGGCTACGCTTAGGATTAAGTAAGAATTAAGAGATATATTTCATATAAAAATATTGCATACTTACCAGAATATTGTATCTTTATAGCATATCAGTATATGAGAACACACGAAATTTTTATCCCCAATTCAATCTTTACAGAGATCGCCATCAAATAGATAATACCCTATTTATTTATTTCGCATCTTGGTATATAAAACCACTTGGAAATCTTTGTGTATAGACATTTTTTTCTTACTTTAGTATTATTTAAATAGTTTTTCAATCAATTCCCTGTCTAAGCTTATACTATGTGTAAGCAGATCCAGGGCCAAAAATGCTACTTGACATATTATTGCGGCAACACTATATTCGTGCGCTATTTTACGTCCGAAGTATCCGTTTTCGATTGCAGTCACAACTTTTTGAAATGATAAACCATGAAACCTATTTTTGAAAAACTTTATTTTATAAGTGTAAGATTTCACAATAAAATTGCATATAACAACAAGTATTTATAATGGCAAAGAGTGCTTTTTCCAAAATGCAATTTCTCGTTGATCTGTATAGCAGATCGGCTACACTTCCGTTACCTAACTTTTTAAAAGATCAAATTAAAAAGCAGGACTTGACGGATGTTGAGAAATTAGAGGAGTTCTTCCTCTCAGAGTTACAGTCATTGTCTTTACAGGAGAAACAGTATGTGGATTTGTTCTTTTTTATGACAAAATCCTCATTGATGTATGCCTTCCTAAGACAAGATCAGTCCCTGTACCAAGAGTTTGATGGCATCATTCAACATAGAATGACAGCACTTCGCTCTGTACAACATGAGAATCTTCCTATCCAAGCATGGAATTCATTCCTTAAGTTTTTAAATGGAGCTTTTCAAAGACTTGTCAAACATGTCGCTATTGAAGAGTTTGAAGAACAAATTAATGCCTTGGACTGGGGGTCGTTCGATCAAGAGTTCATTGGTGATTTGAGTACGATTATCGGTTTTGTGTATGCAAACGAAGATGATCCCGACCAATCTAGCAAAGCGCGTATATGGTTGATGAAGGCGATGGGTGAATGTCCCTTGCCTCAAGGTATAGGTGTACACATGATCCAAGCTGATTATTATCTGAACAGTGGATTGACTGATGGATACCAACATGCCAATCATATTCTGATCAAAATCAAAGATGCTGCTGAAGCTTCTACAGATTTGGCGATCAAGAATCTATTCAGCCAAGTCGCCTTCGAGTTGGAGGGAGCACTCCTTAATTGGAACTTCCATCAAAAGGACGACTCGCTCACCAGACTAGAGACATCCCAGCTTCAACTGAAAGAATACGAAACCAGATTTGCGCAAAAAGATAAACTGAACTCCTTTTCTAAGGCGCAGGTAGAAAGCCTCATTGCAAGGATGTACAGCGGCCTCTACAAAATGACAAGCGATGACCTTGAGCAAGCCTCATTCGCCAAGCACATCGTCAAACATAGCGACCAGGCCATTGAAGCTGTTCAGGCAGTCAAAGACGAACAAAGTACGCTCGCTTATCGACTACTCAAAGCACAACTCTCAGTCTCTACAGGCTCTGCCTTGACAGAAAAAGAGATGAAAGAGCTGACGCAAGCCTTCAAGAAAGAACAGAATTATCCTCTTTATACACAGTCCATTCAGTGCTACATTGATTTGCTCCTTCGCAATGAAGTCCCTCGCAAATCATATGATCTGATCCAGGACGTCATGAAGTTTGCACAAAAGAGAATCGAGCAAGGCGGATTTTACCTTACAACCGCAGCCTTCTCTATTGCAAATAACATCTTCCATGCAGAAACGACTGAGCCAGGTGTGTCTTGGATGACCGATATCCTAGACAATTTCTTCGATAAGATCTCACAAGCACTTCAGGATATTGAGACATATAGAGAATCTATTGGAAAATCCTTGATCGAGAATTTCCGAAAAATCTTTATTACGTTTGAACCCGTTTCTCACTTTCACATCAAGGTATATTACCGCTATCAGCTGGCCGAAATCCAGATCATGCGGATTGGAGCGATCATCAATGAAGATCCTGTCAGCTTGAATGTAGCAGATAACCTCTTGAGCTCTATCTCAGATAAAAACAATCCTTTGAGCTTCATGAATGCAGAGTGGGATGAATTCAAATCCGTACCTAACTCTGTGAGAAATAGAACATTAAATAAGTGTATCAACATTTCGAAGGGGGACCTCCCGCTCGCGGCGGAGCATTTGGACTTCTCCTATCGAAACCTTCGTTCCTACATCACATTCAAAGAAGTCAACCGTCTGGGATTCTTCCTCGATATGCAACAGACTTCTAACAGACAGTTGGAGCAAGGCATTAGGTATATGTTCTACGATCTCTACAAGAAGGGAACTATATTTGAAGTGGTGTTCGATATGCCTAAGTTCTTGGTAAATTATGCAAAAAGCGGATTTTATTCACAAGACCTTGAGCAAGAGCTAAATATCAAGGGGACAACTGCCAAGAAATACATCAAAATCATGATGGAAATTGGTTTGATCCGCCAAGATAAAACTACAGGCAGAAAGCATTATTATCGATTGGTACGCGAAAACGTGATGAATCGCTTAGGGAAAGATCAAAATACCCTGATTCAGTCAAGCTAGAAATACACTACACGGATTCACCTCTGTTTGTTAAATTTACCACGTGTAGAAGATTTTCGGTCGCTGAGTTGCAATATACTCAGCGACTTATTTATTTTTGTTTTTGTCGTTGATCACGATCAACCCTATCAAAGATTATAACCAAGCAAGAATATTCCTCATGGCAGGACATAGTAAATGGGCCAACATCAAACACCGTAAAGGAGCGCAGGATGCCAAGCGTGCGAAGTTGTTTACCAAATTGATCAAAGAAGTTGCGGTAGCAACCAAGGAAGGCGGGCCTGACCCAGACGCCAATCCTCGCCTAAGGATGGCGATTAAAAACGCCAGAAAAGCCTCTGTGCCCAAAGATCGCATCGACGGAGCCATCAATAAAGGCTCAGGTGCTGACGGCACGAGCTACGACGAAGTGACCTTCGAAGGTTATGCACCCAATGGCGTAGCTGTTTTCGTAGAAGCATTGACCGATAACAACAATCGTACCGTAGCAAATGTCCGTTCCTACTTCAACAAGTATGGCGGATCTATGGGAAAATCTGGTTCAGTTGATTATATGTTTAATCGCAAAGGGATTTTCATTTTTCCTGCAGAAGGTCATGATGAGGAAGAAATCACCATGGAATTGCTAGACGGAGGACTAGAGGACATTGAGCTAGATGGAGATAACTACGTAGCTTATTGTGCTTTCGAAGATTATGGCAGCCTCAATGCCAAGATTGAGGAATTGAATATCGATGCCGAATCCTCCCTCAATCGTCTACCTACCACAACAGTAAACCTGGATGTAGAAAGAGCAAAAGCCGTTTTGAAACTGATAGACATCATCGAGGATGACGACGATGTACAACAAGTATTTCACAATATGGAAATGACCGAGGAGTTGGAAGCAGCACTCGCTGAAGAATAATTCAACAGCTACAATTTTTGTTGTTCGGCATCGGGTCTCCCGGTGCCGATTTTTTATTTTAAGTAAGAGAACGCTTGTCTTGAGCGTAGCAAAATCCTTTTCGGGATCACCTTTCAACATCTGACCTCTTATTTAGTCCTCCTAGAAGCAAGCAATATTTCCTCCCCCCCGACGTCTTATACTTCAACTTTAACAATTTATTAGGACTGTATTTCTTTGAAATCAAGAACCTTGGTCAAATATATACGTTATACTTGCTGTATTAATAGTAATACTATTATATTAGTAAGAAATTAAGTCAGATTGAAGGAGATATTAGTACATATGCGCCCTGAGGTAAATGCGTGCATTTATCTCAAAGATCCAGAGTCTAGCGATCTTGGACGGAGAATCATTACGGGGAGTATCGAGATGATCGATGAAATCGGCTTCGAACGATTCACATTCAGGAAGTTAGCTAAGTCTATTCGTTCGACGGAGGCTTCCATTTACCGATACTTTGAAAGTAAGCATAAACTGCTTCTCTATATCACCGCATGGTACTGGGGATGGATGGAATATCGATTGGTTTTCAGTTTGGCCAATATTGATTCTCCCAGAAAACGTTTGACACGGGCTATAGAGGTCCTCACTGAACAAGTAACTGAGGACAGAAGCTTCCGACATATCAATGAGGCCAAACTCAATCACATCGTAATCGCGGAGTCGTCCAAGGCCTATCTCAATAAATCTGTAGATCAAGAAAATCAGGCTGGCGTATTTACGGGCTATAAAAAGCTAGTAGAGCGTGTGAGCAAAATCATTTTGGAGATCAATCCAAAGTACCAATATCCACATATGTTGGTCTCCACGGTCATAGAGGGTGCACAGTATCAGCGTTATTTTGCTGAGCATCTTCCCAAACTAACCGATGTCGTGAAAGGAAAAGATGTCATTCCACGGTTTTATCAAGAACTTGTATTTAGGTCGATAGATACATAAAGTATGCGAACGAATAGGAGACAAACCCTCATATCTTACCGAGCAGGAGAAAGGCTACATGCCATTCTCTTGATCGTCCTGATATTGGGCTTGTCCAGCATCGTCGCACCCAAGTATAGCATGAATTCACTCATTGAACCTACCGAGCTCAACGAAACAAGTGAAACAGAAAGTGCTCCCTCCCAAGAAGCAGAGAAAGAGTACTCAGAATACACCTACGAAGGAAGAAGATATTTTGTCAAACATAAAATCCAGGAAATCACCCTGCAAGACCACGAAATTCAATGGTCAGAAGTCCTGTATTTCGATATCCCTACCCCACCTCCAGAGTCCTGATATATTGACGGGCTACTATTGTTAGGAACACACTATTTTTTCAACACACATTTTTTCGGAGCCATGTACATTCAGACCTACGTACCTGCTCCCCTATCTTACTAACATAAAACACATGAATACCGAACAAAAAACCGGATTCTTTTCTAACCTAAAGAGCGACCTACCAGCAAGTATTGTGGTCTTCCTGGTAGCCTTGCCTTTATGCTTAGGAATCGCATCAGCTTCGGATGCCCCGCTTTTTTCTGGACTTATAGCAGGTATTGTTGGCGGTACAGTTGTAGCGCTTATGAGTGGTTCACCTTTGGGTGTAAGTGGACCCGCAGCAGGACTTGCCGCTATCGTCGCCATGGCCGTAAAGGATCTAGGGGCTTTTGAAGTTTTTCTATTAGCGACTGTCATCGCAGGTGTCATCCAGATCATTCTGGGGATACTGAAAGCGGGTGTCATCGGATATTACTTTCCCACCTCCGTCATCAAGGGTATGTTGGCAGGGATCGGAATCTATATCTTTTGGAAGCAGTTCGCTGTTGCCCTGGGTGTCTCCAAGGATTCCTTCAAAGAACTCATCTTTAGCAATCCTGGTGAGCTATTTAGCTCCGCAAATGGAGGGACCCTGCTGATTACAGCTATCGGCCTAGCCATCTTGATTCTATGGGAGCAGCCATTTATTAAGAGACAAGGATTTGCAAAACTGATTCAGGGACCCTTAGTGGCTGTGCTAGTGGGCGTAGGATTGGTGTTTTACTTCACCCAGTCGGGGATATTTACTTTCTCCGAGAGTCAACTGGTGAGTATTCCAGTACCCGATTCGCTCGCAGGATTCTTTGGACAGTTTACACTTCCTGATTTCAGCCAGATCTTCAACTCTGAAGTATGGATCGTCGCAGGGACCATTGCTGTAGTCGCCAGTCTGGAGACGCTGCTCTGTGTAGAAGCGACAGACAAGTTGGACCCTCAAAAGCGCGTGACACCCACCAACCGTGAGTTGATTGCGCAAGGGACAGGCAATATGGTTTCAGGTATGATTGGGGGACTTCCCATTACACAAGTCATCGTGCGAAGCTCTGCCAACATTCAATCAGGTGGCAAAACCAAGGCTTCGGCTTTCTTTCACGGTATCTTACTCCTAGTATCTGTGATGACTATTCCGACGCTCTTGAATATGATCCCAATGGCTAGCTTGGCTGCCATTCTATTTGTTGTAGGCTTCAAACTGGCCAAACCCGCTACCTTCAAAGCGATGTTTGAGAAAGGCATGGGGCAATTCATACCCTTTATCATCACCATCGTGGGGATTCTCGCATTTGACCTATTGGTAGGTATCGGTATGGGTATGGCTGTGGCCATCGTACAGATCTTGTGGAACAATTACAAAGTTCCCTACCACTTTGATCCAAGTTCGTACAAGGAAGGAGAACCGATCACCATCGAGATGTCCGAAGATGTGAGCTTCCTCAACAAGGCGAGCATCATGCGTACCTTGAACCAGCTACCAGACGACGCACATGTCATCATTGATAAGTCCAAGACCAAAAACATTCACACGGATATATTGGAGATCATTGAGGACTTTAAACAGAATGCTTCTACGCGTGGGATTATCGTAGAGACGATTAACTTCAAATCGAAGAAGGAGCAAATAGATCCTGTTTCTGCTTTTGGAGAGGTTATTCTGAAGAATGATGTTTCCTTGGCTAAGAAGAAACAACAAAAGAAGGAAAATGGAGAGCGGCCTGTTAGCAATGTTGTGACAGCAGAATCTTAATCTAAATCCCGACACAGTATACTTCTGAGGAAGTGTACTGTGTCCCTTCTACTCGTTCTTTTCCTGATACTTCAAAAAGTTTAACTAGAGGAACAAACCTCCATTATAATCCGAACATTCTCATGTTGAAATAGTTTCATTTATGAATATCAAAACCTAGTCAGAATTCTACTACATACGCGCACAAGTCAATCAGTATTTATCCTAAATATCTATATGGACTTGGCATTTCAAACAACAATAAGTTCAATTTTTCTCTTAAAACGATGGTCTCACACAGACCCTTGACGACAACTCATCATCTCTATTTTCGCCCTAGTAAGAGCAAAAATCACACACAATCCATTCATTAACAGTTATTTATACAAATAAATACATGAGCATATATAAAGACTTTCATGTATTTACATAAATATGCCTTCTGGCTTACTCAACATTGATCAATTTCAATTCATAAAGATATGTCAACGCCTTTCACTCCAACACAGCGATTTTGGCGCCTCCTTAAGCCTGATCGCGACGAAATTCGCAACATGTATGTGTACGCGGTTTTCGCTGGTCTTGTGAGCTTATCACTTCCTCTAGGTATACAAGCGATCATTAACTTTATCCAAGGGGGCCAGCTCAATACTGCCTGGGTTGTACTCGTAGCCATTGTCGTTGCTGGAGTTGCAATTCAAGGAGCACTACAGATCTTTCAGCTACGCATCACAGAGGATTTGCAGCAGAAGATCTTTACCCGTGCAGCATTCGAATTCGCATACCGAATTCCACGCATCAGACTGGAGGTGCTGTATAAGCACTATGCACCAGAATTGATGAACAGGTTTTTCGATATTATTTCGGTTCAAAAATCGCTTTCCAAAATTCTTCTAGATTTCTCAGC
The DNA here is from genome assembly GCA_039820545.1 of Bacteroidota bacterium. Lineage (GTDB taxonomy): Bacteria > Bacteroidota > Bacteroidia > J057 > J057 > JALEFZ01. The sequence continues at coordinate 53,211 of JBCBPW010000004.1, read as the reverse complement.
AGCAGGTCTACAAACCATCTTTGGATTGATTCTGCTCTCATTCTATCACCCATTCTTCATCGCATTTAGCGTCTTGATGGTCCTATTGATCATCGGGATATTTAGATGGTCTGGGCAGAGAGGGCTGGCGACGAGTCTGAAAGAATCAAAGTACAAATACAAAGTCGCGCACTGGCTAGAAGAGCTGGCACGTACGAGCAACACCTTCAAGCTTGCTGGGCGCACGAACCTGCATCTCGAAAAGATGGACGATCAGGTTGAGAACTACCTCACAGCAAGGGAGAACCACTTCGGTATTCTGATCCAGCAGTACTACCTCATGGTCGGTTTCAAAGTCGTCGTCGCACTTGGCCTACTTGCATTGGGAGGTATACTGGTGATGGAGCAGCAGATGAACATCGGACAGTTTGTCGCAGCAGAGATCATCATCTTGAGCATCATGAGTTCTGTAGAAAAGCTAGTATTCAGTCTGGAGACCATCTACGACATCCTCACTTCACTTGAGAAGATCGGACAGGTGACAGACCTCGAGCTTGAGCAGGATGAAGGGATGGACATGGTACGCGAGTGCATGACCTGTGGCGTCTATGTCGAGCTGGACAATGTAACCTTTGGATATCCTGGTCAGCAAACGCCCACACTGAGAGATCTTTCATTCAAAGCTTTGAGTGGAGAAAAGTGGGTTGTAACAGGTGAAAATAAATCTGGAAAGAGTACGCTTCTCTACATCCTGGGTGGGATGTATGATGTGCAGCATGGAAGCATCTCCTACAATGGCCTCTCCAAAGGCAGTCTGGATCTTGTCTCTCTGAGATCCATTATTGGGGACTCATTGACGCAAGAGCAGCTATTTGAAGGGACGGTGCTTGAGAATATTACCATTGGGAGAGAGGCTGCCACATTTGACAATGTCAAGTGGGCCATCCAAAATCTGGGCTTGACGGACTTCATCAAGCGTCTCCCACAAGGCTACCATACGGTACTCGACCCTCAGGGCAAGAAACTGCCTAGAAGTATCGTACAGAAGCTGCTGCTGGCGCGTAGCATCGCAGATAAGCCCAAGCTGCTCCTACTAGAGGACGCGCTAGAACACATGGATGAGCAGGATCGAATCCGAATTGTAGATTTCCTCACTGCCAGAGAAAACGAGTGGACGCTTGTAGCGGTCTCTTCTGACCCTTATTTCGCAAGCAAGTCTGACCAAGTCGCCATCATGAAAGATGGGCGCATCATTCAAAGTGGACCTTTTGTTCATATTCAACCCAATCATTTGAATCAATATGCTCAATATTTCGCCAAGCAGAATCAACGATGACATCCCGATAGCAGACTACCACTCGCTATCTGAGGTGGAAAGTCGCCATTCTGGTAGAGTACTGACACGAATCATCTGGACGATTTTTGTGATCGCATTGGGTATCATGTTTCTCCCATGGACACAAAATATCCGAGCCAGAGGAAATATGACGACGCTGAGACCTGATCAGCGTCCACAGACGATCCATTCGATCATCGCAGGTCGAATCGAGAACTGGTATGTACGAGAAGGAGACTTTGTCAATAAAGGGGATACCATTCTTTTTATCTCCGAAACTAAAGACGAGTACTTTGACCCCAACGTGATCAACAACAACGATCAGCAGTTGAAGGCTAAAGAGATGTCTGTCATATCCTACAAGCAAAAAGTCCAAGCGATGGAGCAACAGATTGCCGCTCTCAAGGAAGGGCGTAGATTGAAGCTTCAGCAAGCCGAGAATAAGCTGCAACAATCTTTGCTGAAAGTGACGAGTGACAGCATTGACTATCAAGCAGCCAAAACCAACTATGACATTGCAGAAGCACAATATGCGCGTATGCAAGGCCTAGAAAGGGACGGCTTGAGGTCACTGACAGATTTGGAAAATAGGAAGCTGAAAGCAAGAGAAGCCCAAGCAAAAGTCATCTCTGCTCAAAATAAGCTATTGACGAGTCAAAATATGGTGCTCAATGCACGTGTCGAAATCACCTCTACCCGAGCAGAGTATGACAAGGACATTGCCAAGTCAGAATCGGATAAATTTACGGCCTTGTCGAGTCAGTTCGATGCGGAGGCGACTGTGACCAAGATGAAAAATAAGATTAAAAACCTTTCTGTACGCTTTGGATACCACTACATCACCTCTCCACAGACGGGTTATGTGACCAAGGCGATTCAGTCGGGTATCGGTGAGACCATCAAGGAAGGTGCAGAGATCGTGAGTATCATGCCCGCAAAGTATGACTTGGCCGTAGAGCTATATGTCATGCCGATGGACCTTCCCCTCTTGGAGAAAGGGCAGCATGTGCGCTTGCAGTTTGATGGCTGGCCAGCGATCATCTTCTCAGGCTGGCCCAATAGCAGCTTTGGGACCTACGGAGGAGAGATCTTCGCGATCGACAACTTTGTCAGTGACAATGGCAAGTACCGTATACTCGTCGCACAAGATCCTGACGATGCGCCCTGGCCAGAGGCACTCAGAGTAGGAGCGGGTGCCAATAGTATGATGCTCCTCAAGGACGTGCGGATTTGGTACGAACTATGGCGTCAGATCAATGGCTTCCCAGCAGATTACTACAAGCCCTTGCAGGAAGAGGGTGCCAAAGAAGATAAAGACAAGGAAAAGAAATAATCACATGAGGAAGGGGACGAGCCAAAGTCCCCTCCCTTGATTGTTTTTTGAACTTCAACATTCTAAGAGCTTCAACATTTTCTCATGCATCGTTTTCTCACATTTAGTTTCCTGCTCATTCTTGGCCTACACTCATGGGCGCAGGATGAGGTAAAAGATACTGACAGCCTTCAGGTTTTATCTTTTGATTCTTTTATGGAGCGGGTACTAGACCATCATCCACTCTCCATGCAAGCCAATATCCAGGTGGATAAAGGGCGTGCGGAGTTGCAACAAGCAAGGGGGGCTTTTGATCCCAAGCTGTTGCAGACGACCAATCAGAAGTACTTTGACGATAAGCAATACTATAGTTTGATTGATGGAGGATTTAAGATACCTACATGGTTCGGTATAGAAGTGAAAGGGGGATATGAACAGACAAGCGGTGTCTTTCTTAACCCCGAGAATAGTTTGCCTGATGCTGGCCTGTGGTATGCAGGTGTGACCGTGCCTATCGGCCAAGGTCTGTTTATCGATAAGCGAAGAGCCTCTCTTCAGCAAGCCAAGATCGTTCAGCAAAGCACACAAGCACAGCGAGACGCCCTCCTCAACGAGCTTCTCTATGAGGCAGGTCAAGTGTACTGGGCATGGTTCGAAGCTTACAGCATCCTTCAAGTCTTCGAAGAAGGGCTAGATTTGGCTATGACACGGTACGAGTTTGTCAAAAAGGGAGCGGCCTTGGGGGACCGGCCGTCGGTAGACACGCTCGAAGCAGGGATACAAGTTCAAAACCGTCAACTTAACCTTCAGGAAGCTACGCTTGCCTACATTAATTTTACAAGGGAGCTGGAAGTCTTCCTCTGGGAGCGTGGCATCGTACCGCTTGAGGTGGACTCTGCCACTGTGCCTCAGGTAGTCGACCCCGCACAAGTGAACTCAAACTTGCCCTGGTCTACGATGGACGTAGATACCTTTCTCAGCCAACATCCGCAACTTCGACAGACGCAATTCGCCATAGATCAATTAGAAGTCGATCAGAGATGGGCCCGCGAGCAACTTAAGCCTATCATCAATGTGACATACAATGCCCTGTCGGAGCCCGTAGGTGGAGAAGTGATGCCCATGTATAGTATCAATGATTATAAGTGGGGGCTAGAATTTTCTTTCCCGATTTTTTTGAGAAAAGAAAGGGGAAAGATTGAAATGAATCGATTGAAAATTCAGGAAAAACGACTGGAATTTGACAATAAACAGGAAAATATTCGCTTCAAAGTCGAGGCTTCCTTTAACGAATGGAACATTACTCGTGAGCAGATCCAATTGTATGAACGGACTGTACGAGATTATAATGGTTTGTTAGGGGCCGAGCGTCAGTTGTTTAGGGTGGGAGAAAGCTCATTGTTCTTGGTAAACTCCCGAGAAAGAAGCTACCTCAGCGCCCGTGTAAAATTGATCGAGCTCATCCAAAAAAATCAGAAGTCTCAATTGAAGACAAGATATAACCTCGGTATTTTGGGACAGGAGGTAAGATAATATTCCTTACACTTTTTCCATAGAAAAGGCATCTGGACGCGTTCAGATGCCTTTTAAGTTATCCACAAATTCACCACAAACTTCTCCCAATCCATAGAAAATCCCTCATAAATATATTCATTTTTAAAAGAAATTATTGACTTAAATTATTTTCAATTATCAAATCTTATACATACATTTAGGCCTCACAGTATTCTACGTTCTTTCAACTCTTGTTACGCTAGTACAACACATTGGGGAATGTGTAGCGTAGCAAGAGTTTTTTTTATGGCTACCCGAAACCTTTCATATGTGTGGCTATCCCATCCTCTGTATACATTGACCTTTCAATACTACCTCATCAACATCTAAGGACAGATGCACTATCCGTTCACATACTTTTGATTCTCGCCAAGGAGAAAAAAACGCTCCCTACTTCATCTTTTTCCTACATCTCGTCTATTGTAGTTGAATCGATTCAATTCCTAATCTTGGCCTCACATATCTGAGGTCCCCATTTTCACTACATAACCGTTTTCATTATGAAAATCATGAACTTTTGGACGGGCATTTGCCTTATGGTATTCCTATGTTTCTTCCCCAGTATCCAAGCACAGGTAGGAACCCCTAATAATGGCATTCAATTTAGCACAAGCACAGGAGGGTCTACGGTAGGTCCTTTGGGCCAGCTTCAAGCAGGAACTTTTGGTGATATCAATGGTGCTGGATCCAACTGGGCGGCTTTAGGTGCTGCTCCCTTCCCTACCACAGGTCCAGTCCCCTATGGGCTCCGCCTACAAAAAAATGGCCAGTTTGGTCTATTCAACCTTGTGGGTAGCTTCGGCAATGAAGATCTGATCGTAGGTTTTGGACAAAATGTAGGAAGCGCGTTCCGTGTGCGATACATCAGCAATCAGCTATCGGGCAATCCTTTCACGGCATTCAAGGATGTATTGACAGCAACAGGTGCAGGAAATGTGGGAATCGGCACCTCGAATCCCCTGTCTGCCCTCAACATCAATCTAGGAAGTACACGAAATAGCATTCGCGTGACCAGTAATGGGAATGCTTCTGCTTACTCAGACTACATATTTGATGTGGCAGACCAAAGTCCCGTCGCTTCAAATAGAGTGGCCGACTGGGTGATCAGCCACCGAAAGGATGGCTACTTCTCTGGTGGAACAGCAGGGAGTGGAGGGGGAACTACCCTAGAGTTTTACGGTGTGAGAAATAAGATCGATCCGTTTCTTCCTACACAATATTATGCCCCTCTGGTATTCAAAGGTAATGGTGACGTGATCATCTCTTCTGATCAATCCATCAGACAAGGCAACACCACGGCTGGACGAGTCGCTGTGAGAACCACCAATACAACAAATGAAGACTTCTTTGTCAATGGTACGACAGGTTGTACAGGAGGTGTATGGAATAGCTCGGATCGTCGATTCAAGCGCAATATCCAAACGGTAGAAGGTGCCCTAGACAAGATCATGGCCTTAAACGGTGTGACGTATTCGTACAACACGAAGAAGTTTGGAACGACTGCGGACTTCTCTGAAGTCGACCCTGGCACGGTAATGTATGGGTTCATAGCCCAAGAGGTAGAGAAAATAGCCCCTGAACTCACACATGTAGGAGAAGAAGGATACTACGCCGTCAACTACGATGGTGTAACCCCCATCCTTGTCGAGGCAGTAAAAGAGCAGCAAGCCACGATTGAGTTGTTACGTCAGGAGTTGGAAGCCCTCAAGCAGCAACTTTCTGAGACACCCCAGACTCAACCCAACCAGACACCTACCATCCGAGGAGAGCTACTCAACCAGATCAAGCTCGATCAAAACCGCCCCAACCCCAGTAGCTATGAGACGACCATTGGATACTACATTCCCAATGAGATTGAGCAGGCAGCACTTGTCATATTTGACATGAGTGGTAAGATACTCGAGCGCCGCCCCGTACAAACAGGGAAAGGCAACGTCAACATTAACGTGCAAGGGATGGAGGCAGGAACCTACACCTACTCTTTGCTCATCAACAATCAGATCGTCATGACCAAGCGTATGATTGTAGAGTAATCATCAAACGATCATTAAGACCATATTTGAAACAATGAAAATCTAGCTAAAAAGCAGAGATTTTAGGTTCTGACGAAAGCTATTGTGTGAGATTTAGTGGGGCTAAGTCGATCAAAAAAGATGAAGTTCAGGTTCTGAAAGCGCAAACTTTTCGCAGATTTGAGGTTGCAAACATGGCCTAAAACCAAAACGCGTCAGTCCATCCAGGACTGACGCGTTCATTTATGAAAGGGATAGCTTTATTTCTTCACGAAACGCACCACCTCATTCTTGTCACTGCGCACGATGTAAACGCCCGTTTGTAGGCTGTTTACATCTATCGACTTTGTATTCTCAGCACGTGCCAGTTGCTGGCCCACTAAGTTAAATACCGTGTAGGAACCCTTCTTGTTAAGGAATAACTCATCCCCACTGACAGGGTTGGGATAGGCAAAGAGGGCAATCTCTTCTACTAGCTGTTCATTGCTCGTGGGAATGAAGCGATTGAATAGCTGATACAATGTCACTGTACCACTTACTTCATTGGCTACAGCAATCAATGGCTCACCATTGGGACTTTCATTGGCACTGATAAAGATGATGTCTTCGGGTGCTAAATCACCCGCAGCAGTAGAGTCTGCAGGTACAGCAAAGTTACGATTGGTCTCGTACTCCACGAATTCAGGATTTGTCACATCGTTTACACGGTAAGCCGCGATACCCCCGACACGCTCAAATCCAATAAATACATAGGTCGCTGTATCTAGATCTGCTACCTCGATGGCCTCTGGTTCAGGACCTTTGTCGTCCGAGCGATTATCGAAAGAATCATTTTCATCATTGGTAGAGTTGAAGTCATCGGGAATAGCATCTGCAGTAATTTGCTCAAAGTCGTCTCCACTATCCCATACCAAATTACCCAGATTGTCCCAGATGGAGAAAGAGCGTGCACCAAAGCTGTATAGCTCTTCGAAATTTCCATCTCCATCCAAATCACCACGCGTCAATGTCAACTTCAGACGCCCTAGATTTTCGTTCTCCTGAAGAATACTAGGATCGGCAAAGTAAGTAGGATTCAAATCTACATCTCCGATACGGTCTTCTTCGATAAACTGTGGCTCCCCATCATCAGGATCGCCATTGTCATTCAAATCGTCAAAGTACTCACGTGCATCCCCTTCATTCGCAGTGAAGATGTACGTATCGCCGTCGATCTCGGCAGCCTTGATCGCATCAGGCTGGTACATACCCAGTACAGGCCAATTTTGGATAATGATGGAGTCGTCGCGATTGGATGCATCCAAGCCATAGTTGTCATCAAAGGAGATGATCCCCAACGTACTGGCATCGCTCACACCTGCACCTGCTAGCCCGAAATCATTGTCATTCAATACTGCCATTTGTCCTTGGGGAAGGATCGCCAGACCTTCGGGCTTATCAGATGGGAAGTAACCAATAGAAGGTAGATTCAGGATCTTGCGCTTGGCTACGGTCACAATACCAGAATCGCGTAGCTGTTCAGCTGTCATCTGCTCCAGTGTCAAAGTATCGGTTCCATTTCCTTCCATACGCATAGAGAGTGCTGTGCCGAGGATGTTTGTCGCTCCTGTCAGATTGATTTCAAAAATAAATTTCTTTCCACCTTTGTCTCCAGGTACCGAAGAATCGCGCTCTAGTACGCGGAACTTATCATTCCCAATAAACACGGCATCTCCGATCTTGTCTACACGACTGATATTTACGCCAGGATGACGATTTTTTTCTAATAGGTACACATACTCGCTCACAGGATCTCCGCTCAGCGGATCAATACCCAGGATACGAATCACATCGGAGTTGTTGCGCGTAGAATTGTCGGGGTTGTACATGGGCGACTGGATGAATGAATACAGAATCAAGTTGGTCGTATCCAGTGCAATCGCTTCAAATCCACGGTTGGGACGACGTGTTCCATATACTGCGGGGAGGCTTTCTGTCCCCAAATCCAAATGGGTCCCCAATGAAGCGAGGACCGTATCAGCGGTCGGACGCTCCTCCACGATCCACTCAGAATCTACGGCATTCGTCCCTGCGCTTGCAGCCCAGTCATTACTCCCCTCCAGGATGTAGTGCTTGCGGATCAGGGTAGAATTGGCTGTAGCTGTAGGTACACCTGCGACATCCCATCCAGAAGGTAGTCCCGAAGTCAGGATATCCCCCACTTGGTCTACGACGGAGCTATCTGAAGCACTCAAGATGGCCCAGTAGTCATTTCCATTGGAAAGGAATTGGAAGGTCGTATCAGCTTGAGCCAGGATATCAGGCTGCGCGTTGGGGTGTGCCACGACGAATACCTCTCCATGTTCCAACGTGCGCCCCGCGAAAAGAGGAGAGTTATCAAACTCAAACTCGCCAGGAACCGCACAGCTATTGCCACAGTTTACCAGTAGGAAATCTTCCAGATTTACCGTGTTTCCTGTCCCGTTGTAGATCTCGATGTACTTATTATCAGAAGAGCCTTCTCCCCACTCCGAAAAGAAAATGGTATTTGTAATTACACGCTTCTTGGTTCCCTCAGGGATAAAGCGCGCCACCATACGACCTGTATCATTGAAGGCATAAATAGCAGGACGATACTCATCATTCATCCAGAAATTGCCGAAAGGATCACGGACAATGCCTTCGAAGTCACCTCCAAATGCATCATACTCCAATAGGTGATACTCCTCACCTCCGTTGTCGGTGAAGTCTACGTTAGGAAAATCTGTGGCTGCATCGGCGAATGTAACAGGTACTTCGTCGATTCCAGGCGCGTTGCCACGACCAGAAATGGGCGTACGGCCATCAGGTCCTACCAGGAAGATCTGCTCATTCTCATCTAATGAAACGGTCCCTCCGACAGGATCTACCTCAATCTTCACGATGCGTGCCTGATAGTTGGGCAGCTTGAAAGGACGAAGATTTTGGGCAGGTACGGGGGTCACGTCTCCACTGCTTACAGCTCCTTCATTGGGTCCACGATCGGGTACGGTATAAAATACATAGTTGCTAGGTGTAGATTCGGTACCGTCATAGTAGATCGCAGAGAAACCACCGAGTGCTACTGCGGGCTGACCACCGTCGTATACAGGGGCACCCAAAGAGGGTAGATTGGGAATCTGATCAATCGCATACTCTGTCAACTCAGGTGAGCCAGCGTTGTGATCTTTGTATCCTAAAGGAAGAATATCCAGAACAGACCCTGCGACAAAGTCAATGGCAATCAAGGCATTGTTTTCTTGGCAGATCACATAGGCAATCCCTGTGTTGACGGGATCTGTCGTGATATACTCTGGTTCGAGATCCTGAGATACAGAAGCATCAGGCCCGAAGATACGTACACCTGCATTTTTCAAAGACATGATTTGGCTGTCAAATGCGTTGAAATCCAACTGCGTGACGACGCCTGTACTTGCACCCGAGGTGATATTAACTACCGTCACACCTCCCTCTGGATCTACAAGATAGTCATCCGAAGGTTCTCCTTCATTGGCTACGAGGACGTAATTTCCGTCACGAGAAAAGGTCACCATATCAGGCAGGGCACCTGTGGTGTACTCCGCGATGAATGTCCCATCCGTGTCGAAAAGAACCACTTTTCCAGGTTGTTGGTCATCTCCTTCTATAGCTACAGCTACGACTTCATTCGACACAGCTACAGAGTTTACCCCTTCGCCATATACAGTGATGTCGATAGATGAAACCAACATGGGGCTGTCTACAATAGCGATCGACACAATATCAACTGCATCGTTTTCTGCATTGGTCACAAAAAGGCGCTTGCTCACGCCATCATAGGCCACAATCTCTGCAGCTCCCTCATCGAAGGTACCTGCACGATAAGTAACTACTTCATTGAATACTTGCTGGGCATTCGATTGCAAACTGACGAGTCCACAAAAGACCAGCAGCATGACATAAGTAAAATTCTTCATATAGAAATGTTGTGTTGAGTAAGAAAGTTCAAACAGTTCGACAATTTCACATCTGGGATTAAGTGAGTATGAAAGGAATGTATACAAACGGTTAATTTGAAAGAAGGCCATGTATTTCATCTTCTCGGGCACGTTTTACCTACTAGAATAGCCCCTGCCGTATGTATATGAAAATATTATTCCCTCGTTATAAAACACGATTCACCGCAAATAATCATATATTGACAATATATACACTCACCAAGAAAACAAAATAAAACAAATAGACGTATTAATGGTAAATGAAAGAGGATTCTTTCCTTTTATCTCTACAGTGCTTTTTCGCCTAATCCTAAGGGTGCACTTATACGTGTTGCCACAGGAATTATTCATAGTCAACATCCAATAAGCGAGACTTCGTCATGTTAAACTATCAAAATCGTCTGAGAGACATTCAGTCCAACGAACCCATATTCTCTATTCCTCCTTTCAAAGTAGAGCAGGTATTCACTTCAAATGCTCAAACGATTGATTGGGGAATTGAACTATTGGGCGTGCCCAACTTCTGGAAGTATACAAAAGGAAAAGGAGTCAAAGTAGCCGTGCTAGATACAGGGGTTGCACATACACATCCTGACTTGAAAGGAGCCATCATTGATATGGAAGACTTTACTAATAGCCGTTCGGGCATCAGTGATATCAACGGTCATGGCACCCATTGCGCTGGGATCATTGCTGCGAGAGACAATTCACTTGGGGTAGTAGGGGTAGCGCCTGAATCAGAGTTATTGATTGGCAAGGTCCTAGGAGACGATGGATCAGGAAGTGAAGAAATGGTTGCTGATGGTATCTATTGGGCTATCAAAAGTGGAGCTGATATCATCTCTATGAGCTTGGGTAGCCCTTATCCTTCCGAGAAAATCTACGATGCAGTCATGTCGGCCATCCAATCAGGGGTATTTGTCATTTGCGCTGCTGGCAACTCTGGACCCGATCTAGGTACAGTAGATTTTCCTGGTGCCTTTGAAGAAACCATTGCTGTGGGATCTATCGACAGAACCAAAAAAGTTGCCCATTATTCCGCTAGAGGGAGACAGGTAGACATTGTCGCACCTGGAGATAATATTCTCTCCACCTACCCTCCCCGAGGGCTCGCCAAGTTAAGTGGCACCTCTATGGCAACCCCCTTTGTGGCGGGTATCGCTGCGTTGATTTTATCTAAGCATAAGCATTTCCAAGGTCAAACACCTATTACAAAACAAGCAGATATGGAGGAACATCTGAGAATGACCGCCCTTGACTTAGGTCCTGAGGGATTTGATCCGAGCTATGGATTTGGCTTGATCAATCCTAAAAAATTATTGCGCCCCGAACTTGATCCTTGTGAGGAAAATAATCCTCCCTACCAACAAAAGGCATAAAGGCTAGAACAAGTAAATATGTGAATGTAAAGTAGCTCCCTCAAGGGGGCTATTTTTTTATGAAGCAAGACGACAGATGAAAACACATCATCCCAAAATATTGTGTATGTTCGTAGTCATAAAAGCAAACTATTATGGCACTCACGGCATCCAATCCCTTTGAACTGGGTACTCTCGCCCCGGACTTTCAGCTCCGCAATACTGTCAATAATAGACAGGTCAGCTTAGCTGAACTCAAGGGCCCAAAGGGCACCGCTATCTTTTTCATTTGCAATCACTGCCCCTTCGTCATCCATATCAACCCTGAGCTGGTCAAGGTGGCAAACGCCTACCAGGAAAAAGGCATAGGATTTATCGCCATCAGTAGCAACGATGTCGCTACCTACCCACAAGATGGACCCATACTGATGAGGCAAGTCGCAATAGAGCTCCAATATCCATTTCCCTATCTGTACGACGAAAGTCAGAACGTAGCCAAAGCCTACAAAGCAGCCTGTACACCTGACTTGTACCTCTTCGATGCAAATCTCAAAGCCGTATATCACGGACAGTTTGACAGCTCGCGTCCAGGAAGTGGTATACCTATAACGGGCGAGGATTTCAGATCAGCAATGGACTATTTACTTGCAGGTGAAAGCAACCCGAAGCCTCAACGTCCTAGCATAGGATGCAATATTAAGTGGAAATAAGAATACTTTCTTCTCCTTTGGATTTGACCTTTAAATACTCCATTTTTAATTTTATGTATTAAAATAACTCAAGACACATTTTTCACATCAATACGTGCAACTCATGAAGATCAGTTTTCTAGCATTTCTCCTTTTGATAGCCTCCTTCTCTCAACAAGCTACAGGCCAGTCACTTATCGATTTTGGATATATTGTGAAACCTTCAGGCGATTCTATACAGGGTCAGGTCAAGGTTTTGGCATGGGATCGCATGCATCACAAGGTACTTTTCAAACCCAAAGGCACATCCGGGTTTCAAACATACGGCATTGACCAAATTGAAGGATATGGATTTCAGGACTTTGTCTATGTCAAACGAGAAGTAAGTGTGCCCCAAAAGGATCTTCTCTTATCTAATAGTGAAACCCAAACGGTCTTCTTACTCCAGACCAATGTAGGCGAACTCACTGTCTATCAATATCTTCTCGGAAGAGAGGAAATCTTTTATCTTGAATCAGATGAAGTAGCACTTACCCCTCTGATATATAAGTTGGAAAAAGTGAAAGATGTAGATATCAATGTGAATAGGGCTGAAGCCGTTTTTTCCAGCGGCAAACGTATGATGCTGACCCCAGATAAAAAGAATCAAAAGGATGATTTTGGACAGAAATACATTATAGATTGGGAGAAAAAGGAGCTATACACTCAAAAAAATGAGGGGATTTACCTCCTTTACCAGGAATTTGATAGGTTGAAAAAAGAATACAATATCACCTATCCAACAGATGTAGCCCTCAAACGTCCACAGATGGATCAGTCGGTACAAGAAGTCAATACACAGGTAAATGACGAGACGGCTCGCTGGAACGAAAATAAATTAACGAAGCATTACATTGGGGTCATGGGAGCGTTTGCCGTGGACAATGCGACCTACAGCGCAGCTCCAGGATTTGTGGGCCTAACATATGAGTACCACAGCATGCTCAAACTCCCCAGGTTAAGTGCTAGAGCTTACTTAGGGTATTTCAATGGTAATACGCGTGAATCCATTTTTGCACAATTCTTTGATTATGAATTCGAATCTGTTATAGATATTAGGCAGACTCAGTTAAGTCTTGGGCTGCAAGGCTATCACAGCCTATTCGAATTTAAACGATTCAATCCTTTTGTTGGGGCAGGGATACTGGTGAAGTTGTATGACAGAGAGTTTGAGAACTCCGATTTTGATAGACGGTTTTACCCATATTTTGGGGTGGGAGATCAGCTCCTCCTCGGGAAGATTCATTACAGTATAGGTTGTACGGTGCATACTGTCCGTAATCAGTTTATTCGTGTGAGCTACCAGCATTTTCCAGAATTTAACCTCCAAAGAAAGGCCGCTAATAAGATCATGATCTCGTATAATGTGCCCTTGAACTAGTTTTCCTCTTGTCTATCATCAAAATCATGCAGGTATCTGAGTGCTAAAAACCAGACGTCTGCATGATTTTTAGCATAGATGGCCTTCCCATTATTCTCTTTAAGCCCTTTTCCTTATTATTGCCACACACACATTGAAGAGAAACATATTATGGCCCAATCTTTCGAAAAATTAGATCAGAAGAATGAAGAGGCCCTACTCGGTGGGGGGCAAAGTCGAATCGATAAGCAGCACGAAAAAGGGAAACTTACAGCAAGGGAGCGTATAGAATTGCTGCTGGATCAGGATACATTTGAAGAAATTGGGAAATTGGTCACTCACCGCTCCAATGAGTTTGGATTAGAGAATTATAAGCCTCTGGGAGATGGTGTCATCACAGGATACGGCAAAGTAAATGGTCGGCTGATCTATGTCTTCAGCCAGGACTTTACTGTCATGGGAGGCTCTCTCTCGGAATCCTATGCAGAGAAGATTGTCAAGATCATGGACCTAGCCATGAAAAATGGAGCACCTGTCATCGGCCTAAATGATTCGGGGGGGGCGCGTATTCAAGAAGGGGTTGTCTCCCTAGCGGGTTATGCAGATATATTTTACAGAAATACCCTTGCCTCAGGTGTCATTCCTCAAATCTCTGCTATCATGGGTCCCTGTGCAGGAGGAGCCGTTTATTCACCTGCTATCACCGACTTCATCATGATGGTTGAGGGGACCTCCTACATGTTTGTGACAGGTCCCAATGTCGTGAAGACCGTCACACACGAAGAAGTAAGTGCAGAAGAACTAGGAGGCGCGATGACGCATGCATCCAAGTCTGGTGTGACGCATTTTGCTTGTGCCAATGAAGTGGAAGCCATCGAAAATATCAAGCGTCTGCTTTCTTTCGTCCCGCAAAATTGCGAGGAAGATCCCATCCGCTTGCCTTCTCAAAATGCTGAGGAGCAAGTTGTCAAAGACCTAGACAGCATTGTGCCTCCCAATCCCAACCAGCCTTATGACATCAAGGAAGTAATCGAGCTGGTAGTAGACGAAGAATCCTTTTTCGAAGTTCACAAAAATTTCGCAGAGAATATTGTCGTTGGCTTTGCTCGGTTGGATGGGCGGAGCATCGGGATCGTGGCCAACCAGCCTGCTGTGCTTGCTGGTGTACTAGATATCAATGCTTCTACCAAGGGAGCACGTTTTGTTCGCTTCTGTGATGCATTCAATATTCCATTGTTGGTCTTTGAAGACGTGCCAGGCTTCCTTCCAGGCACAGACCAGGAGTGGAACGCCATCATCACCAATGGTGCCAAGCTGCTGTATGCATTCTGTGAAGCGACCGTCCCACGTATCACCGTCATCACCCGCAAAGCCTATGGCGGTGCCTATGATGTGATGAACTCCAAGCACATCGGCGCAGACATAAACTATGCATGGCCAACGGCCGAGATTGCTGTGATGGGACCTAAGGGAGCGGCAGAGATCATCTTCCGTAAGGAAATCGCGGAGGCAGATGATCCTGAGGCCAAACTACAGGAGAAAGTAGACGAGTATACCGAGACCTTTGCCAATCCTTACCGAGCGGCTGCGCGTGGATATGTAGATGAAGTGATCTATCCATCTCACACACGCAGGAAATTGGCACGTGCATTTGAGATGCTCGAAAACAAAGCGGAAAGCCTCCCAAGAAAGAAACACGGGAACATTCCGTTGTAAGCGTAGATGAACACATTGCAATTATATACAGTCAGGAAGCTTTTGCTGGGCTTCCTGCTCATTTTTCTTCTCCTACCTATATATGCCCAGCCCAAGCGTGAATTTCGAGGGGCATGGATCACTACGGGTTTTAACTTAGATTGGCCTTCTGTCTCAGGGCTTCCTGCGGATAAGCAAAAGGCAGAATATCACGACCTTCTTGACAGCCTCAAGTCCTACGGCATGAATGCGGTGGTCCTACAAGTGCGAGCCGCTGGTGATGCCATCTACCCTACGCAGTATGCACCCTGGGCCATCAGCTTGAGTGGCGAGGAAGGTACAGCTCCTACCCCACTCTATGATCCCTTGTCCTTCGCGATCAAAGCGACTCATGCACACGCTATGGAATTTCACGCGTGGTTCAATCCCTTTCGCGTAGCCGTCAATTGGTCTCCTGGAAAAAAACTTGGGGAGAATCACATTTACCTTCAGCATCCCGAGTGGTGTATCACATATGGGACCAACCTCTACCTAGATCCTGGTATACCTGCCGTCAGGGACTATGTCAAAGACTTAGTGCTGGAGGTGGTCAAGCAATATCCCATTGATGCCGTCCATTTTGACGACTACTTCTACCCCTACCCCAAACCTGGCGAGCCTTTTCCTGATGATAGCAGCTATTATTCATTCGCAAGAGATACGACTGACCGAACAGCCTGGAGACGAGGCAATATTAATACGTTCATTCAGGATCTTCGCAGGGAAATGCTGGACCTCAAGCCCGAAGTACAGTTTGGCATCAGTCCTTTTGGGGTATGGCGCAATCAAAAAGATGATCCCCGAGGTTCTTCCACACGTGCAGGCGTCACCTCTTATGATGCTTTACATGCGGATATTTTGTATTGGTTGGAGAAGGGATGGATCGATTATGTAGCCCCACAGATTTATTTCAGTATCGGATACCCTCCAGCAGACTATGAGGTCCTCCTCGACTGGTGGAAGTCTCAAGTCACAGGTACACAGCTCTATATAGGGCATGCAGTCTATAAGGTGGGAAATAACAGCGACAAACGGTGGGATGATCCCTCAGAACTACCCGATCAGATTCGGCTATTGCGTGAACAACAAGTACCTGGTAGCATCTTTTTCCGCGCCCAATTCCTCAAAGACAACCCGCTCTCGGTCACAGACTCCATCAGAAGAAGTCTTTACGCACATCCCGCGCTTCTCCCTGTTTCTCAGTATACTCCCTCCTTTCCTCCTCTTCTCCCATCAGATTTTCGCATTCGTCCACGTGTGGAAGGAATTGAGCTACAATGGGAAGCTCCAGCTAGTGGCACTGTTCGATACTATGCAGTCTACAGAGCAGAGGGAAAAACGATACCAGACGCTACAGGCACCTTCCTTTATGCGGTGTTGCCCGATACAGGTAACCTCTTTTTGGATCAACACCTCAAAAACTTTCGCAAGTACACCTATCGCATCACAGCACTTGACAAAGCTTATCAAGAAAGTGGCCCCAGCGCTAGCCTATCTCGTAGGTATGCGTGGGGCTGGTTTCGAAAATGGAAAATGAGGCAAAAAAAGCGTTAGATAGACGATGAAGCGGGAAGTAACATGCTTAGCAGATACTTCGGTTAACTTCACGTCATCGTTTCATCCATCGCGTATAGATAGTGTGTTCCTTATCTTGACACTTGAGGATATACATGCCTGCACGCAAATCCGAGACATTCAGGCTTCCCTCCGTCATGATTTCTTGACTGAGGACAGGCTGTCCTTGTATATTCAGCACTTGCGCTTGAATGACACCTTGTGCACCACCCCAGCTGACTTGAAGGTAGTCCTGCGCAGGATTGGGATAGCTGGCAAATGTGGGATCTGTCTCCTCTATATTCGTAGGTGTATTCGGTGTATTGGGATCATTTCTTGCTTCTCGATCGAAACGATACACGTGGTTCATTGGTATGTCCCCAGTGATCTGCGTAGCTGTATCAGAGATCACCGCCATAGGTACATAGGGTAGTCCCATGACCCACAGGCCAGGCTCCATCATGAGTTCAGTATGAAAATCAAATGCGGGCATGAGGCCAATTGAAGGACCACTTTTGCCATCATAAGCTAGCTGAGGCTGTGAGATCTGTGTATCTCCCATGTGCAACTCAATAATGTCTTGCATCTCGAAGAGTCTGATCTGGAAGGTCACATGATCTACTGATTGAAAATTGTCATATACATCTCCTCTAAATCCTGCATTTTGGAACTCTATGGTACACATACGCGCACCTTTTTCTCCTGTCGTCAAATAAGAAATCGGAGACTCTGATCCTTGCATACCTACTAGTGGGAGCACGTCAAGCGCTCGATCTGCCAAGTTTACACCATAAAGCATCATAACAGGAGCAACTCCCTTGGTAGTCGTATCGTGTACCAATGCAAGACCACCTCCAAGTGGCCTGAGGTACAGGGTATCTACAGTAGCTTCAAAAAATCTAAACGTAAAACCCAGGGGGATCACGATGATAGGGTCATCCCATGTTCTTCCTTCGTTGACAGAAATTCCTCCCGTCAATGGCTGGAACGGCGTCTGATAATCTGAGAATAAATAGAAAAAGGCACCTTTTGAGGCCTGGTACTCGGAAGTCTCCGACTGCGTCTGTGTAAAGTTGGGCTGTACACTTTTTTGTCCAAACAAATAAGAAGTGGATAACAAGAGCAAAACTACAATTTGGACAGTTTTCATAATTCAAGCATTGAAGATGCAAACAAATCCTCTCAGTCTCTGCTGGACATATCAGGCAGAGGGTAGAGGGTAGAGGGTAGAAATCATTGGGTGTTTGGTGATCTCTACTGAATCTATGCTGGCGTTTGTGGGTTACGCTGGAATGTTACAAACATCGAACCGAAAAAATATTTTTAAGACAAAAAATACCTCAACATTACAAATAGTTAATTTTGGCACTTAGTTTGATAAAGGGGATCTTCCATCTACTAGATTACCAGTCATATCTTATATTATATTCTCTATCTACATTTGGAATATTTGCTTGAATTTCCGTAGTTTAACGATCGTTCGACACATATATTATGCCTGCACAAAAGACCTCTAAAGAGAAGCTGATCGTTCAAGCCATGCAGCTTTTTCGGCGACAAGGATATTACAATACGAGTATTGGAGACCTTTCCAAGGCCTGTGACATCCCTAAATCTCATTTTTACTATTATTTTCCCGATGGTAAAGAGCAGCTCATGACCGAAGTGATTCAGGCTGTGAGGGACTATTTTGATGAGCGGATTTTCCAGATTGCTTATCAGGAGGGCACATCGCCTAGCGCACGCTGGGGCAAAATCAGAGCCAAGCTCGAGCGCATCTTCATGAATCAGCAAGGAGGTTGTATCATGGGACTAACTGCTTTGGAGACAGCTTTTATACCAGAGGAACCAAAATTCTTACCTGCTGTGCGGAGCTACTTTGAAGAAATGATTTTGGCATTGGCGCAAGTTTTTGGTGAGCAATCGCCTGAAGATGACCCTAGAATCATGGCGCATCGCAGCGTACAAGACATACAAGGAGGGCTCATGTTGATGCAGCTATACAAAGATCCTCAATTTTTTCTTCAAGCCTTAGATAGAATCGATCAGACTTTTTCCGAGGGATAAGCCGCATATTTATTCTTTTTATGAAAATATTCTCCACAGATAAGCAAGAATCAAGACGCACACTTTGGTTTCGTTTGATCTATAATATCCTCCCACCTATACGAGGTACAGGAAGCTGGCTTAGATTTCTTTCGGGAGATTGGCATGAGGCACACGTCTCGATGAAACTCAATCTCAAGACCCGAAACTATGTAGGGACGATTTTTGGGGGGGCCATGTTTAGCGGATCAGATCCGATTTACATGATTCAGCTATACAATATTTTGGGAAAAGACTACATTGTCTGGGATAAATCTGCCCACATCCGCTTCCTACGCCCTGGTACAGGGAAGATTCGTGCACATTTTCTTATACGACCTGAAGAAGTTGATGAAATTAAAGAGGCTGTTCGTGAGCGAAAGGAGGTTGACCGAACATTTATCGCCACCTGGGTCAATGAAAAAAATAAAGCCGTCTGCCGCATTGAGAAAACGATCTATATCGCAGACAAGCAACACTATAAAGAAAATAAGCAACGTCGGGTACATAAGGCGAAAGAAACTACTACCTGATTCCCTGACGATTATCCATCAACTACACACATATGATGCTACCTAAAAGTCAATCCGAAGCCATGCAGATTCCTTCAGAGGAATTTCTGACGCAGACGACCCCTGCTTTCTTGTCTCAGTTGACAGCCGACACGCCTCGCCAATGGGGTAAGATGACTCCTCAGCACATGCTCGAACACGTATCCAGTATCATCTACATCTCGCGGAAGGATCTAGGGCTCCAGTCTTTTGTGCCAGAGGACAAATTGGAAAAAGCCCAATCCTTTATTGTGCGAGAAGATAAGATGTTTCGCCAAGGCACCAAAGCACCTATGATGGGTGACCAGTTGCAAGATTTAAAATTTGAGGATCTTGATGCTGCCAAGAAGGTATTTTTAGAAAGTATCGAGAAGTTTTATGCTTTTCATAAGGACGCCCAGCATGCCGAGCCTCCCCAGATCATGCATCCTGCCTTTGGTCCCTTGACTTTGCCTTTATGGGAGCGGTTCCACCACAAGCACATCATCCACCATTTTGCTCAGTTTGGTCTCATGGAGACCGACATGAGTGCCAAAGCCAAGACCGATGCATAAGTTTCAATTTTGCCCTGTGTGTGCGACACCGCTGACAGAAGGAGTGCGAGGAGGCATGATGCGTAAGGTTTGCCCCAATACTTCCTGTGGCTGGATCCACTGGGACAATCCGACCCCTGTAGTTGGAGCAGTCGTCGAGCGAAAGGACCACGTCGTCCTGATCCAAAATATTGGTTGGCCGAAGCATTTCTATGGGTTGGTTACAGGTTTTTTGGAGAAAATAGAGTCACCAGAGGAGGCTATTTTGAGAGAAGTCAAGGAAGAGATTGGGCTGGAAGGAACTATCGGAGAATTCTTGGGACTATATCCTTTTGCCCGTCGCAACCAGATCTTGATGATCTATCATGTGACGGCGCACGAAGGGGAGATCAAAATCGATCCTGAGGAGATTGCTGATTATCGAGAAGTTCCCATCGAAAAAGTAAGGCCATGGAACGCAGGTACGGGAGCAGCTTTAGAGAAATGGTTGAATTCGCGTGGGTATTTTCCTGAGCCAATTGACATCAAAAGATAGCCTATCATAAAACAGAAGTCAGACAGCATACAAGGTGTATATCCTGTCTGACTTCTGTTGTCTAAACGTCTTATATCTACCAATAGACTTACTTTTTCTTGTATTGGATCTCGTTACCAATATTCGCATTACCCTTCATGAGGTCAAGGAAAGAAAGCTCTAATGTCATGGTTTTGCCATCAGCAGATAGTTTGGCTGATTGGTTGCTGTACTTCTTGATCGCACCAGGGAAAGAATATACTGTACGGTAGCTTGCATCTTTGAGCATCATCTCTGCCATGGCAGCACCACTTTCATCTTCTTCCTCTCCCAAAGAAAAATCATCTCCTAAGACATCTTCGATAGGGGCATCCAATCTTGAAAAGATCCGCTTTTTTGCATTCAGCAGAAACTGACGCTCAGAACTGGCTCCCAATCCACCCGCTTCTCCCTCTTCGCTGAGAGCACTTTGTGCTTCGTAGATACGATCTACATTGTCAAAATCGTAGGAAATCTCAAATACATAATTTTCTGACGCTTTGCGCACGTTGCTGATGCCTTCAATGCTGCGAAGTTTGGCGGCCATTGCCTGAAAACTGGAATCCATAGATTGAAACATATCCTGTCCTCCTTCGCCCTCTTCACTTTGCGAGTCCATGAAACTTTGGATCATCCCCCCTACTTCGCTCATGTCCATCTTGATCGCATAGTTCCCCGTTCCATTCTTATTCAATGTCACACGCTCTTCGATATCAAAACATCCTGTCAGGCTGATAGATAATACCAAAAAGACAAGGCCCAGTTTCCATGATCTTTGCAAAAAAGATATTACGATACTCATTTTCTAATAGTGATTGTTATAGCTATTTTTGTGACAGGACGATCCTTGACACTTCATGCAAGATAGAATGTTTTATGCCTAGCGCAAAATACTGCGAGTTGAACCTTGCAAGACTTGAAACGATTTACGCACAAATTTATTCGATATCCCTACCTTAGGTATGACTTTTCTCATCCTAGCTCCTCCAACTTGTCATTTGTAAATCATCTCCCTGAGCCCACATTAGGATATAGGTAATAGAATATGAAAAAGTACCTGCGAACGATCTCCTTCTTGATACTTTTTATCCTCTGTGGTTGGGGTTTGGCCCAGTTAATTCCTCAACTTCCCCCAATCTCTGGTAAGCAGGAGTTGGCTACTTACACCTCATCTTCTGACTCTGCGGAGTTGATGCTCTTACTTGAACAAATACAAGGAAGTTGGGTAGATCAAGGCTATGCAGCAGGTTTTCAAGACGGTGCGCTGATGTATGAACCCGAACCTGATTTCCTGTTGGATATTCGTCCTCAAAACAGAAATGGGAATCGAATCGCAATTTATGTATCTGAATATTGCCGCCCTGAAGAAGCAGATTACCTCATTTTTGAATACATCAAAGGAAAGCTGGTATTTGTTGGGGCGGAATGGGATGCCTGTTTCCTAGATATTCCTAGGATTGACTTCATGGTTTTGGAATATGATCCTATACATGATAAGATACAGTATGAAGCAAGAGAGACCGAGCATCAGCATCATGTCCAATTAGCGTTGGTTCGTCGTCCCGCACTCGCCAGTGGATGGCACTGCCACATGCAACATCATGTAATTGATATTCTAACACAGGGAAGTTATACACTTCTCGGCCCAGACTACGACATCCTAGGTGTAAAGGAAGCTTTTGGACAGGAGAATTTGTTGGACGATCTCTTCTTCTTTGAGCAGTTTTCGAGTCTATGGCCGATGTATGAAGAGATATGTGTCCGAGCGCCCTTTGAAGTTGTTGTCTTGGGTGGTCTTTCCCCTGGAAGTATACAGAAAATATATGCCATTGAGTGGAATTCTGCGGAGATTAAGCTGTATGATACTTTTGCAGGGACGGATTCGGAGGATAGTGTTTTTCCTTTGGAGAAGGGGAATTTGCAGGTGGTTATTGTGCCAGAGGTTCGGGCGGTGCTTCCTGAGGTGAACTGGGAACAAGATTTGGGGGATTAGAGGATTTTTAGGATGCCTGCTTCGCTGCTGGTGTGGAGGTGAAACTAGTTGGGGTAGGAATACCCATATTTTGAGGTCTAATTTTCAATTTCTCTTTTTACTTCTGACGATACTTTGGGTTAAAAATCTTTTTGTACTCTAGGCTTCTTGCACCGAAGTTGATCAGTAGTCCAATGGGCTTATCGTAGGCTACGACATAATTTTTGACTTGGACGTAATGGACAGGTTGGAGCTCGATTACTGCTTTTAATTCTACAATGATTCTATCTTCCACGACAAAATCGGCTCTTCTCGTCCCTACAAAAATTCCATCGTAGTATATTTTGTGTTCTTTCTCCCGCTCAAAAGATAAAGCCGCTCTCTCCAACTCTATGGCTAAGCATCTTTGATAGATGACCTCCTAGAACCCTGTCCCCAATATGTTGTGTACCTTCATGGCACAGCCATTCGTCCTGTAAGTCAATCTATCCAAGGTCATATTTTGGGTGTATTTAACGCCTACTCAGGTAATTAACCGATAAATACCTAACAACCGTTGGAACACCTTCCCAAAAAGTAACATTAAGACCATGTTTGAAACCTCAAATCAGCGAAAAGTTTGCGCTTTCAGAACCCAATATCTCTACTTTTTAGCTAGATTTTCATTGTTTCAAACATAGTCTAAAACTTCTAAATGGCTAACATTTCGTCCTTTTCCACTAGGCGTTCATAGCTCTAAAAGTATGCTCAAGTCTCATCTCCCATTCTAATTAAGCTTACATGGTAAATGCCACTCTACACTCTCATAAGCATGCCGTAAATCTCTGATTCTAAAAATCCTGCTCTAGCGCCACGCATCCAGCCCCTAGGCCACCGTCCCCAGCAACGCTTGACTCTTCATGTACCGTTCCAGGTAGCTTCTCATCTCCTGACACATCGGGTCCAACAAATCAGGATCGCGCCCGATCAACTCAAAAGCCGTATCACGTGCAGCAATCAGGATCTCCTGATCCTCGACGATGTTGGCTAGCATGAACTGCGGCAGTCCGCTCTGACGAGTCCCCATGAAATCGCCAGGGCCCCGCAACTCTAAGTCAAACTCCGAGATCCGAAACCCATCCGTCGTCTCCTTCATTGCATTTAGGCGCTTGCGTCCATCAGTCGAGAGCTTCTTCCCCTTCATGAGAAAGCAATAAGATTTACCTCCTCCCCTTCCGACTCGTCCTCGCAACTGGTGCAACTGCGATAAGCCAAATCGCTCCGCATTCTCTATGACCATAATGGTAGCATTGGGTACATCCACACCTACTTCGATGACAGTGGTAGAGACCAGGATTTGAACTTCATTTTTCACAAAGCGTTGCATCTCAAACTCCTTAGCATCAGGTTTCATCTTGCCGTGGACAATGCCTACACGAAAGTTCTTAAAATGTCGCTCTAGCAGTTCGTGCCCTTTCTCCGCCGCAATCAGGTCCAGCTTCTCAGACTCCTCCACCAGAGGATACACTACATAAGCTTGTTTTCCTCTCTCCAGTTCCCTAGTCACAAAGCCAAACAGCTCCAAGCGTTTGCTTTCTCCCAGCACATGTGTCTCGATGGGCATACGTCCTGGTGGCATCTCATCAATGACCGAAACCTCTGTATCTCCATAGACTGTCATCGCCAGCGTACGGGGAATAGGAGTAGCCGTCATGATGAGGTTGTGAGGAAAAGGATCTGCTTTGCGCCATAGCTTGGCACGCTGGACGACGCCGAACTTATGTTGCTCATCTATCACGACCAAACCCAGCTGCTTGAATTGGACGCTTGGCTCGATCAAAGCATGTGTTCCTATCACAATATCTGCTTCTCCTGAAGCGATTCGCTCTAGTACTTCTGTACGTTTCGCTTTCTTCTGGCCCCCTACAAGAATAGCTGTAGTCATACCGACTTTCCCCGCCATCTTCGTGATCTTGCGATAATGCTGCTCTGCCAAAATCGCCGTAGGTGCCATCAGTGCCACCTGGAAGCCGTTGTCTTTAGCCATGAGCATGGTCATAAAAGCCACCATCGTCTTCCCACTTCCCACATCGCCCTGTACCAATCGATTCATTTGAACGGGTTTGGCTAGGTCTCGGCGGATCTCTTTGAGCACACGCTTTTGTGCCCCCGTCAGCTCAAAGGGCATGTGCTGCTCAAAAAACGCATGAAAGTTAGGGCCAATTTTTCCAAAAGGAGGTGCAGCATGGACAGACTTCGCTTTCTGTTGCCTTCTGGCCATCATCAGTTGGAAGAAAAACAGCTCTTCGAACTTAAGCCTGTACTGAGCAGCCTGAAGCGAGTGAAAATCTTGAGGAAAGTGGATGTGTCTTATGGCCTCTTTTTTGGACATCAATCCATTTTGCTCGATCACCCCTGGACTCAATGTCTCCTCCACATCGGCTAGACTCTCCTGAAGCAATTGTAACATCAATCCTCGTATTCCACGGGAGTCCAAACCGACGCGTTGCAGTTTTTCAGAAGAGGAATAATAGGGAACAATCTGAATGGCTTGTTTTTTCTCCCCTCCCTCTTGCAGCTTGTCGATCTCAGGATGCGTGATTTGCCAGCGTCCGTTGTACATGGTTGGCTTACCGAAGATGGCGATCTCCTCCCCTACTTGTAGAGATTTTTGCATCCACTTCACGCTTTGGAACCACGTCAGGACCATCTCGCCTGTACCATCTGTAAAGGATGCTGTGAGGATACTTCTTCCACGCTTCGAAGCATTGACATCAATCCGAGCGATTCTGCCGACCAAGGTCACGAAGGATGCTTCTCCACTGATTTCCCCGATCTTGGTCACGCGACTGCGGTCTACATATTTTCGAGGGAAGTAATGTATCAGGTCGCGATAGGTCCGAATTTGGGCATGCTTGCGAAGTGCCTCGGCACGCTGAGGTCCGACCTTCTTTAAGTACATGATATCCTTCTGCCAAATATTCGCCATCTATGCGTTCATTCTACTTTTATCATCCAAGGGAAACAAAATTAGGAAGATTTGCTATTTTTTTTTGCAAGATTTTGGATTAGATCGCTCGAGCAGGTACACCTACATAGGTTTTTCCTGCTTCACAGTCCTTGGTTACGACTGCACCTGCGCCGATGACGCATCCTTTGCCTAGCTTCAGTCCTGGCAATACAATCGCTCCCGTCCCAATTTCTACCTCAGATTCCACATATACATTCCCACTCATTCGTACCCCAGGATATAGGGTAACAAAATCCTCTAAAATAGCGTCATGCCCCAAGGTACATTGAAGATTGATATGACAGTGCCTTCCAATCTGGACATTCACAGTCGCTACTGTTCCCGCACATATGATTGTCCCCTCTCCCAATATGAGATCCTCCCCGTAGACTACGTTGGGATGGATGAGTTTCACAAATTTAAACCCACTTTGCTCATAGACTTGTGTAATTGACCTGCGTAAGAAGGATTTGGCAATTGCACAAATAATTTGAGTATCACGAGAAAGGTGAGAAATAGCCCAATCATCGTCCCCCAAAATCTCGATTTTTCTTACATCCGACTCTGAAGTAGTGGGAAGTCGGTCAACAAATCCCAAAACTTGCATAGGAGTATCTAGACATCGATTTATCTCCTTTATGAGCATTTCCGTTTCTCTCCCAAAACCTCCTGCTCCTACAATGACCAAGTGATCCATGTAAAAAATTATACTTTTCCTCTAAATTATTACATCTACCCCCCCTTGATTTGCGCAAAAAACCGCATTTCCAGCTCGCTTTTGGCGTTGTTAAGGGACGGTAACATTTTGTTTATATACCGATCAAAATATAAATTGCATTAGTGCAAAAACCAATGTTATGCAAAGGGATAGCAGTAGACATTCAGCTCTGTGGTTATGGGGGCTTGTCTTGATGGGTTTGAGTTTGGTTGTAGCCATTGGTTGTAGCGGACCGAAGGCCCAGGAAGGACCCATCACTACAGAGGAAAACTCTCCTTATTCAGCTCTTGATGCCAATGACTCCTTTCCCGTAGAGAGAGTCGCTATTTGTATGTGGCCAGCTGCAGGTCTTCGAAAGGAACCTGGAAGAAATGACTACACCTCGGATAAAGAAAATAACTACATCACAGCTATTCTCTATGGGGAGAAGGTGGAGGTAATTCCAGATGTAGAACCTGTAGAGAAAGGGAATAGAATGTACATGAAAGTCAGGCTCTCGGATGGAACGGAAGGCTGGGTACATGATTACATCTTTGAGCGCTATGCTCAGCTGGGTGTGGTTACCATGGAGACGGAAATCTACCGTCGGCCAGATCTGATGACCCTCCGTGATACACGGCTTCAGCCAGGACAGATCGTTGTAGTCATCAATGACCCCAGCGTTCCTAAAGTAAATTCCAATTGGTATCATATTTCCTCCTACAAAAAGATCCCTAAAGGGTGGATTCACCAGGGCAACCATATCACGATGCATATTCGCGATGTTCGGGCGGCGCTCTTACTCGCCCGTGCCAAAGGCATCAGAAGCAAAGAAAAGCGTCTGGCCAGACTCAATGAAATTCTGGAAACAGATGGTATGACAGAATCTCCCATCCGTCCTTTCGTTTCTGCTGCCATTCAGGAACTAGATGGGATCGAGGGAAATGATGAGGAATTGATCAGAGCAGGAGAAAAAATTTACATCACCAAAGCCAAAACAACCATCTATTCTGAACCATCTCTAGGACAATCTAGTGTAGTAAAAGAGCTGAAAGAAGATGACATTGTGGAGCTGATTGATGTGGGCGAAAGAGGATCTATCGGAGACCACAGTGACTTCTGGTACAAGATCCGTCACGAAGACATTGAGGGTTGGGTATTTGGGTACTACACATCCAAGCGAAATCTTGATTCTCCCTAAACGAAAAATTACTTTCGAATAATTTATATGCGCATGAAAGAGGACTTTTCCAGGTCCTCTTTTTTTATTTCATCTGGTATTAGAATACGAAGGTAGAGGACCCCAATCGTGCCCTCTGCCTGTCATTTTCTACTTCATACGGTTACTTAAACTGAGCTGTGACTAGCTCGTGTACAATCTGCCATTTCCCCTCAGAATTGATCAAAGTGTAGTGGCTGAAGAAGTCGGCTTTGTCGCCCTGAAGGGTAGCTTTTACATAAGCATTGGCTTCGGAGATAATATGGACCTCCTCAATCCGTACCTTGCGTGAATCGCCCCCCCATTCCTTGCTTTTCACCTTATCTACAAAGGTGGCCTTGTCTGCAATGAATGCTTGGGCGTTCTGTCCATCATGCCATACCATGCGGTAATCAGCATGCAAAGAAGATTCTAACTTGGCCAGATCGTGACTATCACCGCCTTGGGTAAAAGTCTTGACTACTGACGAAATCTGTTTCTCAAGATTTTGTGCACAGGAAGTACCTATGAACGAAGCGAAAAAAAGGAAGATGAAGATCAATCGATTCATAATAGTTAAATGATTTAAAATGTTGATATATCAAGTATTTTTCTATAATTTGATAGGCTTTTTTCTCTACCATTTTTAAAATGTTACCTCAAAGTGCCTGCGCCAACGAGAATGGTGGTCAAAGTCGTCTGAAACAGAATAAGCGAGAATCAGCCACAAGCTTTCCCCTTTATTCACCTCAAAATCAAAGCGGTCACCTGTATGAGAGGGGATTTTAACCTCTAGCAAAGTCTTTCCATTCATTTCACTAGCTGAACTCACATAAACGTCTTGCTTTCCCCCTATTTCGAGATCTTGAGGATGTACACCAGGGCCTTGAACATACTGGTCCTCCGCTTCTCCCCTCCCCTCTACCACACGCATCATTTTGAGATCTGTATGTACAATGTCATTTTTTTCATTGAAACCTACAGCTACCCAACCTGTAGTCGGTGCTTCTATCAGGAGTCTTACGGTATCCTGACTCAATGAAAATTCTACCTTCATATTTCCCTCTTCGAGGATTTGTAGGTCCTGAGCTTGGGTCAAAGATATTTTTATCAGTAGGAACATGAATAATAGCGGTATAAGCTTCATTATTTGATATATTAATTATTGATATATCAATTATAACGAAAAAAAATTATTCAGGTTCCATCGAATGATAAATTTTATCTAAAATACTTTTTAAATCTTCCGCCTCTTCAGAGGAAAGTAGGTTGACTCCTTTTTGTCGAATTGCTTGAACATGGGGCGTCATCCTCCTCACCAAAGCCCAGCCCTTTTCGGAAAGTTGCAGGTTGAGTGTACGGCGATCATGTGCCACTGTCTGGCGGAGTACAAGCTCTTTCTTTACCAAATGATCTAAAATCCGCGTGATTGCCGCAGGATCTTTAAAGGTAGAGGCGGCCAATTCCATCTGGCTGATGCCATCGGGGACTTCACTCAGTCTTTTGAGCGTGATCCACTGATCTATCGTCACACCAAAATTATGTGCTTTGAGGACTTTGCGCGTATGCGCTTTGACCCTTCGCATAGTACGTTCTATCCGAAAGTATACGACATCTTCTAAGTCCTTATCAAATTTATTCGGTCCTTCCATATGCTTACTTATTCGCCATCATTTCTTCAGGTGCGCAGAAAAAGTACTTTACCACAGGGGTCGATAGCGCATGAATATTGGGTAGATCTGAGGCAGAGGATAAATCTACCAAATCCCCAGACTTATATCGGATCAAAATAGGCTCACGGGAATTCTCTACATAAGCTTGATTTGAAACTTGGCCGCTAAAGACATAATAGGCGGTATCCTTCTCAGCGATTTTCCACTTCTTCGCCAGCTTTTCGCGGCTTTCTGCAATCATCTCCTCATCGAAAGGCGTATTTTGAAGACGAATCTTCAGCAACTTGCGCGACTGAATTCGATGGCAGAGATCCGCCAAAACGGGATCGTGTGACTGCTGCCATTTCTTGATCGAAAACTCAATGTCATTGTCGTCTAGCTGAATGTAGCGCTCAATCACCTCCTCAGTCAGATTATTGGGATTGACAGCATTGTGGAAGAAATATCCCAGATTCTCGTCTAGGTATACCTCTTCACCAGCCTCTACCAATAACCTTACACGCTTCAAGATATTTACAATCGTGTACTCAGCCGACATAGCCGCTTTGTGTAGATAGACTTGCCAGTACATGAGTCGACGTGCGAGGATGAACTTCTCCAAGGAGTAAATTCCTTTATCCTCACAGACAAGCTGGTTATTGTGAACATTGAGGATCTTGATGATGCGATCTATGCCTACGATTCCCTCAGCAACCCCTGTGAAAAAACTGTCACGAATCAAATAATCCATCCGGTCCATATCCAGCTGTCCCGAGACGAGCTGATGGAAGAACCGTCGTTCATATTTTCCCTCAAAAATCTCAATTGCCGTGTCGAGCTTACCTCTAAATACTTTGTTGAGGTGGTGCATCAATGCCAGCGACATCTGCTCATGGTGCAAATCAGGAATAATCACGTGCTCTAATGCATGAGAGAAGGGTCCGTGTCCAATATCATGCATCAAAATGGCCAGCATAGCCGCTTTGTACTCTTGTTTGGAGATCTCCACTTTCTTGCGGCGCAGGACATCCAGAGCCTGACGCATCAGGTGCATGGCACCCATCGCATGATTAAACCGCGTGTGGACAGCTCCAGGATAAACAAAAGAGCTCTGTCCCAGCTGTTTGATGCGCCGCAAACGCTGGAAACTGGGCGTGTCTATCACGTTGAGGATCAATCCTCGAGGAATTTCGATAAACCCGTGTACCGGATCATTGATGATTTTGGGAGGCTTCAAGCTGTTTTCTAATTCTTCTCCTGGTAGGCGTGCAAGTTACAGTTTGTGAATGGGTTTAAAAATTATTCCTCTCCTAATCAAGCATCTGACGATAAAAATTAATTCATGATAACCATTACGCGCTTTGTTTCAAATTTTCCTGAATCCCACAAACACTTTTCTTTTGCACTCATTATAATATGTAAACATAGATTCCTCATTAAAATTACATGGTTTTTGTAACTAATTTATCTTATGACTCGTTTCTTAATTGCTACGCTATTCGTACTCTCAGCTTGTAGTGCAAACAAAATGGAACACCAAATGGACCAGTCTCAAGCCTTCCCCACTCTCAAAGCACAGACATTGGCGGGGAATAACATCACTTTTCCCGAAGATATCATGGGAAAGAAATCCTTTATTGCTATGGTATTTGAGGATATGGGAGCTTATATGAAGCCCCAAAACCAAGCCAATGCGTGGGCCAATGCCTATGAACAATACCTTAAGCCTGAAGGTGTCGTTTTCTATGAAATTCCTATGATGGCCTCTGCATTTGGTATGATGAGGGGTTGGGTAGACAATGGTATGCGATCTGGTATTCCTTCTGAGAAGCATGACAACATTGCTTGCTTTTATGGTGACAAAGGGAAGTATAAAAAAGCTCTAAGCATTGGAAGCTATAAGGAAGCGCATATTTTCATATTAGATGAAACTGGAAATATTTTGTTTTATGAGCATGGAGGACCTACAGATGAAGGAATACAGAGGATGAAAGAGGTACTGCTTTAAGCGTGTATTTCTTTGAGTGAAGGAAAACTACCTGGACCAAAGAAAAGTGAAATGCCCTGCGTTGCTAATTACAGCGCAGGGCATTTTTATCAAATATTCACTACAGTCAACTTATGTTCGAATCGTGATCAAGTTCGCCAGCCAAGTATAACCGACAAAAAGGAGAGAATAAATTAACGCAAACAAATGGTCTGTGGAGTTGAGGCTAAAAGTCAAGAATATCCCAATGCCCCCCACAACCAGCATGAGGATCGTGTAGCCCACGAGAAAGAGGCGTTTTCTCCCCTCCCCTCTTGAAAACATACTTCCCAGAGGCAGCATCATCGTAAAACCGAAGAATCCGACCGCCATCATGCCTGCCATCCCCGAAATGATATAAGCAAGTATACCCAGTACACCTGTAGCTAGTGCTACGCCCACATAAGTAGAAGCTCTGGTCTGGTCTTTATTGAGAAGGAACCGTCCATAGGGATTGAGGCGCAATACTAGATTGGATAAAGGTGTGATGATCCATGTGAGCAGGGCAAATCCGACCAAGCCTCCATAAATTGTCAGCAAAAAAGGCCGCAACGTCTCATTTTTATCGGCCCAGTCTCGCAATACATTTCCCCCTATGACTATTCCTACGATGACTGCCCACTGCACACGTGCCCCTTGATTACTCATCCAGAAGAAAAACTGCATAAATAAGCGATAGAACAGATATTGAGACTTCAAAGCCTCCATCATCCCCTGTCTGGCAGAGTTGAGCTCAGGGTCCAGGCGCAGCGCCTCGCGAAAATACTTGAGCGCTTCCTTGGGTTCTCCTCGTTCTAGCAAACCCCAGCCATAGACAGCATGGGTATAGGCATTTTCGGGATCTCTCTTGAGCGCTTCCTCGATGGGATTACTGGCTTCATCTGCCTGCCCTAGCTTCACTTGAGCCGTGGACTTCATATTGAGGCAGTAGATAGAAGCAGGGTTGATCTGTAGTCCCTGCTCAGCAAAATCAAGCGCAGCCTGGAAGTCTTTGAGCACCAGCTTGATATTGGCTAGCAAGCCAAAGTACTCGGCCTCCTCAGGATTAAACTGGATGGCTTGCCGAATATACTCCTCAGCTTTCTTGGGCTGGTCTCTTTCGACCAAAATAATTGCATAGATATAGAGATAATGCGCATTATCTGGTTCTAGCGATATGGCATATTGGATAGTGGCTTCTGCCTCCTTGTGTTGCTTAGCGCGTGACAAGACAATGGCCAATATATGGAGGATTTCTCCACGCTCAGGGTCCTGTCCCAGATAGGCACGCAACACTTTCTCCGCTTCATCCAAGCGGTTTCGCTCGAGATAAAATTGTGCTTGATTGATTGTAGCGTGTAGCTCCATTATTTTTTGATATTCAAATACGTGAGAACGTCATCATATAGGCCTGAATCATTGGAATACAGGGCATAATTTCGGGCACTAGCAAACCAGTCCTTAGTCGAGGGACGGTGCTTTTTTAGGGCTTTCTTGAGGTCCTGTGTGCTTAGCGGTTGTGGGACTCCCTGCTTGAAAGCTTCTGCCAGCTTGGATTCAATCGCAAGATCGATGACAGCGTTGAGGTCTGCTCCGCTGTAGTCCTTGGACCGCTTGGCGATGTCCTCATAGTCTATATTCACAATCGGTTTATCCTTAAGTTGGATACGGAGGATATCTGCCCTGCTTTCCTGATCAGGTGGCTCCACGAAGATGATCCGATCAAATCGACCTGGACGACGGAAAGCAGAATCCAAATGCCAAGGGGCATTGGTCGCACCGATGATCAGCAGCCCATCATTTTGCGCCTCTATCCCATCCAACTCCGCCAAAAACTGATTGATCAACTTGCGGCTATTGGATTGGCGCATATCGGTACGACTGGCGCCCAAGGCATCGATCTCATCAAAGAACAAGACACATGGCGCGTTTGCACGTGCGACCTCGAAGATCTCATGCAAGTTGCGCTCGCTATTTCCTACCCACATGTCCAAGACATCGCTGATGCCGACATTGATAAATTTGGCATCTACCTGTCCAGCTGTCGCACGTGCGATATGCGTCTTCCCACAACCTGGAGGGCCATACAAAAGAATGCCTCCCCCAATCTTTTTGCCATATGCTTTGTAGATCTCCTGATGCTGAAGCGGCTTGATGATCTTTAGGTCGATTTCCTCCTTGACGCGCTTCATTCCCCCTACATCTTCAAAGTTGATGCGTGGCTTCTCCATCATATCCAGTCCATCTTCATCAAATCCCTCCTCAAAGTTCATCTCCTCATGTGGCTGATAGTTTCGTAAATGAATGTCTAGTTCCTGATCGGTAGCTTCTGGATCTATTTTGAGCAAAGCTTGATAATGAACCAGGGCCTCGCTGATACTATCCTCTCTCAAGAAAGCCTTGGCCAGTAGCAGCAGGACTTGCTTAGAGTTGGGAAACTCATTCTTCAGTGCTTCCAGGATGACGATTCCTCTAGAATACTGCTCCTGCTCCAAATGCAGGGTAGCAAGTAACAGACGTCCTTTGAAATGAAGGCTGTCTTTTTCCAATACGTACTTCAACTGTGTCGTCGCCTCTTCCCATCTTTCCCCTTCCATCAATAACTCCGCATAGTGAATGCGCAGGGGGAGATTATCAGGAGAATGCTTGAGGGCTTCCTTCAAGCTTTCAAGTGCATCATCGTGCATATCCTTCATGTATTTTTATATAAATGTGTTTTTGGTTAGATGCTGATTTTTAACCCTAGATTATAGATACGAAAATACGGCAATTATGGCCATATAAAATGAATATTAGAATTTATAGCCGCTCATCTCATGAGAATTATGTAGGCTTGAATTATCCATCAAATCTATCGTTGATGTTGACATAGAAAAAAATACATCTGTGATCGACAACTTAAGATTATATGTGGCCAAGTATTTAACCAGAGATTTTGGAGATTTACACAGATTATTCTCTGGTGTATAAACTGGCAATAAAACCTTGATTTTTAGACTTTTATCTCCCTTTGAATATTTCTACCCAGACTTTCCCTTCATTCTTTTTCAAAAAATCGGATCAAACATCAACTTTCACCTCAAATTTTCGTCCTTTAAAGCTGGATGTTACTATCTTTAGTACATTCTTACTTTCCACCAAAAAATCTCATTGCCACTGCCAGGATTTCTACCCTTTTGTTATTTTGTCATACTTTCCTCCGATTTACTTCGATAGGCAGGCACGACGGTACAATTTGAACAATAAGCGAAACATTTGATTCGATGCTGAATCAAATTAAGAGAATCATTATGGCGAGCGCAAAAATACTATGGGTAGACGACGAGGTTGATCTCCTGAAAGCACATATGATGTACCTGAAAGAAAAAGATTTTCAGGTAGAGTCTGTCAGTAATGGCATTGATGCCCTGGAGTTGATCAAGGAAAAAAGCTATGATGTCGTGTTCTTGGATGAGCAAATGCCAGGAATGGATGGTCTGACGGTTTTGTCTGAGATTCAACAGATCAAACCCAGTCAGCCTGTGATCATGGTCACCAAATCAGAAGAAGAGCACATCATGGAGGATGCCTTGGGGGCGCAGATTGCAGATTACCTCATCAAACCTGTCAAGCCAAGCCAGATCCTCCTCGCATTGAAGAAAGTGCTGGAAAATAAACGGCTCGTCACAGCAAAAGTCAACTCTGGCTATCAGCAAGACTTCCGAAACATTGCCATGCAGTTTTTTGAGGACAATGACCATCCCGAGTGGATCGACATCTACAAAAAGCTGATCTATTGGGACGCTAAAATGGAGGAGAATGAGGACAAGAGTATGGAAGAAGTCCTCGCCAATCAGCTTTCAGAAGCCAACAGCAACTTCGGGAAATTTGTGGCGCGAAACTACCTTGATTGGGTGAATACAGGAGATCTGAGCGAGCGTCCGATTCTCTCTCCAGATGTCATTCCCCAAACGACCTTTCCCCATCTCGACGGAGGGTACGAAAGTGTCTTCTTCATCTTAGTAGATTGTCTGCGTCTGGACCAGTGGCGCGCCTTTCAGAGCATCATCTCCGAGTTGTTTTATGTCGTCAAAGAACAAGCGTACTACTCGATTCTCCCGACAGCCACGCAATATGCACGTAACTCCATATTTGCAGGTATGATGCCGCTCGAAATTTCGCAGCGATATCCCAAACTTTGGCTAAATGACGATGAAGAAGGCGGAAAGAATAAGCACGAAGCTGCATTTGTTGAATCTATGCTCAAGCGTCACCGCCTCAATGTAAAGCATAGCTACCACAAGGTCATCACCAATGATGATGGAAAAAATTTAGCAGATAACATCCTCAATCTGCTGCAAAATGATGTCAATTTCATCGTTTATAACTTCATTGATCTGCTCTCGCACTCTCGCACCGAGATGAATATCATACGAGAGTTGGCGCCACACGAAGCTGCTTATCGCTCCCTTTCAAGAGGTTGGCTAGAGCATTCTCAGCTGCTGCGCGCCCTGCGTACCCTCAGCGAGCGCAACGTCAAAATCATCCTCACGACAGATCATGGGACCGTACGTGTCAAGCGCCCCATCCGCATCATTGGCGACCGCAACACGACCACCAATCTGCGATATAAGCAAGGGAGAAATCTCAACTATGACGAAAGCTTGAAGCATGTATTCACCGTGCGTAAGCCACAAGAAGCTAGACTTCCCAAATCAAATGTTAGCTCAACCTACGTTTTCTCTATGGAAGACTACTTCTTTGCCTATCCCAACAATTACAATTATTACGTCAACTACTACAAAGACACTTTCCAGCACGGAGGGATTAGTCTTGAGGAAATGCTGATACCTATTGTAGAATTGGCACCTAAAGGCAGGTAAATAGACTATATTTCTCTTTATTCATGTTTCAGGAGGTCATTTTTCGAGGAGATATTCCTTTAGAAAAATGACCTCCATCTGTTGATGGATGTGATCAAGGTTGTTTTTGCAAGATGTCTCGAATGATGGCCAGATGGTGCTGAGTATGAATGGTGACAAACTGCTTCGAATGTTGGCGATGGAGCTTACCAAAGACAGGATGGGTAAAATGGGCGTGTTTGTCCAAGGTATCCCATTGGGCTGTGTGCCCCTGCGCTTCTGCGAGTTGTGCTTCTAAAGCCGAAAGCGTAATGGTATCTGGTGGAAGAACCGATCGGGGTGCTTTCCCTCGTCCACGTGGCATCTTGCCAGAGGAAAAAACAGCGATGCGCACAGGGTTCAAATTGATAGCGTAATCCTTGGGATTCGAAGCCGTCAGTGTATCGTGAATGCGATTGATTACTTTCAGGGAATGGTCCAAATGCCATGCAACAGGTACCTGGGATACACTGGTATCGAGTGCTTCAGACTGGGAGAAATATGTGCTCAACTCGTCTAACTCTTTCTCTAAAAAAGGAGATGCTCCTACCACTTCTTGATCTTTTTCAAAGCCCAATAATGCGAATACCAGGCCGTTTAAGATAAACAGGAATAGCGCGATTTTGATGAGGGTATATAGTTTTTGCTTTTTCATTTCCTATGAATGATTGATTGAAGATCCTGCACATATTGGATCACTTGGGCCAATCTGGAGAAGGGAAATATGGGATTCAACTTTTTGGGGTGAGGGGCAAAGAAATGGGAGAGATGGGAATACAAAAGGGGCAGACTTCTGATGAAGTCCACCCCTTGATAAAAACTAGGGTCGCTAATGAGTCTTTTCTAAAGCTTAGGGCTAGTAGGCGCTTTGACTTGATAAAGTAATTTATATAGCACAGGCACAAACAAAAGT
This sequence comes from Bacteroidota bacterium, assembly GCA_039820545.1. Classification (GTDB taxonomy): domain Bacteria; phylum Bacteroidota; class Bacteroidia; order J057; family J057; genus JALEFZ01. The sequence goes on along the minus strand of JBCBPW010000004.1, from coordinate 16,282 downwards.
GTGATGATTGTTCCGAACAGCAGTCCTACAATGATGCCTATCGCCATCGGCTCCCACATCAAGCCTCCGCCGAGGTAGAGCGGAATCAAGCCTAGCGTCGTAGTGAAGGTCGTCAGGAGAATTGGCCGGAGACGCTGCTGGCAAGCCGCTATGATCGACTCCCAAGGCCCTCGTTTGTATTCTTCTTGCTCAATTTCTATCCTATCCAGTAGCACAATCGCATTGTTGATGATAATTCCAGCAAGCGAGATGATCCCCAGAAAAGCAAAGAATCCAAAATAAGACTTGAACAAAAAGAGTCCCAAGACTACCCCAATGATCCCCAGAGGGATGGCACCGAGTACGATGGTCGTCTTCCTGAAGGAATTGAACTGAAGGATCAAGAGTAAGACAATCAGGAAACCAGAAATAGGCAACTGGTCAATGACTGCTTGTAGGCCCGAAGCACTGTCTTCTGCTTCTCCCCCTAGCTCATAGGTGTATCCATCAGGCCATTTTTTAGCTTCTTCTTCTAACCAAGGCTCCAACTCTTGGGTAATATCCCTTGCCGTGTATCCTCCCTGTAGGTAGGCGTTGATGACAATGGTACGATACAAATCCCTACGATTGATCTTGGCAAACTGCCAGGAAGGAACCAAAGAGGCAACTTGTGCAAGCGGAACTGATTTGCCTGAGTTTTGCGCAAAAATATTGATGGTCTTGAGTTGGCTAATGTCCAATTCCTGACTATTGCTGCTACGTAGAATGATAGGGAGGTTGTCTTCTCCTTCTCGATAATCACCCGTTTCAAAACCAGACAGGGCTGTCTGTAAGGATAGAGCGATATCCTGATTGGAGAGTCCTGCACGACGAGCTGCTGCCTCGTCAATATCTACTACCAGTTTCTTGAGTTTGGGTCCCCAGTCATCTGAGATGTTCACGCTGCCTTGTATTTGCCCCAGCTTCCGCCTGATATTTTCGGAGATCCGAAAGAGCTCATTGGGCTCAGCACCACTTACCCTGACTTGCACAGGGATACCCGACCCTCCCCCTTGCTTGAGTCGCTGTACTTTGACCTCGGCATCAGGGAGATTATCAAAAGCATAGGCACGAAGTGCGTCAATGACCAGTTGGTTGTCATCTCCTGAAGTGGTATTGACTAAGATATGGGCATAGTTTGATTGCGGCTGGGCACGCTGATACCCCAAATCATAGCTCGCAGGTCCCTCTCCCACAAAGGAAGTCCATGACTTTACGCCTTTTGTTCTCTCTTCTGAGACTTCTAGATTCTCAGCCAAGAAGCTTTCTAACTTGTTTACAACCGCTTCACTTTGCTCGATAGAAGTGCCTACGGGAAGGTTCATGTCTACCGTAATCAGGTTTCGTTCAGAATCAGGAAAAAAGATGAAAGGAAGTTTTCCAAGCCCCATAATCGAGAGGATAAAGGCAACCAAAATTCCCACCAAGAAAAGCCAAGGACGCTTCAAAACAGGTACGAGAATTCGGAGGTAATACGCAGTGATTCTATCAAACAAGCCTGGCTTTTCCTCTGTATTTTCCGATTTGGCTTTGACGCGAATGAGGAAAGTAGCCAAGAGCGTGACTACTGTAAGAGATAATAGCCAGGAAGAAAGCAAGGCCAGAGAGATCACGACAAATAAGGGACCTACGATTTCGCCTAGGGTAGATTCGGCCAAAAAGAAGGAAAGGAAGGCCGCCGACGTAGTCAAGGAAGAAATCAGCAATGGGATGGCCAGCTCTCCACATGAATCGATAGCAGCTTTCGCAGCTTTCTCGCCATTTTCCATTTTGACCATGATCGATTCTGCTATCACGATGGCATTGTCTACAAGCATCCCCAAAGCCATGATCAGCGCAGCCAGCGATACCTTATTCAGGCCCACATCTAGCATTCCCATCAAAAACAGCGTAGTAATGATGGCCAACGGGATTAAACTCGCCACGACGACTCCCGTCCTCAGCCCCAGGAAGGCAAGCATCGTCAGCAATACAATCACTACTGATTGAAGGAGGTTGCCAACAAAATCCTGAATAGACTCATCGACAATCACATCCTGAGAGGCAGCACGAAACATCGAGATTCCCACTGGAAAACTCGCTTCTAATTCTTTCAGCTCCTCATCAATGATTTCTCCTAGTTTGACAATGTTGGCACCCTCTTTCAGTGAGACCGAAATCGCCAATCCTGACTGACCATTGACTCTCACGATGCGCTCACGCGGTACTTCATATCCCTTTCGGATTCGAGTTATATCTCCCAAGAATACACTCCCACCTGTCTGCCCGATAGGAATGATCAACTTTTTTAGATCTTCGATGGACTCAAAATTCCCTGTAGGTTCTAAAATGATGCTTTCTTCTTCCAGGTTGACTTGACCTCCAGGGAAAAGAATATTCGTGCTTGAAATGATGTTTTGCAATTGACCTGCAGTCAGGCCGTACTGGGCAAGTGTCGCATGATCAAACTCGACCAGCACTTGTGCCTCTTGCTCTCCGAGAATCTTTACGCGCGAGGCGTCGTCCAATCTGACGAGGTGGTCTTTGACCGTCTCGGCATAGGATTCTAGCTCATCATAGGTGAAGCCATCACCTTCCAGGCCGATCATGATCCCGTAGACGACACCTAGTCCTTCATCCTTGACATCGGGATCTAAGATATTCTCAGGTAGATCGCCTCGTATTCCCTCTAGCTTACGTCGCAGACGATCCCATATCGGTTGGAGGTCTTCTTTTTTGACATCCTGTTTCAATTGTACCTTGACGATGGAGACACCTGTTCGGGACTCACTCGTCACGACATCTAGCTCTGGCAGCTCCTGCACGACTTGTTCGATGGGCGTCGTCACCAAGGCTTCCACGCGTTCGGGACCCGCCCCTGGAAAAACCGTCACGACTTGTGCCACCCTAATCGTAAAAGGAGGCATGTCATTCCGCTCCAGACCATTGAAGGTCGAGATACCCAATACCGATAGCACAAAGACTAGGGTGAGGGTGACTCGGTTATTTTGAAGTGAAAGTTGTGTTAAATTCACAATAATAGCGTATTGGGTGAGCAGAAAGATTATTTAAGGAGACGGACTTTCATTCCATCCAATAATGAATTCAAACCTGCGGTCGCGATGCGATCTCCTTCTTGGAGGCCATTTTGTATCACAAATCCCTGTGTACTCAACTCTCCAATCTTTACAGGTTGTTGCTTCACCTTCAAGGTATCTCCCTCGCCTTCTAGCTTGAAGACAAAGCGCTGACCTTGTCCATCTTCTCGCACGACCTTGGCGGGCACAAAGTAGGCGCTGCCTGTAGGGACAATGTCTAAGGGAAGCTTAACTTCAGCCGAGAGACCTGGACGAATTTTTTCTTTTGTATCTGTAAATCTGGCACTGACAGGGTAGGTAGCTGCATTTCCTTGGCTGAAGGCTACCTCTGTGATTTCTCCCTCAAATACCTTATGGGGATCAATGGAAAGTCTGATCTCTACTTTTTGCTTGGGTTTCAACTTTCCTACATAAGAAGCGGCTACTCCAAATGATACCTCAGGTTTCCCTTCTGTACTCAGCAAGCCGATGGGATTTCCTGCGCCTACCAACTCTCCTTTTTCTACACTGAGACTGCTGATGATCCCTGCATAGGGTGCGCGAAGCCTAGTGTAACTCACCTGATTTTTGGCGGCTTCCAATTGCTTTTGGGCAGCTTGTAATTGTGCCTGGCTGGCATCATAGTTTCCTTTGGCTTGCTCAAATTCGCTGAGGGAAACGGAGTTGTTCTCATAGAGTCGTTCGATACGCTCGTAGGTAGAGCGGGCGACATTCAAGCCTGTCACAGCTTGCTTTACTTGCACGTCTGCCTGTTCGACTTGAAGGTTGTAGTCCTCTGCATCGATTACGGCGATGAGTTGGCCCTGGCTCACACGCTGGCCATCTTTGACAGGGACGGATTGGATCACGCCACCGACTTTAAAGGATAGGCGTGTCTCTTGATTAGACTTGGTCAGTCCCGTAAAACTGGCCATTTCAGCTCCTTGTCCTGAGGAGATCACCATGTATTTCACGGGCCGGACAGGGGCGACGTCTACACTTACTTCTTGCCCACAGGACCAGAGTCCCAGCATAAGGAGGAAGCCGAATAAGTATTTCATGAGGATGAGTTTAGTGGTCAATGAGGTTAAAACTGGAGATTAATTGTTGAGCAAATACTCATCAAGGCGCTCCAAAAAGGCTGTTTGTGATTCAGGAGTTTCGAGGAAGTAGTAAAAGCCAATGGCGCGTTCTACTATGAGAAAATCGAGCAAAAAGGAATATATGGCATTGGAAGCCAGGATTTGGGTTTGTAGGGTCGCTTGCTGGGCATCGATCAACTGTGCCACAGGGACAATGCCCTCCTTGTATCCATCCTGTGCAATGCGCAGGTTTTCGGTAGCAGCTTCAGCAGCCTTCTCTGCTAGTCCGATCTCGGCAAATGAAGCTCCGACTTGCTGTAAAGAAGACCGAATGCGCAGCTCCAATTGGTTCTGCAAGTCTTTTTCCTGATTGCGAAGACGCGCCAAATCTATGGTCGCCTGTTGCTTATTGGCATTACGTGCCCTCCCTTGAAATACAGGAATATTTAATCCTACTCCGACACTCCAAGTAGGTGAGGTAATAGGTTCGGGTAGTACATCTGCAAATTGTGGAGGGATCTCACCCTCAGACTCATATCCTCCCTGGTAGATATTGTATCCAGATGATGCATTGAGTCCGATGGTAGGCAAATAGAAGGCTCTGTTACGAGAACGAATCAGTCTTTCCTGCGCTTCTAGGCTTAGCTGGATCTGGCGAAGTTCGGGAAGATTGCGCTTACCCTCTGTCACCAAAAAATCGGCGAGATACTGAATCTGACCAGGATCACTCAGATAGATAAACAACCGCTGGTCCAGCATATTCAAAATACTATCGCCCTGCGAACTTTCTCCCAGATGCAAAGGTGTGTTCTGATCCTGGTTGAGCACCTGATTAAGTCGAAATTTTGCCCCACGCCAGTTGGCCTGTGCATCGTTGAGTTCGATTTTATTCAAGGCCAGTTCTGTCTCCCATCTATACACTTCAGATACACCCGAGTAGCCCACTGTCTCTTTCTTTTTGGCCAGATTCAAGTTGGTGCGGGTATTGTCTACGTTTTGATTCTGCAAGACGACTACCGAACGCGCCAACAGGATATTGAAGTAGGCTTCAGCCACTTCAAGGATGACGTCTAATTCGGTTTGATTTTGGCTCGCAACCCTACTTGCTTGCACCAACTGCTGTATGCGCATATTGGCTAGCAGCGGCTCGGCTAATAAAACCTGATCTAGCTGAGCGGATGCGGACCATGTATAGGGTTGTGTCGAACCAAAAGAAGCTGCGGAGCGCGCTTGATCAATGGCCGCAAAGCTCGTTCCCAGTGATAGCTCAGGCAATAACTCTGCTACGGCTAATTTGACTGTTTCCTTACCAGACTCCGTTTCAAGCTGGCTGATTTGAAAACTCAGATTTTGCATAAGCCCTTGTGCGATGGCTGTCCGAAGGTCTAATGTAGGGGCATCCGGAGGGGTTGCTACATTGAGGAGCCTCGCTTGCCCCAATGCCTGCCAAGAGGGATAGACCCCACTCTTTTCGACCGTCTCTAGATTGATGACAAAATCATCTCCTGCTGTAGCAGTTTCCACGGGTTGATCCCCTGCATCTTCTCCTTCCAAGATTGCAAGGACATTGAGAGCTACTCTTCTCGAAAGAAGTTGGGAGGATTGCTGGGGTGCACGTCCTGCCATGACACCTTCTGCTACCTGAGTACCTCCGAGCAGGGAAAACGAAACCAAGCCTTTTCCTGTGATGGCCTCAAAAAGGGCCTTCCTTTTATCCACTCCATAATCATTTCCCAGTGGGAGTAGATATACCGCATCACAATCGGCAGGTATGGCATCAATAACCTCCGCAATGGGTTGATCACCGACAGGTACTAAGGTGATTTCCTCATCAGGTTGAGTCTGTTGCGCCAAGTTGTTTGGGATTTCTGGTGCCAGAGTCAAAATCTTCTGATCGACCATGATTACAACATGAGTAAATGGCCTAATGAGTCGTAAATACCTTAGATCCTCAGCTATATCAAAAGGGTTTTCGATATAGTTAAAATTCGTCTGTCCTGTTGTTCCCTGGGCATTTTTTGTCAGTCCCTGGAGGCCTGCATCAAGTACTGTAGCCACAATAACAGGATGGGTGTAGTTTTTCTTTTGGATCATTGCCTGACTACCCACAGGCCCAATGGTAATTGTCAATGCTGCACCAGAATCGTTCAGTGACATCCCCTCGCGATAGGGTTTTTGTTCAAACTTCACTTGAAACCTGGGGCTAACGAGTGCCTCTGCTTCCTCCTGGATCATATCTGCCAGTCTGGAGATTCCTCTCGATTCGTCATAAAGAATCTGGATCACATCCTGCGCCCATACGAGATGGAAGGAAAACAGGATCAATAAGATCAATCTTACCATTTGTTGTGGGATTGTTTGTAGTTTGGTTCTCTGGACAATTCACTCTATACAAGAAATTCTCAGGCAACAGATGGGATATGCCGCCTGAGAAGCTATTCCTTTGAGTATTTCCTTGAAATAATCTAAGGTAAAGTGAGCGTAAGAGATAAGGTGTTGTTTTGATTATGTATTTTTTTGTCTATCCAAGCAGACAGCTACTCCTCTACTCTAGTCCATACCTGACGCTGAGAAAACATGCCTACAGAGACATTAATCTCTAGTTTTTTTCCCTCCTCGATCACTTCATACGTAGCATCATAATGCGCTCCACGCCTCATAGCAAACACTTCTCCCTTCCACTTATCCCCTTTGGCTTTCAAGTCTTTAAATATGACTGTTCCCAGTTTTTCTTCTGCCTTTTCTTCTTTGGCCCACACGAGTTTACCTTCTATTGCTTCCCCCTCCTCTACTACTTCTACTTTAGCCGTCTTATCTTCATTCAACCAAGTACCTACAATGTCAGACTGTGCCTGTACCCAAAAGGACGTACATACGAATATTGCAACGAAAATGATTTTTTTCATCATGAGAGATTTTTTAATATAAAACTACTACAGAGAAATAGAAAAAGAAATTAACATATGTTAAGAAGTTTATGGCGTACTGCTCTCCTCATCTAGGATTCTCCTTACAGCGCACATGGGATCATGGGAAAGCATAGAGGGAACAGCGTGCTCCTTTACATTCTTAAAATGTCCAATAAGCTGCTTCACAGAATCCTAGATAGTGAGGATGAGTTGTTTGTTGTGGCGCCAAGTAGCCTACGCTCTGGGAGGGGGGCAAAAAGTATCAACCATTAGCTTCATTCTTCATATGAGTGTGCGGTTTCTTCCTTCGAATAGCCAAAAAGGCGTTCGTTGAAGCATATAGAACATTGGCTAGCTCAAACGATCACTTTGATGAAAATTCTGGTTATTTCGTAGAGAAGCCATTAGGTTTCATTTATTCTTAGACCATCTTGGGAACAATGAAGATCTAGCTAAAAAGTAGCGATTTCAGGTTCTAAAAGCACAAACTTTTCGCAGGTTTGAAGTTTCAAACATGGTCTTACAGAAGGTAAAAAAAGAAACGTGTTGACAATTCAAGATGAACATAAAATCATGGGGATAGCCTTGACGAAGGGCAACTTCCGAATCTTTACGATTCTGATCCAGGTCATATTTTGGTGCTTCTGGTCTGTACTGGCATATTCCAGCTCACCCGCTCAGGCAAGTCCTATAGGCCCGACACTTTATGTCCTGCAAAAGCTTCCACTGATGATTGCAGGGGTGTACTTCAATTACATGGTATTGATCCCTCATCTCCTTGAAAAAAAGCGCTACTTGGCCTACCTATTAGCTGCGGGAGGATTGATCGCGGGTCTGATCGTGCTAAGATACTGGGTGGATATAGAAATCAATGGGATGGCGGCGGCTCAACTTCCCGATTGGCAGGTTCCGATTTTTGCAATCACTATCGTCATGATCGGCTCTACCCTATTCAAGTTTGCCGAAGCATGGTTTTCGATCACGCAGCAGAAAACAGAGCTTCAGAATCAACGATTGCAAGCCGAGCTCAAATTCCTCAAGACCCAAGTTAATCCTCATTTTCTGTTCAATACCCTCAACAATCTTTACTCTTTGGCTCTCCTGAAAGACGATCGTGCGCCACAGATGATTGCTAAGCTATCAGAGATCATGCGCTACCTCCTCAGTGATACGCGGGTAGTCCATACCAAGCTCTTGCGAGAAATGGAGTTATTTCAGAGTTATGTAGACTTGCACCAATTGCAGGATGAAGAGGCAAAAAACGTAGATATATACACCGAAGGGATTAAAAACAAACATCAAATTGCCTCTTTGCTGTTGATCAATTTTCTGGAAAATAGCTTCAAACATGGCGACCTGAATGAAAATCCTCAAGGATGGATCAAAGTAAGCACAGTTGTAGATGAATCCGATGTCATGCATTTCTCTTTGTCAAATAGTGTATCTCCCTATCACTCAGATAGCCAAACAACGGACACAGGCATTGGACTATCAAATGCACGTAGACAATTGGAACTCCATTATCCCAAAAAACACCAGCTACGAATCCATGCTGATAATGGCGTATTCAGCGTAGAACTGGATGTAGATCTATCTGATCCCCAAGACACCCCTCCTAATTCCTCCCAAAAACAGCTATAATCTCTCCCTCATGAAATATCGTACCCTCATCGTAGACGACGAAGCACTCGCTCGTAAGCTCCTGGCAGGACATATTCAGAAGATTCCTCAATTGGAGATTGTAGGACAATGTAAAACAGCAATAGAAGCGCAGACTGTGCTGAGAGAGCAGCAGGTGGATATTTTACTCCTGGATATACATATGCCCAACCTTTCGGGCCTTGACTTCTTGAGGTCTTTGGGCAAAAGACCTGCCACGATATTCACGACGGCCTTTTCTGAATACGCAGTCGAGGGCTATGAACTGGATGTGGTAGACTACTTACTCAAGCCCATTGTATTTGAGCGATTTTTCCAGGCCATCAATCGCGCCATGGAAAAAGTTTCTCCTCCACTCACACCTTCCATTCCTCCATCTGATTCTTCCAATCCTTCTTCCGCTAGAGACTCCTTATTTGTCAAAACTGATCAACGCCTAGTACAAGTAGCCTACGAAGAGATCAAATACATCGAAGGGCTACGCGAGTATGTGCGGATTCACACCACAAAAGACAAATTGATCATTCTCCAATCTTTGAGCAGGCTACTTGAAGCACTGCCTGATGCACATTTTGCCCGAATCCACCGTAGTTATATCGTCAACATCACCCATATTGATAGCATTGTGGGCAATATGGTCTATATAGGAGACGTCGCACTCCCGATCAGCAAGGGTCAGAAGGAGCATTTCATCTCCATGATCAACCGCGACGGGCTTTTTTAGCACGTTTTATTCAGCTAAAATCCTTTCCGATTGACGATTTCCCTATCAATATTTGGCCATTGATGCGGGTAGAATTATATTCGCACCATGTCGGAGAGGGTATATTTGAGTCGCTCGTTATCAGACAACTATTCCATCGCAAAAAGTATTTTGGAGAGTTGTACGAATGAGAGAATTTTTGCATTTTATGGGGAGTTGGGCGCAGGAAAGACCACACTGATCAAGCTTTTTTGTGAGATCTTGGGTGTACAAGAGCCTGTCACAAGTCCTACTTTCAATTTAATTCATGAGTATCCTGGCGCAGATGAGCTTGTGGTTCACATGGATCTTTACCGGCTTCAAAATGAAGATGAGGCGTATGAGATTGGTTTACTTGACTACTTCCAAAAGGGCCATTATACATTTATCGAATGGCCCGAACGCATTCCTTCCTTGCTCCCTTCGGATACAATCCACCTCCACATCTCAGTCCAAACCGATCATAGTCGCAAGATAGAACTAACCCATACGGTGCATGGCCAAGTCTGAGTTTTCGATTGAAAAAGGAATATTCCCCGGTGTGTACCCAGGTTCCTGGGCCATACCCAAAGAGATGCCGCTCAAAAAAGGAGAGTTGCAAAAGCGACTCCGCATCGGGATACCGCGAGAGACTTTCTTCCAAGAAAACCGCGTAGCGATCACGCCAGAGACCGTAGGTGTGATCATTGCCAATGGACATCAGGTATACATCGAGCATGAAGCTGGAGAAGGTGCTCGGTATACCGATCATGATTATGCTGAGCAAGGAGCCACCATTTCCTACACCGTCGAGGATGTCTTCGCCAACTCAGATGTCATTCTGAAAGTATCTCCACTCTCCCAGGAAGAACTGCTGCTACTCAAAGAGAATCAAACCCTGATCTCTGCCATTAATATGGGCTCACTCTCTCCAGATCACATGAATCAACTCATTCGCAAAAATATCACCGCGATTGGGTTCGAGTTTTTCCGTAGTGAAGACGGATCTTTGCCCCTGGTACAAATGATGAGTGAAATCGCGGGTGTATCTTCTATTCACATCGCTTCAGAACTCCTTACAGAAAAAAATGATGGGCAAGGCATCTTGCTTGGAGGAGTGACGGGTATTCCTCCTGCAGAAGTGACCATCATCGGTGCAGGCACTGTCGGCTTCAATGCAGCTCAGACCGCAATGGGGATGGGCGCAAGGGTCCGTATCATTGATGAAGAGATCTATAAACTGCGGAGAATAGAAAAAGAGCTAGGGATCAATGTATACACTTCTGTCGCACAGAGAAACTATATTCGAGATGCCGTCGTCGCTTCAGATGTGGTCATCGGTGCAGCTTATCGAGATGGACAGCGCGCCCCTATGGTCGTGACAGAGGACATGATCAAGGAAATGAAAGAAGGATCTGTGGTGATTGATGTGGCGATAGACCAGGGAGGCTGCATCGAAACTAGTAGACTCACGACCCACGACAAACCTACCTTTGTCAAGCATGGCGTCATCCACTACTGTGTCCCCAACATCGCCTCACGTGTCGCACGGACAGCCTCTATCGCCATCAGCAATGTCTTGGGTCCATTGATCGTGAATATCGGCCAGAGTGGTGGGATCGACAACTTGATTCGCTATGACGAAGGTCTCAAAGTAGGGATCTATGCGTATAGACGTCATGTGACCAAAAAGAACATTGCTTCTCTTTTTGGTATGAGTATGAATTATCGAGATATCGACTTATTGATTGTTTCCATGTAACGAGACAGTTGGAAAGGAGAATTCAGAGGGCGCGACCCAATACGCTGTGTAAAAAGGTTTTTTGAGTTTTAGGATTTACATTCTACTTCTTGGAGTTGAAACGCTTACCTCCAAGGTAGCTGTCACTGGGCTTAAAATTTGTACTGAAACACTTTTTACTCACGGTTCAGGGCAACCTATGTCCAGATTATTTTTCTTTAGGGAAGCGTGACAATCTGATGAATCGCATCGTCTCAGAATAAAATACTACCCTCACTATGAAAAACCTATTCCTTCTTCTCTCATTCATCTTCTTTTCTCTCCTAAGCATGCAAGCCCAAAAAGTAAATGAAGGCAAGCAGGAGTTTATGAAGAAAACCACTGGCAATGCTTTTACCATTACCATCCAGGGGCAGGAGAAAAATGTAATGGCTGTATTGGACGAAAAATTCCGATCTGGCCTGAATACCAAGCCAAAATCCAAAAGTGGCTTCCACTACTATGAAGGAGTGACCTTCAGCGAGATTGCCAACAACCGCTGGGATTATTATTATAAGACAGAGCGTGCCTCTCGTAAGTCTAGCAGCGAGACGCGTATCACTGTTTTTGTCTCGGCTGGAAATAACAACTTCCTTACGTCGACCAACTATCCCAATGAAATGGGTAAGCTGACTGAAATGATGGAAGGCCTCCAACTAGACGTCAAAATCTACGAAATGGGATTGCTCATCGCAGAGCAGAAAAAAGTAGTTGCTAAGGAAGCCAAAGCTCATGAGAAAATGGTGACAGACTCCGTGAAGCTAGAGATTGAACTGGCTGAGACTTTACAGTCTATCGATCAAAACAAGTTGGACCGTAAAAATCAACTCCAGCTCATAGATCAGGAAAAAGATAGACTCGCTACCTTCAAAGCCCAATTGGCAGAACTAAAGCAGGGGGAACCGCTCAAACCCTCAGATAAGGCATTGATTGAGGAGGTGGAGAAAGCAGTAGAAGACGAAGGGGATGGAGATGGCAAATAAATGTGTAGCTTCCTAAAGCCTGATTTTACGTACAGAAAAAAACCATTAGGTAGACTTGTTGAGAAGTCTACCTTCTTTTTTTCATCGAATTCAGATAAATTATATGCCCATTTTCATTTTTTAGCATTCATATTCATGTCTTATACAAACGCTGATTTCCAAACCATTATCCAGCAATATCCTCCTGACATACAGGAACTCGCCACTGCTACTCGCGCGCTGATTTATGAAGTCCTGCCAGAAGTCATAGAAGTGCCCTGGCTCAAGCAAAAAATCACAGGATATGGAACGGGGCCCAAGAAAATGTCCGAACACTTCTCATGGATTGCGCTAGCCAAGAAGCATGTGACTCTGGGATTCAATTATGGTGCAGAGCTACCTGATCCAGAAGGTATACTAGAAGGAACAGGGAAGAAATTTCGACATTTCAAGGTCAAAAAAATAGAAGATCTTGAACGTCCTGAGTTGAGGGAAATGCTCACCTTTGCTACTACCCATCGTGTCCCTCCTATACAGAAATAAAAAGAGAATGGGAACGCACCTCTCGGCCGTTCCCATTCTACCTACTACACTACACTAACCATGAAACATCTTGTATGTCTTCGAGTCATTAGACAGCTGATACCAACTGCATGACTCTTTTCCTGCGATTAAATCTTAACAATAAGAGCATATCGTTCTCCTTTCTACTTTTTTATAAAAAGAAAGGGCTGAATCCTTTCTATTCCAACGCACTTGCCTTCTTTTTGACTTCAGCCCCTTCCCCAGTGACTATCCTCGCTATGCGACGACAATTTCTCTCTTGATCACTTCAGGTTCTACTTTAGGAAGTTCAACCTTTAGGATACCATTTTCGTATGATGCTGAGATGGCTTCGCTATTGACATTGTCAGGCAGGAGGAAGCTACGCTCGAAAGACTGGAAGTTGAATTCCTTACGCGTAAAACGCTCATGGCTTTCTTCGTTTTGGGTCTCCTGCTTAGCACTGATGGTCAAGCGATCGTCTTCTACAGCTAGTTTAAAGTCTTCTTTAGTCAGGCCTGGTACAGCCAACGCTACTTCAAATGAAGCATCTGTTTCTTTCACATTTACAGCAGGCGTCCAACGGTTAGCATTGACGGGACGATACACGCGGCTAGTAGCCCAGGGATGATTTTTAACGACAAATTTCATATTCTTTTCTTGCTTTGTTTTCGTTTTCAAATACACTATTGGTAATCAATCCATGTGCCATTGGATTTTTTCTGCCGTTTTGACACAAATCAACCTACACAAACTGTCTTTTTGTCATTTTTATATATAAAAAAAGAGAGAATGTCACCATTCTCCCTCACATAAGGTCTTTGTCTTTTATCTACAGCAATTCCAGAGACGCCTTTGCTGCGCTTAGTACGTGATCGACTTCTTTTTCTCCTGTAGCAGCTGAGACAAACATTGCCTCGTACTGGCTAGGCGGCATGTAGACTCCTCTCTCTAGCATCATTCGAAAAAACTTGGCAAATCGCTCCATGTCGCAAGCCTGCGCATCTTCAAATTTCTTGACAGGATCAGGGTTAAAAAACAGGGTAAACATCGACCCAATCGTGGGTAGTGTGTGCGCAATCCCCTTTTCGTTGAGCAGATCATGCAATCCCTCCGAAAGTGAGCGTGTTGCCTGATTCGCTGAAGCGTATACTTCTGGATGATCTCTCAGATAGGTAAGTGTCGCGACACCCGCTGCCATTGCGATAGGATTTCCCGAAAGTGTACCTGCTTGGTATACAGGACCCGACGGAGAAACAAAATCCATGATTTCTTTCTTTCCTCCATAAGCTCCTACTGGCATTCCCCCTCCGATGATTTTACCCAAACAGGTAATGTCAGGCGTCACACCTAAGATGGACTGGGCACTATGATAGGTCAAACGGAAACCCGTCATAACTTCATCAAATATCAGCACGATTCCTTCCTCATCGCAGATCCTGCGCAGCCCGTCTAAAAACCCAGGTTCGGGGATGATAACCCCCATATTTCCTGTAATCGGCTCAAGAATGATCGAAGCTACATTGCCCTTATTGGCTTCCACTAGCTCTCGGACATGGTCTAGGTTGTTGAACTCCGCAATCAAAGTATCCTGTGCAATCCCATCAGTGACGCCTGGACTATTGGGTACACCAAAAGTGACCGCTCCACTGCCTGCCGCAATCAAAAAGGAATCTCCATGCCCGTGATAGCATCCTGCAAACTTGATGATTTTATCCTTGCTGGTGTACCCACGCGCCAATCGAATGGCACTCATGGTGGCTTCTGTGCCACTATTGACCATACGGACCTTCTCTACCGAAGGCACAGCATCGACGATCAGCTTGGCCATTTGAATCTCGATCTCTGTGGGCGCACCAAAACTAAAAGAGCGCGAAAGTGCTTCTGCTACAGCTTCGCGGACGACTGGATGCGCGTGTCCCATGAGCATGGGGCCCCATGAATTGATCAGTTCGACATAAGCATTGCCATCCTCATCATAAATATAGGCACCTTCGGCACGTTTGATGAAAATGGGATCTCCTCCGACGCTTTTAAAGGCACGTACGGGAGAGTTTACTCCACCTGGAATGTACTGGTTGGCTTCATAAAATAGATCCTTGCTTGTCTGAGTATTGTATGTGTGCGTCATAAGTATAAATCAGGTAAATCGGTCCCAATTAGAACCGAAAAATACAACTGCAAAGATAAGCAGATAGTTCGGAGATCGCTTTCTTATGACCTGATTAACTTATAGATCTGTGTAGGGCCACCGCTACAGCGTAGCCTCTAAGTGCTCATACGCTCTACAGGATCCCATCACTCATCCCTCAGCATCGCTTCTTGCTCCGCCACCACTTGATCAATCTGAATTTTTAAGGTAGGATTCTTGAGCATCGCTTGATCAAAATCAGCACGTGCCTGTGCTTCGCGATTAAGATTGAGGCGCGCTAGACCACGCGTGAAGTAGTACTGCCCACGGCGAGGATTCAGCCGAATGGCCTTGTTGACATGTTGGACAGCTCGATCGTAGGCTCCCTCCTGTACATCAATGAGTGCGCGCTGATACCAGGCGATGTCTACATTGTCATCTGCTTTCAAGACTGTCGCGAGATCCTCTTTGGCCATGTCGTACTCGCGTAGCGCATAATGGGCCAACGCACGCTGCACCAGTGCATCTGTATCCCGTGGATGTCGCTCTATGATCACGCTATAATCATAGATGGCCAGTCGGGGCTCATCTAAATAGTAAAAGGCTGCCCCACGTAGACTATAAAATGGAATATGTTCGGGATAATGACGGATTGCACGGTCCATGATGTCCACTGCCTTCCTGAAGCTATCGATTTTGACATACAAGAATCCCAAGTGTGCCATCGTGGGTTTGTGTAATGAGTCCAATGTAAGAACCGTTTGAAAATCTGTCAAAGCTTCTATTCTCTGCCCCATATTGACATAAGTCATCGCACGATTATAACGACCGATTACACTTTGGGGATTAAGCTGAATGACCTGATCAAAGTTTTCTAATGCTTCATTGTACTGACTCAACTTATAGTGTGCCTGTCCACGAAGAAGATAGGGTTCGTACCAATCAGGGTGTTTTTTGATGCGCTTCTCTAGACGGAGAATATGTTTCTCTAAAACCCACTCTTCGGAGGTAGAGGCCAAACGCTGGGGAGAGGGACTACACGCCACAACAAACAATAAAAGCAGGATATAGAGAAGATATTTTTTCATGCGCAAATGATCTGTGCTACTTGAGACTCCACAGACAGTCTAGAGTTACGCTTCAAAAGAGCAGAACTTTGCTTAAGAATACGAGACATTCTCGCCTGATACTCAAACATTCTGATTGAGTGGGTTATAATTCGGGAAAAAAGGTTGGATTTTATTTTCCTTATACTTTCCAATATTATGAAAAGTGTACTAAAATGATGATATGATGTATAAAAACTCGGACAGAGGACTATTTGAGGTGGGTGTTAGAGATTTTATAGCGATTAGCCTTCAAAGGGATCACATCTCTTTTCATGTATGTGACCTCTTACAAAATATGTCTTAATCCTTATC